>CANHEA010000069.1 GCA_947459635.1 Flavobacteriaceae bacterium | reverse complement strand
ATTTGGGAACTTTTTAACGATTAACTTTTATGGGAGCGACAGTAACAACTGCAAACAGTGAAGAAAAAATTTGGGGTGGCGGAAATGAACCGTTAGGGGCTAGTTATGGCAAATTAATGATGTGGTTTTTTATCGTATCAGATGCTTTGACTTTCTCAGGATTTTTGGCAGCCTATGGTTTTTCTAGATTTAAATTTATTGAAACTTGGCCTTTAGCCGAAGAGGTGTTTACCCACTTCCCGTTTATGCATGGTGTTGCGGCGCCGATGTATTATGTGGCTTTGATGACTTTTATTTTGATTTTCTCTTCAGTTACCATGGTTTTAGCAGTAGATGCTGGACACCATATGAACAAAGCGAAAGTGGCTTTTTATATGTTTCTTACCATCATTGGAGGTCTAATATTCGTTGGCTCACAAGCTTGGGAATGGAAGAATTTTATTCACGGTGAATATGGTGCAATAGAAACCAAAGGAGGAAGTTTATTGCAATTCGTTGATAACACTGGGAAGCGAGTGAAATTAGAAGATTTCGCAATGACATTACCTGAAGAAAGAGAGCAATTGGATAGAAGCAAAGGTCGTTGGTTTATGTCAGAGCCTACTTTACCTACTTACTCTGTTGCTGAAGTTCAAGCGGGATTCAAAGCACATCCTGAAATCTTGATTAGAACAGAATCTATTTACAAAGATGATGCAGAGGCTAAGAAAGACCCTAAAATTGATCATACATTAACTAAGCATAAGCACAAAACAATCTTAACAAGAGCAGAATCTGAAAGAAGATTAGAGAATGCGCATTTGGTTGTGGAAGGAGCTAATTTAGTGCGAAATGAGTATGGCAGTAAATTATTTGCAGACTTCTTTTTCTTCATTACAGGTTTCCACGGTTTCCACGTATTTTCAGGAGTTATTATCAATATCATTATATTCTTTAATGTGCTTTTGGGTACTTATGAGAAACGAAGAACCTACGAAATGGTTGAAAAAGTGGGATTGTATTGGCACTTTGTAGATTTAGTTTGGGTATTCGTTTTCACCGTATTCTATCTTGTTTAATTTTTTAAGTTATTATTATGTCACACGAACACGTATCTAATACAAAAAGAATTTGGTTTGTTTTTGGTTTGTTATCAGTAGTTACCACGGTAGAGGTAATTCTGGGGATTCTAAAACCAGATCCATTGCATATGACTGAAGTTTTTGGAATGAATTTATTAAACTGGATATTTTATGCCTTAACACTTTTTAAAGCCTATTATATTGTTTGGGCGTTTATGCATATGGAAGGCGAAAGAGCAAGTCTTCGTTGGGCTGTAGTATCACCTGTTATTTTCTTAGTAATGTACTTACTTTTTATATTATTAATAGAAGCCGATTACGTCTTTGAAGTGTTTAAAACTTCTACAATTAAGTGGAATTTTTAACAACATATTAATTCAATTTAAGGGTACGCATTGCGTACCTTTTTTTATTTTTGTACTTCATTAATTCATCATCATAAATGAAAAAGAACCTGGTTTTATTTATTCTTTTTATTTTTCCAATTGTTGCTTATCTTTTTTTTGCTACTGGTGTGAATAGTTTTATGTTTCTCCCAACCGTAACACCAAATGTTCCCGATTTGGCGCATTGGAAATCACTAGATGGTGAGGTAGTTACTCTAAACAAGAAAATTACAATTCTTGGATTTTCAGGAACAGACATATTGAAGAATAAGGGAAATTACTTCAATCTAAATCAAAAAATTTACAATAAGAATAGAGATTTCAAAGATTTTCAGTTTGTGATGGTCGCGCCTGTAGGAACCGAAAATCAAGTCAAAGAAATTCTTCGCGGTTTAAAGGATTTAACGGATACTTCCAAATGGTTGTTTGTTTTTGCACCTACCAACGAAATTCAGGGTTTTTATGACAGCCTAAAGTTAAAAGGGAAACTTGATTCTCATTTCGGAACTAACAATGTATATATTATTGATAAGAAACGAAATCTTCGTGGCAGAAAAGACAAGGACGAATATAAGGAAGGATATGACGCATCATCTAACCCCGATTTGTATAATGAAATGACAGATGATGTCAAAGTGATCCTTGCAGAGTATCGCTTGGCATTGAAGAGAAATAATGCTGACCGTCAAATTTAATCCAACCCTGAAATGTTAAAAAACAAATCTTATATTGGCATATCTTTTATAGTGCTGCTTTTTGGAATCTATGCTGTTCCAAAAATTATTTCAAGAATCAATAACGGCGAAGTTGTTAAAGGGGATCGGCTGGACAACGTAAATAATCATCAAACTGCTGACTCAAAATTGATTAAAATTGGTCCAGCGCCACAGTTTAAATTGACTGATCAAAACAACAAAGAAATTTCAAATAATGACTACAAAGGAAAAGTATATGTCCTTGAGTTCTTTTTTACGTCCTGTCCATCTATTTGTCCAAAAATGAATAAGAATATGATTTTGATACAAAATCAATTTTTTGGCAACCCAAATTTTGGAATCGCATCGATATCAATAGACCCGGAGCATGACACTGCAAAAGTGCTCAAAGAACATGCGGAAATTCTAGGTGCAACTTTGTCAAATTGGCATTTCCTTACCGGTGATAAGAAGTATATTTACGACCTAGCCAATAAAGGTTTTAACTTATATGCTGGTGAAAATAGTAAAGTCAATGGTGGATTTGAGCATTCTGGTTTGTTTGCCCTGATTGATAAAAACGGAAATATTCGATGTAGAAGAGACGAGTACGGCAATCCGATTTTGTACTATGATGGATTAGAAAAAAAAGGTGTTAGAGATATTCAACAAGATATAGCAATTTTATTAAAAGAGTAATGAAAGAACAGTCGTTAGAAACAAAGTACAATAAATATATTATAGCAGTTTCAATAGCCATACCAGTGGTAGTGGCTGTATTGTTTAGTGTCAAGCTAAAAGATTTCGGAATTCAGGTAGCACCGCTATCTTTCTTGCCTCCAATTTATGCGGCGATTAACGGAGTAACAGCAGTTGTTCTAGTGTCAGCTGTGATGGCTATTAAGAATGGGAAACGGAAACTGCACGAAAGATTGATGACTACTGCAATTGCCTTGTCGCTTGCGTTTTTAGTCATGTACGTGGCATACCATATGACTGCAGATTCTACAAAATATGGTGGCGAGGGTGTTGGCCAGTTTATTTATTTCTTTATTTTAATCTCGCACATATTTTTGTCAATTGCCGTAATACCTTTGGTGCTTATTTCCTACGTGAGAGCATTGTCACAACAATTTGATCGACACAAAAGAATTGCTAAAATAACTTTTCCAATATGGTTGTATGTAGCGGTTACGGGGGTGATTGTTTATGAAATGATTTCACCGTATTATGTTTACTAGAAGAGCTAAGAGTCAAGAGTCAAGACATCGATGGAAAGAAATCTCCTTTCTACTTGCATCTTTCTTATTTTCACTTTCTATAAATGCGCAATGCGCCATGTGCCGTGCAGCATTAGAAGGTGAAGGAAATACCGAAAAAGCACAAGCGGTCAATGATGGAATTGTCTATTTGATGTTGATTCCCTACATTCTTGTGGCGTTGATTGGCTTTGCAGTCTATAGAATTTATAGAAAGAAAAAAGCTTAGGCTACTTAAAGCCGTCTACTGCAATAGAAACATCTCCATCCACTTTGATAAAGGCAATAATGGCTTTATTGGTTAATTGAATTTTCTGAAATTGAATGTTTTTTAGAGAACCATTGACAAAAACTCCCGACATTGGAGAATAATTCTTCAAATATTTTTGCATACTCGCTTTGCCTTCCTCTAAATTAGGAACAATTGAGTACCGACAACTCTCTTGAATTTTTCTTAAAACGTAACCTTGCGCAAGCCAATTGGCAGTTTTAATTAAAGTGCTTTTGGTGTCAATTACATAATCTAGCTGGTCAAAATAAATCTCTTTTGTAGTGTCATTATACTGCGGAAATCCACTGAGATAAATCGTCCCATTCAAACTTCCTAAAACGTCCAACGCGATGATCATTTTTCCGTTTTTGTGCCAAAGTGAAACATTTTGCACTTGAATTTTTTTATTGCCTGAGCCAAATTCCTGACCTGCAAAGTTCTTGGTCATGATTTTCGAAGCATCCGCATAAGTAGAAACGGCCACAATATTGGCAGAAACATGCTCCGGCATTTTCGAAACCGCTTTCAGTACAATTTTATTGCGATTAAATTGACTCACAGGTTTTTGTCCGATGAGTGTTTCCATCGTACATTTCATTCCCATTTCAAAAGCAATCGTTTCTTTTTGAAGTTTAGCATCGGTTGTATAGAGCTCTACAGGAACAACCCGAAGCCAACTTTCGAAACTTTCGTTCATCTGAAATGGAGTGCAGGTTTTTTCAAGCGCATCCAAAACAACCGGTTTAAAATCCATCGATTTTTCAATAGCATCGTCAATACTTTTTTCCATTTTTTCTTTAAAAAAGCGCAAAGCAGGATTGACTAAATAAGTGATTGGAACCGATTTTCCTAAGACAATCACACTTGGACTTTCATTCCAATCTAATGATTTAAATTCTGTTTTTGTACTTAATTTCCAATTGGATAAATTGACTTCACTAAGCAAATTGATTGTACCATTAAATTGAAATTCTTTTGTTGTATATAAGTCAATTCCAAGTTTATTTGTGCCAAGACGATATTTGACTTGTGCTTTTAAAGGCAGTACAGTTTTTATTTTTCCATTGATGTTTTCCAATTGAATGGGAGCTTGCTTCCAAATTTTAACTGCAAGATCGTCGTCCTCGATATTGTTGTCCTCATAAATCAATCCACTGAGCGTAGTGTTGATTTTGTTTTCTATATCCCGTAATTTAATTTGTATAGGCATGTTGATATACGAAACAGCATTGTCATAAACCAATGGAGAAGCATCGTCAGGTTCCGGTTTTAGAGAGGCTATTTTTTGCGTCGTACTGCAGCTAAAGAAAAGAAAAATGATAATTGTGCCCAGAAAAGTTTTGTAAGAAACAGTCATTTGTATTGTTTTTTGATGGGTGCGAAATTAGTCAAATCGAAGTAATTATTTTACGATGTGTAACAAATATTAAGCACTATAGTCTAATCGACGTCAGCAAAATCACAAGACATAGATTTTTGGATTTACGTCTGTAGCATCTGAATGATTTTCAGTAAAAGAAATCAGAATTTGAGTTTATAAATTAATTATGTGTGCTACCTTTGCAACACTTTCACTTGAAAAAGCATGAAAAAAACAGTAGGGTTATTTTTCTTTTTTATTTTGATTGGCACATCGTTTTCCAACGCGCAATCTAAAAAATGGACCTTAGAAGAATGTGTTCAATATGCCTTAGAACACAATATAACTATCAAGCAAACCGAATTAGATTCGCAAATCAGCCAATTGGATAAAAGTTCAGCAATTGGAAACTTTCTTCCCTCTCTTAATGCCAACGCCAGCCACTCATGGAATATTGGTTTAAATCAGAATATCACTACGGGACTATTAGAAAATCAAACGACGCAATTTACTTCCGCGGGCTTAAATGCTGGAATAGATATTTATAAAGGTTTACAAAATCAAAATCGCTTCAGAAGATCACAGCTTTCAATTATAGGTGCCCAATATCAATTGTCGAAAATGAGAGATGATATTGCGCTCAATGTTGCGAATGCCTATTTGCAAATTCTCTTTAATATCGAAAATTTGAAGGTGCAACAAGAACAATTAGCTATCGATGAAAAGCAATTGAAAAGAACCGAAGAGCTAATCGCAGCGGGCTCTCTGCCAAAAGGAGATGTCTTAGATAGTAAAGCAACGATAGCAGGCGACAAGCAGCGCGTCATTAATGCTGAAAATACGCTTCTGATTTCAAAATTGAGTTTAGCGCAATTGCTACAATTGGAAAAATTCCAAGATTTTGATGTGGCCGAGGTCAAAAACGAGGCCAACCAAAGCGCGGTGATGTTGCAAACACCCGAAGCCATTTTAGCCAAAGCCAAAGAAAATAGAATGGAGATAAAAATTGCTAAAAACAATGTGTCACTGGCGGAAAAAGATGTGCAAATTGCACGGGGCGCCTACCAACCTACAATACAAGGTTTCTATAGTTTTAGTACCAGAGCTTCCGATGCTAATAGAATTACAGGAATTCAATTGGACCCTAATAATCCTTTGGTTCCATCTGGCAGTTTAGTCAATGTTGGAGGCACTAATTATGACGTACTACAGCCGAATTACTCCTATGTTTTTGGAAAGTCAGCTCCGTTATTCGACCAATTTAGTGACAACAAAGGCCACAATTTTGGCGTCCAAATGACTGTGCCAATTTTGAATGGTTTCTCAGCAAAAAACAATGTTGCCAGAAATAAGATCTCTTTAGAAAAAAGCAGACTAGCGCTAGATCAAAGCGAATTAGATTTGGAACGTACAATTTTCACTGTTTACACTGATGCCAATGGCGCTTTGAAAGCCTATGAGTCTGCAAAGCAAGCGTTAGAAGCGCGTGAGAGTGCTTTTAACTACGCAAAAGAGCGATATGCTGTGGGAATGATGAATGCATTCGATTTTAATCAAGCGCAGAGTTTATACACAAATGCACAATCGGAAGTACTGCGCACGAAGTACGATTTTATATTTAGAACAAAGATTGTAGAATTCTATTTCGGATTACCGATTATTAAATAAATTTAAGTCATGTCAAAGAAAACAACCTATTATTTAATTGGAGCTGCTGTCATTATAGTTGCCACTTTATTGATACTTTCCAAAAAAGGCATCATTGGAAATAAAGATACTAGTATAGAAGTTGAAATTGCAAAAGCAGATACGATGACTATCGTTGAAACAGTTTCTGCAACGGGCAAAATTCAGCCTGAGATAGAAGTTAAAATATCTTCTGAAGTTTCAGGTGAAATTATTGCATTGCCTATAAAAGAAGGACAGGTTGTTAAGAAAGGTGAATTGTTGGTAAAAATAAATCCTGATCTATACACTTCTGGCTATAACAGAACAGTAGCAGGTTTGTCGCAAACCAAAGCAGGCTTAAGTCAAGCCGATGCTAGTTTTAAAGAAGCAAAGGCCAATTACGATCGAAGCAAAACATTATTTGACAAAGGAATTATTTCAAAATCGGAATGGGACAAAGCAGTTGCAGCCTTTGAAAACGCCCAAGCGTCGAAAAAATCTGCCTATTATAATGTGCAAAGCGCTTCCGCAACGGTGAATGAAGCCAAAGACAATCTGGGACGAACTACGATTTATGCGCCTGCTGACGGAACGATTTCCATGCTTAATGTAGAATTGGGAGAAAGAGTCTTAGGAACACAACAAATGGCTGGAACCGAAATCTTGCGTGTGGCGAATTTGAATAACATGGAGGTGGAAGTTGACGTCAATGAAAACGACATCGTAAAAATTAATGTAGGTGATTCCGCTAAGGTTGAGGTTGATGCTTATCTTAAAAAGCAGTTTAAAGGAATTGTAACTAGTATTTCAAATTCAGCGAGTACTACATTAACGGCAGATCAGGTGACTAATTTTAAAGTAAAAGTGAGAATATTAAAAGAATCGTATCAGGATTTGCTGGCGGGAAAACCATTGAGCTATTCTCCGTTTAGACCTGGAATGACTGCCACTGTCGACATCATAACCACAAGAAAATCTAATGTATTAGGAATACCTATTAGTGCCGTTGTAGTCAAATCGGATACTACGGCAGTTAAGAAATTAGAAGTTGAAGATCCCAATTCAGAAGAGAATAAAGTAAAACCACATAGTGACAAGAAATACGAATGTGTTTTTGTCAAAGTGGGAGACAAATCAAAAATCAGAATCATCAAAACAGGGATTCAAGACGATACAAACATTGAGGTTACAGAAGGTCTTAAAAAAGGCGATGTCATTATCATAGGTCCATATACCACGGTCACAAAGGATCTAAATTCTGGGGACAAAGTCAAGATTGCGTCCAAAGACAAACCTGAAATCAAAAAATAATGTCATTAATTCTCAACATTGAAACTGCAACTAAGAATTGCTCCGTGTCATTGTCTAACCATGGCGAGGTTATTAATTGTATAGAGATTGCCGAACAAGGATATTCTCATGCTGAAAAGTTGCATGTTTTTATAGAGCAAGTACTGTTAGAATCTAACGTGCAATTTAGTGATCTGGAAGCTATCGCGGTAAGTCAAGGACCAGGTTCCTATACTGGTCTTCGTATTGGAATTTCAGCTGCTAAAGGCTTATGTTATTCCTTAGATATTCCACTGATTGCTATTGATACATTAGAGGTTTTAGCGAGACAACTTCAAATTTCCGAAGGTTATATTATTCCGATGATTGATGCCCGAAGAATGGAAGTTTATAGTGCTGTTTTTGATTCTCAATATCTAAAAATAAGAAATATACAAGCCGAGATAATTACTGAAAATTCATTTTCGGAATATGGTGGAATAGTACATTTTGTTGGTGATAGCACTGAAAAATGCAAAGTCATTTTGACTCAATCTAATTTTATTTTTGAGGATGATATTGTTTTTCCTTCGGCCAATCAAATGAGTCAATTAAGTTTTCAAAAATACCAAAAAGGCGACACGGTTGATGTGGCTTATTTTGAACCGTATTATTTGAAAGACTTTATGACAACTACGCCAAAGAAATAAATTATTGGGCTAAAAAGTCAACAATTTTAAAACAGTCTTCAAGATTGTCAAAATGAATTTTGTTTTCTTTTAGGAACACATCAATCGCATCTTTTTTATCGGGATACAATTTTGTAAGTTGCTTTTTACTTTCTGGAAACGGAATAACATTTCCTGTTTTTGTTTTAAAATAAAACGACTCACTTACTTTTGAATAGCAAGCTGGCAGGTCTGTTTCTTGTGTGTTTCGGGCTTTTTTTCCCGCATAAAAAGTAATTGATTCTTTTTTATACAAGGTAAAACCGCCCTTAGAGTGCAGCTCAACAAAGAACCCTTTCGTACGCCCCTTAGCACTCGAAATATAATTCAGATAAGTGTATTTTTTATACGGATTTGTGAATGTAATGGTATTAATGTCATCAATTTTTACCATTTCTAAAGTGTCATTTTTGAACGTGATGAATTCAAAATTATCACTATAAGCATTATATCTCATAAAATGTTTGTCGGGTATACGTTCAATTTCAGCGTAAGCAAACTTACTTTGCGTATATGGCGTTCCTACAATCCGATTTGTCTCACTTTTCGGATTATGAAAAATTTTGCCTCCGATATTGACCAATAAACTTTGCGATTGTGAAAAGGAAACCAAGTGTAAAAAAAATACAAACACTGAAACGAAAAATCTTTTGCTCATTGCGGTAAATTAAGTGATAAATGTATAAACTTATTTCGTTTTTTTTAAATTGTTAGTTGATTTTATGTTGGTCAAATGCTTTATTGCAATTTTCTAAAATGGCGGAACAAACTTCTTTGTAGTCCTCATTTGTAGTCCAAGCTTGAACCGAAATAAAAATAGCTGTTTCTCCTAATTCTTTGACAAAGACAGAAGGTTTTTCGTTTTGTAGAACTTTCGGAATTGAATTTACAACTTCCAAAATTATTGATTTTACTTCCTGTATATTTGATTGATAGGGAACACGAAGCGTAAGGTCTGTTCTCTGCAGTGACTTTACTGAATAATTGACGATTTTTCCATTTGATAAGATTCCGTTTGGAATAAAAACCACTTCATTGCTGCCAGTTAATAGTTGCGTTACAAATATTTGAATATCGATTACTTTTCCTGTCGAACCTTGTGCTTCAATAGTGTCGCCTAACTTGAATGGTTTGAAAAGAATGATTAGTATTCCACCTGCAAAATTAGAAAGCGACCCTTGTAAGGATAGTCCAAGTGCCAGACCAGCCGCACCCAAAATAGCCAGGAATGAAGAAGACTCAATACCCAATTTAGAGATTACGGCGACAAACAAAACAACCCGCAATCCCCAGAAAATGATGTCGGATAGAAATTCAATTAAAGTTGGCTCGACTTCTCTTTTTATCATTATTTTTCGAGCCATCGAATTGATAAATCGAATAGACCATACACCAATGACAAGCAACAGAAATGCTGCAATTAATTTAGGAGAATAATCGATTAAGACTTTCGTAAAAGCCTCCGAATACTGATTAAAAAGCGTAGCGTTGATAAGTAAATTCATTTCTTAAGTAATAAAAAACCTTCCCAAAATGAGAAGGTTGTAATCTGTGCAAAAATAGCTTTTTTATGAATTAATCCGCGTCTTCTTCGATTCTATTTGTATTTGTTGGTGCTGGTTCTTCGGCGTCGGGTGAACCATCATTCGAAAAAGCATTTACCTTTTCTTTTGCGGTTTCGATTGTTTCAGAAAGTTTCTCTTTGGCGTCCTCTACAAATTCCTCAGCTTTTGCTAGGATTGGCGCTGATTTTTCTTTGACCGTTTCGATTACTTCAAAGAGCACTTCTTCTGCTTTTTCAGAAAATTCTCCCGCTTTTTCTTTCGCGACTTCGGCATATTGGTCAGCTTTTTCTATCAATGGCGCCACTGTTTCTTGGGCTTTGGCTACTGGTTCTTCGACAATATGTTCCGCTTTGTCGGTCATGTCTTCAGCAGAAGTTTTTGCTGACCCGAATAAATTTTTAAAAAATGATCCTAATCCCATGATATTTTAGTTTTTGGTTAACACTCAAATTTACTAAAAAAACTATTTCAAGAATCATTGCAATTGTAATTCTTTCAAAACCAGAGAGAAACTATCTGTGGGCAGTTGACAAGTTTTGTTCTTACAGATATAAAACAGTGATTTATTATCTATATATCTGGTTTGAAGGAAGGACAAAGTCGACTCGTTTACTGTGCCTGCAACAAGTACATTTGGGAGATAATTTTTGTGGAGCTCTTTGACCACTTTAATTGCATCATTACTGCAAATCGCAAGTTCAAGCGCGCCATCATCATAATTCAAAAAGCCATCGAGCCAATTGGAATAGGCACTTGGATAGTCAACTGTCGGAATTAATTTATAGATCATATTTTTAGCAACTTCTTCATAATGGCTGTTCCCAAAATAGATGCTGAGTTTGTATAGATTCTTCGCCATGATTGAATTTGATGCTGGAATAACATTGTCCTCCGTTTCGTAATGGGAAGTAATCAGTGGTTCATCTTGGTTTGATTTGAAAGCAAACAAGGATTGGTAGCCATCATAGAAATGATCTAGGCAATAATCAGTTAAGTTTTTAGAATTTTGCAACCATTTTTCATCAAATGTGACTTGATATAGTGCGATAAAAGCTTCGATGACAGTCGCGTAGTCCTCCAGAAAAGCGTTTATCGTGGCTTTATTTGATTTGTAAGAATGCCAAAGATTTCCCTCGGTCGACCACAGTTTTGTTACAATAAAATCGGCATTTTTGAGCGCAATTTCTAGATAGTTTTCGGTTTGAAATGCTTTGTACGCGTCTACATAGCCTTTCAGCATGATGGCATTCCAAGAAGTCAGGCATTTGTCGTCGAGACGAGGTTTACTTCGATGTTCACGCACTTGGTAAAGTAGTTTTTCCCAGTTTTGTTTCTTTGTTCGTAGAAGTTGAATGTCGACAGCATTTTCCGCGGCAATTTTTTCTAGCGATTTATTTTGAATCAAAACAAAATTTCCATGTTCCCAATGGCCAAAGTCATTGATATTGAATACTATGCTGAACAAATTAAAGTCTTCTTTCAAAATGGACTGCAACTCTTCTTTTGTCCAAACATAAAAGGCACCTTCTTCGAGGTGTTGTTCGACGTTTAGGCTGTCTGCATCGAGCGCGCTATAAAAAGCACCTTCAGGAGTGCGCCATTCTTTGTTTACAAAATTTAGTGTTTTCTCGACTACTTCTTGGTACAACGGATTTTGAGTTCGTGTGAATGCATCCGCATATAAAGACACCAATTGTCCGTTGTCATACAGCATTTTTTCGAAGTGGGGAACATGCCATTTTCCATCTACAGAATAGCGTGAAAAACCACCATCTACGGTGTCGAATAGTCCGCCGTAGGCCATTTTTGTGAGGGTTAAATCGACGAAATTTAGAAGTTCATGGTCTTTGTTTTGATGACCGTAGCGCATCAAGAAAGCATAATTGTTTGGCATCATAAATTTTGGGGCAAGCGCCATGCCGCCATAATCCCAATCGAAACTTTTTTTCCAGTTTTCGATTAATGGGGCGATTACTTCCTGTGGAATTTCATCTTTGTTATTTGGAGAAGGAACGATAGAAAGTTGCTCTAGACCAGTATGCAGTTTTTGAGCATATTCCTCTAACTTTTCAGGTTGTGTGAGAAATAATTCCTGTAATTGTTCTAAAGAATTAATCCATTCGGCTTTTCGGAAATAGGTTCCTCCCCAAACTGGACGTCCGTCGGGAAGTGTTACCACATTCATGGGCCAACCGCCACGACCTGTCATAATTTGAATCGCTTTCATATAGACTGCATCAATATCAGGTCGTTCTTCGCGATCTACTTTGATGTTGACGAAATGTGCGTTCATGGTTTGCGCCACTTCATCATCTTCGAAGCTTTCGTGTTCCATGACGTGGCACCAATGGCAAGCGGAATAACCGACGCTAATAATGATGAGTCGGTTTTGGGTTTTTGCTTGCGCTAGACTATGGACGTTCCAGGCTTTCCAGTGCACGGGATTGTTGGCGTGTTGGAGTAGGTATGGACTGGTTTCTTTAGATAGTTCGTTCATCTGTGTCGCGATTGCAAGACTTTGAGATTGCAAAATTGTAAGAAAGCATCTTCTGATTTAGAGATGTTATGGTTATAGAGGTCATTTTCCTAGCCCCGATGGCAGTGGAAATCCTTTTGCTTTTTTCTTTAAAAAAGGAAAAGATTGGTAACGTACAGCGGGAATTAGCTCCTAAAAAAATTAGCCGTTGAGTGCTTCGACGATGATATCTTTGTCGTTGAGCATGTCTTTGAGCATGTTTTCGATGCCGCTTTTGAGAGTGAAAGTCGATGATGGACAGCCATTGCAAGCACCCTGCAAAACCACCTTGACACGTTTTTCAGCTTCGTCGTAGGAATCGAACAAAATGTTACCGCCATCGGCTGCTACCGCTGGTTTGACGTACTCTTCGAGTATGTTGATGATTTGCTGTGAAGTGGTGTCTAACGAATCGAAATTGTCGATTTTTTGTTTTTCGATTTTCGGAGAAGTGACGATGAGTTCCTCGTCGAGTACGGTGCCTCCATTTTCTATAAAAAGTTTGATGAAGGAACGCAGTTCGATGGTGATATCGTTCCATTCATAGGAATCGTATTTGCTGACGGAAATGTAGTTTTCATCAATAAAAATTTCTTTTACATAAGGGAAACTAAACAATTCTTTGGACAATGGAGAGGGTTTGGTTTCGTCGATGTTTTTGAATTCCATTGCCGTTTTTGTCACCATTTTATTGACCACAAATTTTAGCGT
>CANHEA010000068.1 GCA_947459635.1 Flavobacteriaceae bacterium | reverse complement strand
TATTATTAATTGGTGTTTTTGATGGTGGACAATTTATTTATTTTCAATTCTAACAAATCATGATAAAAACCTCAATTAATAAAATCCAAAAGAATCCATATCAGTATTTTTTCCTAAAATTAGTTGTCCTTTTTACAATTGTATTTATTCTTGACTATTCTATTGGAAATGTTCTGCGTTACTTTTATTTTAAACAAGAAAGCGGCCTTCAATATCGAACAACTTACTCAATTGAAAAAACTAGGGCAGATGTATTAATTTTTGGGTCATCTAGAGCAAATCATCACTACAATCCTATTGTTTTCGAAAATAGATTGAAACAGTCTTACTATAATGTTGGACGAGATGGCAATTTTATTTTCTATCACTCTGCTGTACTTAAAGGAGTACTAAAAAGGTATTCACCTAAAATTGTGATATTAGATTTTGTTCATGGTGAATTTCAACAAAATCAAGTTGGATATGATAGATTGTCATCTCTATTGCCATATTATAGAAGCCATCCTGAAATGCGTTCCATTATCAATCTTAAAAGTAATTATGAAAAAATTAAATCTCTTTCCTATATCTATCCATACAATTCCTCAATATTTACGATCGCGGTTGGAAATACTGAATTTAATAAAAAAAGAAGAGGTGATATTAAAGGCTACGTTCCTTTAACAAACATTTGGAAAGATTCAATTCAAATTGACCATAGTCCGTCTAGTTACGAAATAGATAGCGTAAAGGTTAATGCTTATGAAACATTTATTAAAGACTGTATTCATTCAAAAGTAAAACTATATATTATTTGTTCTCCTTATTTTATTAAATCCAATAAAATAGATTATTCGGTACGAATTGGACAAGATATTGCAAAAAGAAATAATATTGATTTTTTTGATTATTCAACAGATTCTGTCTTTATAAATAACCGCAAACTTTTTGCAGATATTGAGCACTTGAACAATCCTGGCGCTATAATCTTTTCAAATATGCTAATTGACAAAATAAGCAAAATGAATCAAAAGTGAGTCTAATTATATAAAGCAACTTGATCAAAAAAAAACATATGAAAATTAAACTTTCTCTACTCCTATTACTTATCATAGCAATCTCATGTAAGACATACACAATTTCACCGGAGAATTTCAAAAAACAAATCATTGAAGGTAATGCAAATAATCTGAAAGATGTAAAAGTTAATAATCCGCTGTTACAATTCTCCAAAATTGAATATAGAGCCAATAGTCTAAAGTCCTTAAATGTCTATGATAAAAATGGATCAATTTCATTTATACAAAATTCTCCATCAGTAGAAATGCGAGTAACTCTCAAAAATGGAAAGCGTAAGATATTTTACCTTGATACTGTTACCTTAGAAAATGACACATTAAAAGGTGAAAAATCCCGAATATTAGGATTAAGAGATAAAGTGTCATTTAATGATATAGTCAAAATCGAAGTTCAAGATGGTGGAAAAAACTATCAGTATCAATAAGAGTTTTAAAGTTTTGACTTTTCAAAATATCAAATCTACTTCTAACGCATGCGAAATCGATGGAACGCTAGCTGCAACTGAGAACTAAATCTTTAAGGATAAGCACCATAATAATTTACTTGCCTACGGTTTATTATTTTAATAAAAAAAGTCAATTCTAAAAGTTGGGCAATTTTAGTTTTCAAAAATACAAACGTGAACTATTTTTTTTTTAATTTAGAAGAAAAATTTCATGAAAACAATTCTGTATATTTTTTGTTCTAGTATGCTACTTTTGTCTTGTAACAAACGTTCAGAAAGCAATAATAAAGGTTCAAACACCAAACCTATCTCTGCTAACTATAGCTGCATGACTCCTGAAACGACAGATACGTTGTGGTATACCTCTGGAAAGAAAGCGCCTTTATTCAAGGGATTAGATGGACTTCATTTTCCCATTGCTACAAAAAATAAAGAATCACAACGCTATTTTGACCAAGGACTAATGCTTTCTTTTGGTTTTAACCATGCAGAAGCTGCACGTTCTTTTTTTGAAGCGACACGTCAAGACCCAAAATGTGCTATGAGTTGGTGGGGCTTTGCTTATGTGCTTGGTCCAAATTACAATGGCGGTATGGAAAAAGATAATTTTCAACGTGCGTTTGAAGCTGTTAAAAAAGCAAAATTGCTTGCTAATTCATGTTCGGAGAAAGAGCGCGATTTAATTGAAGCGCTATCGCAACGCTATTCAAACGACACCACAGTTGTTAGAACTGTTTTAGATTCAGCCTATGCAGTTGCCATGCGAAAAGTGCATAAAAAATATCCAAATGATGTGACTATTGGCTCCCTATTTGCCGAATCATTAATGGATATGCATCCATGGAATCTGTGGAACAAAGACGGTACCGCACAACCTTGGACACCCGAAATTATGACGGTGCTAAAAAAATGTATCCAACTAGAACCTAAACACGCTGGTGCAAATCATTTTTATGTTCATGCCACAGAAATGTCACAACACGCAGAGGATGCAGAAACTAGTGCTGATTTACTTCGCACCTTAGTTCCAGGCTCGGGACATTTGGTGCATATGCCGTCTCATACTTATATTAGAATTGGTCGATATCATGAGGGTGTAACAACGAATCAAAAGGCAGTAGCGGTTGATAGTTCATATCTTGAAGCTTGTCATGCGCAAGGTGCATATCCTCTCGGCTATTATCCCCATAATTATCATTTCATAGCTGCATGCGCAACTCTTGATGGCGAAAGCAAAGTAGCAATCGAAGGCGCTATTAAAACCGCGAATCACGCCCATAAAAAATTGCTTCGTGATCCCGCTTGGGCCACATTACAGCATTACTATACAATTCCTTGGTATGTTGAAGTAAAGCTTGGTCTATGGGAAGATATTTTTCATTCTAAAGCACCCGAAAAAGATTTGAAATATCCATTGGTTGTTTGGCATTACGCTCAAGGTATGGCAATGTTGTCTACAAATAATACGGTTGGAGCAAATAAACATCTTGATGCAATCAGAAAGATAATGATGGATACCAAGATTAAAGACTTAACCATTTGGGGCATAAATAATGTTTATGATTTGTGTGCTATTGCGTCAAAAATCTTGGAAGGAGAAATAAACGCGAAAGACAAGAAGTATAATGTTGCTATATCACTTCTAAAAGATGCCGTTCACAAAGAGGATGCTTTAAATTATGATGAACCACCCGATTGGTTTTTCTCCGTACGTCATCATCTAGGTGCTGTATTAATCGAAGCCGGACAATACAAATCTGCTGTTAAAGTGTATGAAGAAGATTTGATAAACTATCCTAAAAACGGATGGGCTTTAATGGGATTAATGAATGCTTATGAAAAGTTGGGCGACAAAAAGAAATATGACACAATGAAAAGTCGGTTTGAATCGGCTTGGAAATATGCTGACATCAAAATTTCCTCTTCAAGAATACTTTAACTTGGATTGGGCTATGATAACATAATAGACTGCTGACTTAAGCAATTTCAATATTTTAGAAATAAACCTATGATTTTGGTTTTAAGTGAAATTCCTTTTGTGGAATATACCGCAGCAAGCCTACGAAACTGTTGCAACTTCATTTAAATTTATTGTTCTGGCAATAGCGGGTTGGGGATTTGTAGTCGCTTTAATTTATTGTTTATTCGTCACTCACGAATAGAATACAATTCAAACGCTGATAAGGGAATAAGTGTCGAAAAAACGCAAAAGTCAAACGAAACTTATAAAAAAAGACAATCGTCGACTAGTAAATAATTCTCAATGTCAAATTGTACATTAACGAAGCCACTAATCTATTTGACAAAGGAAGATATACAATCAAGTAGTTTCTTTCAAAGCGTAAAAATAAAAAACAATAACCCTTATTCGCATGGAAACCCAGACAAGCAGTAATCTTAAAACCTGATATTCTCTTTTTTAGAATGTTAGCACAGTGACTTAGCTTTACACCTAAATGTTTTTTTTTCCGTTTTGGGAGTTTTTTTTCCTAACTTCGTTATTAATAATTAAAAAATTTCGTTGTATATTTCGTAATCAATAAGATTTTCGAACAATGTTTGAAGAAATATGAACCAATTAACTAGAGTTTATAACTAAGCTGGAAACTAACTTTTAATTTATAAGATTATGGAAAATAATGAAACTAGCAATGGCGTTTTTTCAAAGTTGCTCAATGAAACAAAAAAACCTGGTTTTTTAAAGGCGCTCATGGTGTTTTTTGTCTGCGTATTTATTGGACTGATTCTCGGATTGATATATGATACAATACAGCTTTCATTGACTTTAGGCGTTGGACTAGGCTTGGTTTGGATGGGCGTTGCTTATTTCAATCAAAAGGAATAACAAAACGACCGTATTTTCCTTGATTTAAAAAAGCATATTTTATTATTTTCCTGCTCCCGCAAAAAATCAACGAAATATGAAGTGTCTTTTTGGCTATAAGGAGCAGCATTTTTGAATCTACTTTGTACAAAACAAAAATTCGATTCGTAAAAATGTTATGTTTCAATTTTTCCTACAAATGCTATTAAAAAAGAAGCAACTTCCATTATTTCAAATGTTAAATTACTTTATATTTCAACAAGTAAAGTTGAACACACTCAAATTCGCAGTCTTGCGTTAGAATAAATATGTGATAACTTCAACGATTAATCTAGCGATGGTAGTGCGTAATTTCAATCTTTAATTTTGAGAAACTTATCTCTAAAATTAAGTCCCTTTTTAATTAAATATTCTACATTTGAGAAATTCAAAAAACAAAAATTAGCCACTATAGTAATCATTTTAAACAAGATCGTATAATTGAAAATGAAATTCAGCATTCTATGAAAGTTCTACCAAATTTGACTGGGCTTAGATTTATTTTAGCGTCTTTGGTAGTTATTTTCCATATCCCTCATTTTTGCGAAAATCGAGGTTTTCCTTTCTTTAATTCTTTACCAATATTTAATAAAGGAGAGGAAGCGGTCTACATGTTTTTTTCTTTAAGTGGATTCTTGATCATCCGGCAACTTTTTCTGGAAAAATCCGTCAGTAATTCCATTAATCTAAGGAAGTTCTTTCTAAAAAGAGTGCTAAGGATTTTTCCCCTGTACTATTTAGTACTAACCTTTGGATTGGTGTATTATCGACTGATACTGCCATATTTTGGATTTAGTTTTCAAAATAACTACGATCTACTTTATGGTGTTTTCCTGTCGTATACTTTCTTCTCCAATATATTTGTTTTGTACCAGCCAGGAGGCATAATAGAAATATTATGGTCAATAGGTATTGAGGAACAATTTTACGTTCTTATTGCTCCTTTAATTCTGCTTTTGCCATTTAAGTATATCACGCGATTTCTCTTGGCATTCACTGTGATTTACTTTCTTCTATATTTTTCTCAATCAATGAGCTTTCTTAAAAGTTATAATATGCTATTTTTCTATTTTTCTTTTAGCGGAATTTGTTCCATCCTAACACTCAATAAAAAAATCAAACTTCAGCATTTTAGATATGTCCTTTTTGGGATTTTCATTGTATATTTTACAACATCAATATTCCAAAATTTCCTAAATAGCCTATGGTACCATCTATTTAGTATGTTATTATTCGGATTTGTTATCGCAAGTTTTGCTGAAAAACCGCTTAAGATATTAGAAGGTAAAATAATCAATTATTTGGGAACGATATCATACGGCGTTTATATGTATCACGCCATTCTAATGCAATTTGTAGGGTTTTTATTTTTAAAATTAAATGTTCCCCAAGCAATTCCAAGCTTGCTTTCGATTGTTATATATAATGTTTTAGTCTTTATTCTTACGATTATCACTGCTCACTTTTCCTATAAATATTTTGAAAGTTATTTCTTGAATTTGAAGAAGCGTTGGATTTAATAAGACTATTTGAGCATGATTGCCGTTGATGTAAGTCAATCCTAAATTTCTGATTTGACATAAGATTTGCCAGACAAAGCATAGTAACATACAGAACTCGTAAAGTCATTCCCTTACATCTGTTATTTTGTACCAGAATCTATCGCGAATTTAGTGACAAAGATTACTGATATCGAACCAAAACTGGCTTTGCAATATCAAATTCTTGTAACCCAAAATCATACGTCTTTAACGAGTTAGTCTTATACGAATTAGTAGCATCCTCAGGTAAAACAGGGAAAAAAGAAAGTGAAAATTGAAAATTACTAAATACCAAATAATCATTACTAATGATGACTCCAACGCCAAATTCTGAATACAACTTGCTATTTCTAAATCCTGTGCCTGGTTGTCCGATCATTCCTAAAGTATAATTGATAAATGGATTCAGACGAAAACCGAGTACTTGCCATGGTGAGTATCCTTGAGTTTGAAAAGTCAACAGTAATTTTTTTGTCCCGAAAATCTTGCTGCTACTAAAACCTGCAATACCATTTTCACCGTTTAGCGTAATCTTATCGGTATTTGACTCGAGGCGTTTTGTACCAATAATTGCTTGGGGTTTTATAAATTGTCTAAATTTCCACTTTCCAGTATCAACTAGATTGGTAAAATAAGTAATATTGAAATTATAGGCACTTTGTACGGTTGTCGGTCCTTCAAAAAAAGTTCCATATTCTAAATTGCTACTCAAATATCCAAAATCAAAGTAATTGCCATAGGCAGCTCTGGCGCCAAAGTACATTCTGTTATTTTTGTTCTTATTTTGGGACCCCGTAGTAATTGAAACGGTATATCCTGATGCAATATCCTCGGTGACATTAAAGTTAAAAATGTATTTATCTTGCGTATATTTTCGGGAGGAAATTCCGAATGCAACCAGATATAGGTTCTCTTTCGAATAGACTCCCAAGCTGTCAATCCCAACAATCGGGATTTCTGAAAACTCCTTGTTGAGAATTCGCGCTGAAACGACAAAGTTGGTGAATCTTTCAAATTCACTATTGCCCTTAAAAATTGAAAAGGAGCGACCTCCCCAAAAATCTTTTATCCTTGACTTTGAATTTAGAATTGTATCCCTTGTAGCAATTATTGTCTGTTGTTTTTCAAGAACTTGGTCAAAATATATACCACCTGCCCATTTAGTCAAAGGCGAATAAAACGGCCGTTCGATATTGACATACTCTTTATAGCTTTTATCAAACCCTCTTTCGTAGCTGAATGTTGTTCTAATGTATGTGTTCTTAATGGTTGGAATTGTATAATTTGTGCCAAATCCTTGTTCGCTATCATTTAAGTTTTTTGAAACATAGGTTGTAAATTCGTGACCAGTTCCTACAAAATTTCTTTCACGCAAAAAAAAGGTAGATTTTGATCCGCTTAAGGTAAAGTCTGGCGCCAAGCTCCACGAATCAAGTACACGAATGGAGACATCAACAGAGTCAGAATTCTTAGATACTAAGGTTGAAGTTATGGCAACACTTCGAACAAATCTTTGTCTTCTAATTAAACGCTCCGTTTCTTTTACTAGAATAGAGTCTAACGGCCGATTCTTTCTGAACAGTAATAAATTATAAATGGCGAAATTTTTGGATTTAAGATGCAAGCTATTTCCTATCTTAGCCAATCGCTTGGTCGGAACTTGGGTAGTATCTGTCACGGAATAACTAAACGGATCTAAGGTTGTGACCTTTATTCTTCGAACTATTTTTCCTTCTAACTTTTTGTAGTTTTGTTTTTTTAATTTTGCGGCAACAACTTTGGTTGCCTTTTGTTTCGAAATTGGCTCAAAAAGTAATTTATGAATGTAAGTTGTAAATTTACTTTTCTTCGAATATTTTTCTATGGCTCTGTATACTTTAGCGGTATCTTTTGGCTTTCCGTTCTCTTGACAAAACACCGCTTGATAATTCAGAAATATCAAGAAAAACAAAAGACATTTATACTTCTTCAAGAACATCAGGGTCGTGTATATATTAGAAAGCAGATTTCAATAACGAAGGTAATCTTATTCCTTCTAATAAAAAAGGCTATTTCATCAAATGGTTAGGGCTTGAAAACAAATCAATTACAAAATATAATAAATGAAAAAACCACTCGTTAGAGTGGTTTTAGTGTCAAAACAAAACATAATTAAATTAAACTCAACTTTAATTTATTTTTTAACAAAGATATTCGTGTAGTATTTTTTTCCTGTTTCAGCATCTACTCTTATAGAGATACCAAAATGAGTAAAGTTTCCTTCAATGTTTTCTCTATGACCTGGACTGTTTAACCATGCATTTAGTGCAGAACTAGATGACAGAAAGTTGTATGCCACGTTCTCATTTACTTTGACAGCGCCTAGAACTTCAATAATATTCTCAGAACGCTCAGGAAACAAGTCGTGATTTACAACTTTTTTTGCAATCATATAAGCATTGTGCTCTTCTGATTTGTAAGAAACGTGGTTAATTAATTGTAGTGGATTTAAACCTAGGCTAACTCTGTGCTCATTAATCAAATCTGCTAGTTCCAATTCAGATGAATTGTACTCATAGTTTTGGATTAATTCTGGTCTTACTGCAGTTGTTTCTTCTGTTTCATTCGAAGAACAAGAAATCAAAGTGAACAAGAATGCCATTGGCACGATTGCTCTAAGTACATTAGTTTTCATAAGCTGTAGGTTTAAGTTTAAAGTAGATTGTGGGGCAAACTCCTTTAATATATTTTTTAAAACTCGAGAAGCATGTGGGGCAAACTTCTTTTATTTTATAATGATGAACGTATTGTTTTTATTTCTTGAGTCAATATTACAGCATTTACCGTTTAAGTGCAAAATAAAATCGTTGAATTACATCATTTTCAATTTTAATAACCTAATTTTCTTACAAAAGTATAATTGCAATTTACTAATTCAAAAAAAATGATCACCAGAAAAGTGATCATAAATAAGTAGCTATTGAAATTATGTTAAGGAGACAAACGCTCAATCCTCCAACTATAGTCTTCTTCTAAGGAATAACGAATACGATCATGCAGCCTGTTAGGCCTTCCTTGCCAAAACTCTACAGCTATTGGTCTTATCAAAAAACCACCCCAATTGCTTGGTCGTGGAATCTCCTTTCCTTCCCATTGTTTTTCTGCATCGCTCAGTTTTTGCTCAAGAACTTTCCTATTTGGAATAATCTCAGACTGATCAGAAACTATAGCACCCAACTGACTGCCTTTGGGACGCGATGCAAAGTAATTGTCCGAAACTACTTCACTCACTTTCTCAGCGGTTCCCTTAATGATGACCTGTCGTTCTACAGAATGCCAAAAAAAAGATAAGCAAACATTAGGGTTGTGCAGTATCGACTTTCCTTTTTCTGAATTGTAATTGGTATAGAAAATAAATCCTTCCTCGTCATAATGCTTTAATAAAACCACTCGTGCCTTTGGAAAGCCATCTAGCCCGATCGATGCTACAGTCATCGCATTTACTTCGTCAACGCCACCAAAATCTTTGACTTCATGAAACCATTTATGAAATAAATTAATCGGATCTTCAGGAATCATGTGTTCAAGAAGTTCACTTTTTTCATAAGACTTTCTGTAGTTACTCAAATCATTCATGCTCATAAATAGTAAGTTTCGATACGACGAAGATACAAAGTTTGCCCTGTTTCTCTTTTCTGTGATAGGTTAAAATTCAAAGTCAACACCATCATCGGCTAATAGAACATTAGAAAAAATCGTTTCTGCTTCTTCTTTAAAAACGGCGATACTTTCGTATCGTGTAGAGTAATGTCCCAGTATCAATTGTCCAACATTGGCCTTTAGAGCTATTGTCGCAGCTTCTTTGGCTGTACTGTGCATAGTGATGGTTGCTTTTTCCGCTTCTGATTCTAGAAAAGTAGTTTCGTGGTACAATACATTGACATTTTTTATATGATCGATTACGGTCTCATCATAGATTGTATCCGAACAAAATGCATAACTTTTTGGTTTCTCCGGGTCAAAAGTCAATAGCCTGTTTTCTACTACCCTTCCATCATCTAGTGTGATGTCTTTTCCGTTCTTAATTTTTTGGTAATACACCTGATCTATCTCATACTCTTGAACAGCATCGATATTCAACTTTCTGTCGCCAACTTTTTCGATAAAAAGAAAACCATTCGTATAAATTCTGTGTTTTAATGGAATTGTTTTTACCTGTACTTTTTCGTCCTCGTAGACAATTTCACTTTCCTTCGATTCCAATTCGTGAAAAAACAAACCATAGCTCGCCCAGGAATTCGACAATCTAAGCTGCAACGTTATCAGTTCCTTAATTCCTTTCGGTCCATATATATGCAAATCATTGGTTCGATTGAGCAACATAAAAGTCGAAACCAAACCAATCAATCCATAACAATGATCACCATGGAGATGGGAAATAAAAATATGATTAATCTTCGAAAACTTTATTTTGTGTCTTCGCAATTGCACTTGCGTTCCCTCGCCGCAATCAATTAAAAACATTCGGTTCCTAATTTCTAAAACTTGTGAAGTTGGATTCGTGATGGTTCGAGGTGTAGCGGCATAACAGCCGAGTATGGTTAATTTCATTTGCAATTAATAATGAATAATTAATAATGAATAATTGTTTACTACTAATTATTAATTGTTAATTTTCTAAAAACCCAAATCCCGTTCAATTTCCTCCATCTCGATGATATCATGTGCTTCCAGCAGTGTGGGAACAATAGTAATGTGTTCGGATACGTTTGTAAAATGAACACCGTCAGCAACGATTACAATTGACTTTTTTGCTTTGGAATGCAACTTAATAAGCGGCAAGAAGGTATTGATCTGTTTGAGCGTTAAGTCTTTGTGTAATGCAATGTCTAAGATTATATTGTACTTCTCGAAGGATTTGTATTCGTGGGTTACTTTCATCAAGAATGAAACTAAATCGCCTTGTGTATCCTTGATGGTTACGGTATGTCCTTTTTGTTCTACTTTCATGGCATAAACTATTAGATGTACGCTAATTTACAACTTTTAAACTTTATTATGAACCAAAAACGGTAATTAATTATTGAATTTTAGAGGCCAGCAAGTAGATGACTGCCATGCGAATAGCCACGCCATTTTCGACTTGATTTAGGATGACTGATTGCTTGGAGTCGGCGACATCGCTAGTGATTTCAACACCACGATTGATGGGTCCTGGATGCATTATTACAATTTCTTTGCTCAGTGAATCCAAGAGTTCTTTGGTAACACCATATTGCTGGGTGTACTCTCGAGTTGAGGGAAAGTAATTGACTTCCATGCGTTCGTTTTGCACACGAAGCATATTGGCGACGTCGCACCATTCTAGGGCTTTTCGAAGATCCGATTCCACTTTTACGCCAAGTGATTCAATATATCTTGGTATCAAAGTCTTCGGACCGCAAACTTTCACTTCTGCGCCTTGCATTTGCAATGCATAAATGTTTGAAAGTGCCACTCGTGAATGCAAAATATCACCAACAATCACAACCTTTTTCCCCGCTACCTCACCCAATTTTTCACGGATGGAATAACTATCTAATAAGCCTTGTGTTGGATGTTCATGCGCGCCATCTCCAGCATTAATGATGCTTGCCTTTACATTTTGAGAGAGAAAAAACGCCGCGCCGGGATTCGCGTGTCGCATCACGACCATATCCACTTTCATCGCTAGAATATTATTGACGGTATCGATGAGCGTTTCTCCTTTTTTAACAGAGGATTGTGCTGCTGAAAAACTAATAACATCTGCTGAAAGTCTTTTCTGCGCCAATTCAAAGGAGAGTTTTGTTCTCGTGCTATTTTCAAAAAAGATATTGGCAATGGTAATGTCTCGAAGCGAGGGAACTTTCTTGATGGGACGATTGATCACTTCTTTAAAATGATCCGCCGTTTCAAAAATAAGTTGAATGTCTTCCCGTTGAAGATATTTAATTCCTAATAAATGATTGACACTTAACTCACTCATTTTCCGTTGTATTTGATGTTGGCACTAAATAAACCGCGTCAACGCCGTCTTGCTCTTGCCAACTTACTATTACTTTTTCGTTATTTATCGCGTCAACCTGTCTGCCTCGATAATCAGGCTGGATGGGCAAATGTCGACTAAATCGACGGTCAATTAAAACCAGTAATTCTATTTCCGAAGGTCTTCCGAAGGATTGAATAGCGGTTAATGCCGAGCGAATACTTCGTCCTGTATACAAGACATCATCGATAAAGATGACCTTTTTGTCTTCTACAATAAAATCAATTTGGGTTCGGTTGGCTTCAAGCGGTTTATCTGTTCTTCTGAAATCGTCTCTGAAAAAGGTAATGTCTAAAAAACCCAATGAAATGTCTGCAATGTGATATTCTTTTTCCAATAGCGACTTTAGTCTTTCCGCCAGGTAAATACCGCGTGGTTGAATTCCAATTAGAATGGTATCCGAAAAATCAAGGTGCTTTTCAATCAACTGACAAGCCAAACGGTGCAATATGATATTGACTTCTTTCGAGGTGAGCAATATTTTTTGACTCATACTATCAAGCGTTTGGTTGGTAAAAATACGGTTTTTATTTAATTCGCTGTGGTTGTTCTATAAAAAAACCGCTTTAAAATTAAAGCGGTTCTTTGTAATTATGAATACATTTTTGCTCGCAATTCCTGCACTTTCTCGTCATCCAAATAATCATCAAAAGTCATATAGCGATCAATCGCTCCTTTTGGCGTCAGCTCCACTACTCTATTTCCGACAGTTTGCGCAAACTCATGGTCATGTGTCGTGAAAATTACAGAACCTTTGAAGTTTTTTAAGGAATTATTGAAAGCCGTAATCGATTCCAAATCGAGGTGATTTGTTGGTTCGTCCAACATCAGTACATTCGCGCGCTCCATCATCATTCGTGACAACATGCAGCGTACTTTTTCTCCTCCAGACAACACGCGACTTGTTTTCAACGCTTCTTCTCCTGAGAAAATCATCTTTCCTAAAAATCCACGGATATTGACTTCTTCCCGCTCTTCTTCAGTTTTCGCCCATTGACGCAACCAGTCTACTAAAGTGTAGTCGTTTTCAAAAAATGAATGATTATCAACTGGTAAATACGCTTGATTGGTTGTAATTCCCCAATCGAATGTGCCAGAATCTGCTTTTTGATTTCCGTTTAAAATCTCATAAAATGCGGTAGTTGCTCTAGAATCTTTAGAAAACAAAACAATCTTATCGCCTTTTGCCATGTTCAAGTCGACGCCAGAAAACAAAGTTTCCCCTTCAACCGAAGCGCTTAAGTTTTCTACATTCAAAATCTGATCGCCCGCTTCTCTTTCTTGGTCAAATATAATCGCAGGATAACGTCGGCTTGATGGTTTAATTTCGGAAATATTCAACTTGCTGATCATTTTCTTTCTGGAAGTCGCTTGTTTCGATTTGGCGACATTCGCACTAAAACGTCGAATAAATTCTTCCAATTCCTGCTTCTTTTCTTCCGCTTTTTTGTTTTGCTGCGCTCTTTGCTTTGCTGCTAATTGCGAAGACTCGTACCAAAAAGTATAATTTCCAGAATAATGGTTGATTTTACCAAAATCAATATCAGAAATATGCGTACAAACCGCATCTAAAAAGTGACGGTCGTGCGAAACTACAATCACAGTATTTTCATAATTCGCTAAGAAATTCTCTAACCAAGCAATCGTTTCAAAATCAAGGTCGTTGGTCGGCTCATCCATAATTAAGACATCTG
>CANHEA010000067.1 GCA_947459635.1 Flavobacteriaceae bacterium | reverse complement strand
TAAAAGCCGATTCGCCAAGTATTGATGACCGATTGACTTCGCTAGAAGAAGGAATACAAGCCTTAAGAACAGTAATTCAAGCAAAAAACAGTAATAATTTTGAATACAATCAATTATGATTTTAGGTTCCATTTGTATTAGAGGTGGCTCAAAAGGAGTGCCCAAAAAAAACATCAAAATACTTAATGGTCATCCTTTATTGTATTATACCATAGATTGCGCTAACCATTCTTCACTTTTGGATGATCTAGTAGTTTCATCCGATGACGACGAGATGCTAGCTATTGCGCAACAATACGGAGCCGAAAAAATCATAAAGCGACCCAATCATTTGGCGTCAGATACTTCGTCAAAATGGGATGTTTTTATTCATTTGGTTGAAGAATATGAAGCAAATACAGGGAAAACGGTAGATTATTTAGTTGATTTAGATGTAACTGTTCCATTAAGGAAACCGGAGCATATTGAAGGTGCTATCCAGATGATGCTTGACAATGATGTGGACGTCGTGATAACAGGGTATGAACCTGAACGAAATCCATATTTTAACATGATGGAACTGACCGACGGAAAGTATGCTACCATGGTCAAAAAATCAGACAAGCCAATTGTTCGACGGCAGGACGCGCCCGTTGTATTTAGTTTGACTCCAGCCGTTTATGTTGTTAAAAAAGAAGCGCTATATCAATTCAAACATTGGTCTGAAGCGCGTTGCATGATTTATGAAATACCAAGACAAAACGCTGTTGATATTGACACCGAATTTGATTTTAAATTAGTCGAATTCTTAATGCAAAACACCAATAAAAATGAATGATTTATTTGATTTAAGTGGAAAAATAGCACTGATTACTGGAGGAGCTGGCTTATTGGCTTCCGAACATGCAATCGCTTTAGCTGCATATGGAGCGACAGTGATTATCAGTGATTTGAATGTGGAAGCATGCCAAGAAAAAGCAACTGAACTTATAAAGGAAAATGTGCATGTAGAAGTGATGCAACTTGATGTCACTTCAAAAGAAAATTGGATTTCAGTAACTCAAGCAATCATCCAAAAACACGGTCATATCGATATTTTGGTCAATAACGCGGGATTCACCAATCAAAGTAAAACAAGCGCTTTTGATCGTTCTTTTGAAAATTTTCCTCTAGAAGATTGGAATGCCATCATGAATGTAAACCTTACTGGAACTTTTTTAGGATGTCAAGTGGTAGGTGTTGAAATGCTCAAACAAGGAAAAGGAAGTATCATCAACATCGCATCTTTGTATGGTGTGGTGAGTCCAAATCATAAAATGTATCCTGGAACGGGAATTTCCCAACCTGTTGCGTATAGTGTTAGCAAGCATGGTGTCGTTTCCTTGACCAAGTATCTAGCAACGCTTTGGGCAGAAAAAGGAATTCGCGTGAATAGCCTGACGCCAGGCGGTATTTGGAACGGACACGACGGGTTGTTTTTGGAACGATTTAAAAATCTAAATCCAATAGGAAGAATGAGTGATAAAACCGAACTTCGCGGCGGCATTGTTTTTTTGGCTAGTGATGCTAGTAGCCACGTAGTGGGACATAATTTAATAATAGATGGCGGTTGGACTGCCTGGTAACAGATAACAAGATGAATCCGTATATTGAAATTGCTGGACGAAAAATTGGAGTTGACTATCCGCCTTTGGTTATCGCTGAAATAGGAATCAATCACGAAGGTTCGTTAAAAGTGGCCAAAGAAATGGTTGACGCGGCGCATCGCGCTGGAGTAGAAGTTGTCAAGCATCAAACGCATATTGTAGAAGATGAAATGAGTGGCGCCGCGAAAAAAGTGATTCCAGGTAATGCCGATGTTTCCATTTATGAAATCATGGAACGTTGCTCCTTGAATGAAGAAGAGGAACTAGAACTAAAGAACTACGTAGAAAGTAAAGGAATGATTTTTATTTCTACGCCATTTTCTAGAGCAGCAGCCAATAGATTAAAGAAATTTGATATTCCTGCCTATAAAATTGGATCAGGGGAATGCAATAATTATCCGCTTTTAGAGCACATTTGTTCCTTCGGAAAGCCAGTCATTTTGAGCACCGGAATGAATACAATAGAAAGTGTAAGTAAAGCGGTTGCGATTTTTGATAAGCACAATATTCCTGTCGCTTTATTGCATACAACGAATCTTTATCCGACACCGTTGCATTTGGTTCGATTTGGCGCAATGACGCAATTACACCAAGCATTTCCTAATAAAGTTTTTGGCTTGTCTGATCATACCTTGAATAGCACGGCCTGTTTGGGAGCTGTGGCACTTGGAGGCAGTATTTTGGAACGTCATTTTACGGATCATATGCAGCGAACCGGTCCCGATATTATTTGTAGTATGGATGAAAAAGCTTGTTCTGAGCTGATTGCGTTTTCTAACGAAATGTGGCAAATGCGCGGTGGTAGCAAAGAACCAGCAAAAGAAGAACAAGTCACTATCGATTTTGCTTTTGCGACGGTTTGTAGTATTGCGCCCATCAAGAAAGGTGAAATTTTTACGAAAGAAAATATTTGGGTAAAACGCCCAGGAACTGGAAAGATTCTCGCAGAACATTTTGAAAGTGTACTGGGAAAAACCGCCACTAGGGACATTAATAACGATGAGCAACTAACTTTTGAAGATATAAATAATGGATAAATTATATGATTTAAGTAAACGGTTTGACTACGAAAACGGGTTTTATGCTACGGCGGATCCGTCAAGGTTTAGCAAGTTTATTACACATTTAGAGTTTTTTAAACAAACATCAACCGTCCGTGGTGAAATTCTTGAATTTGGAATCTTTAAAGGCAATTCCTTTTTTCGATGGATTAAGTTCAGAGATCTATTAGAACAAACTTCAAGTAGAAAAGTAATTGGTTTTGACATTTTTGGTGATTTTCCAGAAGCAAAATTCGAAGGAGACAAACAAAGACGCGATGATTTTGTAGAGGAAACAAATGGAGGAAAAAGTATTTCTTTAGAGGAAATGCGCGACCTTCTCGACAAACAATCTTTATCAAAGAATGTGGAGTTGGTCAAAGGAGATATTCTTGTTACGCTGAAAGATTATTTGAATAAAAATCCACATCTAAAAATTTCTCTGTTGCATATCGACGTCGATTTGTACGAACCAGTGAAAGAAATCTTAGAGCAATTGTATGACCGAGTTTCTACTGGTGGAATCATCATTCTGGATGATTACGGAACTTTTGCAGGGACAAACAAAGCGGTCGATGATTTCTTTAATAATAAAGCGGAAGTAAAAAAACTGCCGTTTTCTAATACCATTTCTTTCATCGTAAAATAAATGAATAAAGTCCTATTCTTAACAGGAACCAGAGCAGATTTTGGCAAGATAAAATCGTTGATTCACATTTTGGAAACCCATCCAAATTTTGAAGTTTTTGTCTTTGTAACTGGAATGCATCTACAAAAAGAGTATGGATATACTTTGTTGGAGATTGAGCGGTGTAATTTCAAAAATTTGCACACTTTTCAGAATCATACGCACGAAACGACGATGGATTTGACTTTGGCGAAAACCATTGAAGGACTTTCAAGTTATGTTAACCAAACAGCTCCAGATTTGATAGTTGTTCATGGCGATCGCGTAGAAACGCTTGCAGGCGCGATTGTTGGGTCACTCAATAATATCTTAGTGGCTCATATTGAGGGAGGCGAATTGTCTGGTACTGTTGATGAATTAATCCGACACAGTGTAAGTAAGTTGAGCCATATTCATTTTGTCTCTAACGTTGAAGCAAAGAAGCGATTACTTCAAATGGGCGAAATAAAATCTTCTATTTTTACGATTGGTTCACCGGATATTGACATCATGTTTTCCGATGATTTACCTGACATAGAGACTTCGAAAAAGTATTATGAAATTGCTTTCGAAAAATATGCAATTGCGATGTTTCACCCAGTGACAACTGAAGCAAAATTTATGAAAGAATATGCGGAAAATTTTGTAAATGCATTAGAGAAAGACCATCATAATTACGTAGTGATTTTTCCAAATAATGATTTGGGGAGTCAGTTTATTCTCGACGCTTATCATAAACTTAAAGCGAATTCTAGATTTAGAATATTTCCTTCTTTGCGATTTGAATATTTCCTCACATTACTGAAAAACAGTCAGTTTATCATCGGAAATAGTAGTGCGGGAATTCGAGAAGCACCTTACTATGGAATTCCAATTATTAATATTGGAACAAGGCAGCAAAATAGGGCTGTTATTTCAGATATCATCAATGTAGATTACGAGGAAAAAAGTATTCAAGAAGCTTTAAAATCGATTGATTTGCATCAAATGCTTCCAACAAATTGTAATTTTGGCACTGGGAATAGTGCGGAATTATTTCTAGAAACCCTTGTTGACGAAACCATTTGGAAATTAAACAATCAAAAACAATTTCGAGATATTTAAATGAAATGGTTTCGATAGTATGAAAGTAGTTAGTCTGAAGATTTAAAATGGATCGAAAAAAAATATTTATTCTATTGCCGGATGGCATTGGACTCAGGAATTTTGCCTATTCTAATTTTAATAATATAGGAATTGAACAAGGGTTTGACGTGGTATATTGGAATAATACGCCATTTGAGTTGCAGAACTTAGGGTTTCAAGAAATTAAGATTCAAAATGCGAAACCGCATATACTGACTGATATTCTTAAAAATGCGCAAAAACAAATTGAACTTCGTCTAAGCGCAAGAAAGACAAAAGATAGTGCTTACGAAACGTATAATTTTCCTCTTCCTCATAATAATCTAAAAGATTTTAGCAGGATTATCGGTGTTAAAACGCTAAAATTCCTTTGTTCGTCAGAGAAGGGATTGCAAAAAGTGAAGACATGGATCAAGAAAAAAGAGCGGGAAACCCTTTTTTATAGCCAGAGTTTAGAGACATTAAAGAAAGAAAAACCTTCCTTTGTTTTTTGTACAAATCAAAGACCTGTATTGGCAATTGCGCCAATTTTAGCTGCTCAGGACTTAGGAATACCTACCGCTACCTTCATTTTTTCTTGGGATAATTTGCCGAAAGCGACAATGGTTGTTGAAACGGACTATTATTTTGTTTGGAGTCAACATATGAAGAACGAGTTGTTGTTTTATTATCCCAATATTGAAGCATCTAAAGTCTACGTCACCGGCACACCTCAATTCGAATCTCATTTTGATACGAGCAAGGTTATTTCTAAAGAAGCATTCTTTCAACAACACCATTTAGATCTGCAAAAAAAATATATATGTTATTCTGGCGATGATATTACTACTAGTCCAGATGACCATCACTACCTTGAAGACGTTGCCAAGGCTGTAGTTCAATTGAATGAAGCCGGAAACCACTTAGGCATTATTTTCAGAAGGTGTCCCGTTGATTTTTCCTCTCGTTATGATGTAGTTCTGGAAAAGTACAAGGACGTAATTGTTCCTATTGTTCCCAAATGGGAGCAGATTGGCAGTTACTGGAACGCCATTTTGCCAACAGCAGCGGACATTGATTTGCAATTGAATACTATTACGCACACCGAATTGGTTATCAACTTGGGATCTTCCATGGTTTTTGATTATGTAACCCAAAACAAGCCCTGTCTTTATATCAATTATGATGTTCCCGAAAGAGCTTTGAAGTATTGGTCTGTAGAAAAGATCTATAACTACATTCATTTTCGCTCCATGCCCTCTACAGAATCCGTAATTTGGTTAAATAATCCAGATGAAATTGAAACAAAAATTCAAGGTGCCCTGACAGACGGGCATAAAGTAGTTTCTCATGCTCAAAAATGGTTTGAAATTATTGTGCATCATCCGCCCGAAATGGCCTCCAAAAGAATTTGGGATCAAATTAAATCACTTGCAAAGTAATGCATATTGCTTTTCTAATATCTGAATATCCGCATGAAAAAGTACTTCATGCTGCAGGAATAGGTACAAGTACTAAGAATATTGTTTGTGAACTTGTGAAACAAGGTGTTCAAGTCTCTATTTTTATTTACGGACAACAAAATGAAACTGTTTTTGTTGAAGATGGAATCAAAATTCATCTAATTCCCTATAAGAAAAAGTCGTTTTTGACCTGGTATCGGTATCGAAAGTACTTGCAGAATTACATCAATAAAAATATTGCCGCTGATCAAATTGATTTGCTGGAAGCGCCGGATTGGACAGGAATAACGGCCTTCATGAAACTAAATGTTCCTTTAGTTATTCGCTTTCATGGGAGTGATGCTTATTTCTGTTATTTAGAGAAAAGAAAACAAAAATTGAAGAATTTCTGGTTTGAAAAATTAGCAATTCTAAACGCAACTGCATTTATTGCACCAACGGATTTCGCAGGAGCACTTACTAGAAAAATCTTTAAAATTCACGGAAAACCGATGACGACAATTCACAATGGGTTGCCGTTGAATGAATTTTACAATAGTCAACCAACGGACTATGAAAAAGGGTTAATACTTTATGTTGGGACTATCATTCGAAAAAAAGGCGTATTAGAGTTGCCAGATATACTAGAAAGGGTGCTTTCAAAATACCCTGAGGCTCATTTGGTGCTGATTGGCAGTGATTCAAATGATTGGCAAAGCAAGGCCATTTCGACCTGGGAACTTATGAAACGTGATTTGTCCGAATCTTTACTTAGTAGAATAGAATACGTTGGAAAAATCCCTTTTTCTGAAGTTAAAAATTTCATTAGGAAGGCGAATGTCTGTGTTTTTCCTACTTTTGCCGAAACGCTAGGAATGGTTACCATAGAAGCTATGGCAATGCACAAGCCAGTGGTTAATAGTAATATTGGTTGGGCTCCTGAATTGATGGAGGATGGCGTTAGTGGCTTTTTAGTAGATCCAAAAAATCATAGTTTATTTGCCGACCGAATTATTGAATTGCTGAGTGATGATAATTTGTGCGTCGCGATGGGCGCTGCTGCAAGGAAAACAGTAGAACAAGAATTTGATATTCAGCAGTTGGCTCAAGAAAACATCTCCTTCTATCAATCTTTAATTTCTAAAAATTGATTATAGTTTACCATTCTACCGTGAAAGTTGACGAAGTGGTATTGGTTGACAGCCGACCAATTCCTTTTGATTCCGGAGATTCTATTGCTGTTGTTTTAAGTAAGTTAGCGCGGGAATTTTCAAACGAATCAATAGTTTGGTGTCATTCGATATTCAAACAGGACTTGCAGCTATCTAGCATAACCAGCGAATTTCATCATAATAAAATGATGTTGTCGTATAACCCAAACGAGATTGATTTTTTGGGGAATGACCTAGGTTATATAGAAGAGTTTCTATACATGAATATCAACAAAGATTTTTCATACCCTACTTGGAGAATGAGCAGTGCTGTGGGAGTTATTCACGCGTCGGTCCTCTTAGAATTGGAAAATAAAATAATAGAGGACACTAATTTTGACTATTATTTGAATTCCCTTGCTAAATTGTGTATGCCGCTCGGTTTGTTATGTTATTCGGAACCTAAATTGTTGAACGGACTTCGAGTTCCAACTTCAAACAAAAATAATTTTTTTACACTTTTTCGTTTTGCAAAGCAGCATTATAAGGCAGTTTGGGTGTATTTGTTATTGTTAAATTTGTTTCTATATGAAAGAAAATTTCCGATTATTCCGTTTGTATATTCCTTTTTCTTCAAAAGAAGAAAAGCGACGAGTATCGATTTGGAATCTATTTTAGCATCTTCTTCAAAAAAGGTAGTATCGCAGGGAACAATTGATGTCCTTATTCCTACTATTGGTAGAAAAGAATACTTGTATGATTTCTTACTCGATTTGAAACAACAAACTGTGTTGCCTTCGTCGGTTATTATTGTTGAGCAAAATCCAGAATTGGGAAGTAATACCGAATTAGCCTATTTGAAGGATCAAAGTTGGCCTTTTGAAATAAAGCACACTTTTATTCATCAAACAGGGGCTTGCAATGCCAGAAACATTGCGCTGAACCAAATCACAAGTGAATGGGTTTTTTTTGCGGATGACGATATTCGGATTGAACGGACTTTTATAGAAGACAGCTTCCGGCAAATAGCCGCTTATGGTATTCAAGCGGTTTCCATTCAATCTCATCATCCTAAAGCGAAACCTATTGATTCTGTGGTTGGTCAATGGCACACATTTGGAGGAGGCAGTAGTTTTGTTGCTTCTGAGCGTTTGAAAGGTTGTTCATTCCCATTAGCTTACGAATTTGGTTTTGGAGAAGATTTTGACTTTGGAGTGCAATTACGAAGTAAGGGTTGTGATGTCTTATATTTTCCGAAGCCGCTAATTTTACATCTAAAAGCACCAATAGGAGGATTTAGAACCAAGCAGGTTTTTAAGTGGCAAGATGCTCCTATTCAGCCCAAACCATCTCCAACTGTCATGTTGTATTTTATTAAAAATTATTCTAAGCAACAACTAAATGGTTACAAAACCACATTGTTTTTCAAGTATTTTAGGTTGCAGAAAATAAGAAACCCCTTTCGTTATTACAAAAACTTCCAAAAACAATGGAAACAAAGTATCTATTGGGCTAACGAATTAAAAAAAGTAGGATGAAGTTTTCTTTAGTTGTTTGTACCTATATGCGACCAAAGCCACTGCGGGATTTGTTAGATTCTGTGCGGCTGCAGACCGTTTACCCTTCTGAGGTTTTGATTATTGACGGCTCTACAAATAGGGAAACTCAAAACATGTTATTGGAAAATACTTTTACAAATCTGAAATATTTTTTAGTGTCGGAAAGTGATAGGGGTTTGACAAAACAAAGAAATTTCGGAATTAGGCAAGTTGCTGCTGGTATTGAAATAGTTTGTTTCTTAGACGATGATACTATTTTAGCAAGTAATTATTTTGAAGAAATTATTAAGACATATACTTTATTTCCAGCTGCTTTGGGTGTAGGAGGTTATATTTCCAACGAGGATGAATGGGTTTTTGTCGGAAGTCCATATCAACCAAATCAGAAAGAATATTATTATGATGGCTGGAAAAAGGAGGATGGAGCACGTTTTGTCTTAAGAAAAAAGTTAGGTTTAGACAGCAACACCAAGCCCGGATTTCTTCCTGACTTTTCTCATGGAAGAAGTATTGGTTTTTTACCGCCTTCCGATAAAATATATGAAGTAGAACAATTGATGGGCGGTGTTTCTTCCTTTCGAAAAGACGTTTTTCAATCCTTTCAATTTTCTACTTATTTTGAAGGTTACGGCCTTTATGAAGATGCAGATTTTACTTTACGATTATCAAAAGTGGGTAAATTGTACGTAAATACCGCCGCTAAATTAGCGCATTACCACGATAGTTCAGGAAGGCCAAATCAGTATCGGTATGGCAAAATGGTGGTGCGAAACGGTTGGTATGTTTGGCGGATAAAACATCGCAATCCTAGTTTTAAGGCGCAAATGAAATGGCATTCGATTACGTTGCTGTTAACTTTTATTCGATTAACGAATACATTTACCACAAGCAAAAAAGAAGATTCTTTTTTTGAATTTTTAGGAAGAATGGTCGGTTGGTTTTCCCTACTTTTGAACAAGCCTAAATTACCATAAAATGACATTATTTCATTATATAAAATCAGACTACAATAAGTATAAAAAGTACGGTGCCAACTTTTTTGTAATTCTATTCTTTACCCAAGGATTTTGGGCATCAGTTCAATATAGAATTGCTCATTATTGTTACGAAAAAATTACTTTGCAGCCGTTTCGTTTCTTTTTCAAAAGCATCTTTTTTTTATGGCAAAAGCTCATTGAACTTACCACGGGAATATCTATTCCCTCCTCGGTAAAGATTGGGCACTCATTTTATATTGGTCATTTTGGCGGAATAATTTTTAATAAAGACGCGATCATAGGTGACAATTGTAATATTGCTCAAAATGTTACTATTGGTGTTTCAGGTCTAGGAGAAAATAGAGGCGTCCCTGTAATAGGCAACAATGTTTATATCGCGGCAAATTGTGTAATTGCTGGGAGAATAGTCATAGGAGATGACGTTTTAGTTGGTGCCTGTTCCTTAGTCAATTCGGATGTAAAGTCTGGTTGCACAGTTGTAGGTGTTCCAGCTGTAGTGGTTTCTCAAAATGGCTCTAAAGGATATATTTAATGAAGCTTGTTGTAATTTCGTTTGCGCCTTTCATAAAAAAAGAAGGTCATTTTTATGGTTATAGTCCTTATATAAAAGAAATTGAATTATGGGCAAAGCATTCAGATGAAATTGCATTTGTTTGCCCAATTTTGACGAAAGACAACGATCTATTAATCTCCCAAATTCAATTTCCAATTTCTGAAATTTTTGTTGCAAAAGCTTTCTATGTAAAATCGTTTTGGAGCAGCGTGAAAGCTTTTCAGTATTCTTTTTGGAATTTTTATCAATTATTTCGTGCCATGATGTGGGCGGATCATATTCATCTAAGATGTCCTGGGAATTTAGGATTGATGGCTTGTCTTGTTCAGATTTTTTTTCCAAGTAAAATTAAAACGGCAAAATATGCAGGGAACTGGGATCCGAAGTCAACACAGCCGATAGCTTATAGACTTCAGAGATGGTTACTGAGCAACACCTTATTGACCAAAAACATGAAGGTATTGGTTTATGGAAATTGGGAAAGAATGACAAAAAATATCAAGCCTTTCTTTACAGCGTCATATAGGGAGGAGGACAAAATTGAAGTTGGGTCACGAGATTTCGATAAAGTGATAGATTTTATTTTTGTTGGAACACTATCAGATGGTAAGAGGCCCTTATATGCCATAAAAATGATTGAGGAACTGGCGAAGCATGGTATTACTGTTAGGTTGAGCCTTTATGGAACCGGACAAGAAAAATCTAAACTGGAAAATTATATTGCTGAACATCATTTAGGAGGCATCGTGTTTCTTAAAGGAAATTTTTCTCACGAAGAAATGAAAAAAGTATATCAACAAGCACATTTTAATATTTTACCTTCAAAAAGCGAAGGTTGGCCTAAAGTGGTTGCTGAAGGTATGTTTTGGGGATGTTTGCCGATTGCAACCAGAGTTTCCTGTGTACCAGATATGCTAGATTATGGGAAAAGAGGTCTATTATTGACGATGGATTTTGACAAAGATGCCAATCTGATTTATGACTTAGTTAAAGATAAGGAAGCGTGTGTGAAGAAAGCTAAGGAAGGGTTGGCTTGGTCGAGAAAATACACTTTAGACTTATTTGAAAGTGAAATTGAAACTTTGTTACAACAATGAGAATACTTCAGCTTATTGATTCACTTGAAGTGGGAGGAGCAGAGCGTATTGCAGTAAACTATGCCAATGCGCTTTCAAATCGAATTGAATTTTCTGGGATTGTCGCTACTCGAAAAGAAGGTGCTTTAAGAAATCGAATTGAAGAAAAAGTCTTTTTCAATTGTTTAAAAAAGCGGTTTGCATTTGATGTTATTTCAATTTTTAAATTACGTTCGATATGTAAAACTAATCAAGTTATGTGGGTTCATGCCCATGGAACATCCTATTTTACAGCCTTTCTACTAAAATTAGTGTACCCAAGAATACAAATTATCTGGCATGAGCATGCAGGAGCTCGTAGCGAGAAAATGTCAATTCATAACATTATTTTGTGGGCTTTGTCACGTTTTTTTTGCGGTATAATAGTCGTAAATCATGATCTTGAGCATTGGTGCAAAAGTAAATTGGGATTTGATCAAGTCATCTATTTGCCAAATTTTACGGTTCTTAATCAACATGAATCCAAAGAAACTTTTTTAAAAGGAATTGCAGAAAAAAAGATAGTTTGTCTTGCCAATTTAAGACATCCTAAGAATCATAAATTGCTAATAGAGGTAGCTATTAAACTAAGCGATAGTAATCCGGATTGGACATTTCATTTTATTGGAAATGATCTGCAGGATAGTTATTCTGCCGATTTGAAAAGGATGATTGCGAGCAATAAATTAGAAGAGCACGTTTTTCTCTATGGGATGCGTCAAGACATTGATCATATTCTAGAGCAAAGTGCTATAGGTGTCATTGCTTCTACTTCTGAAGGGCTACCAGTGGCTTTATTGGAGTATGGTTTGCATAAGAAAGCAGTTGTTGTTACCGATGTTGGAGAAATTCCACTTATTGTAGACAACGGAGTCAATGGTTTTGTTGTACCATCGAATTCGGTAGAATTATTTCACACGGCTTTGCTACAGTTGATAAATAGCTCGAATTTAAGAAGTAAATTTGGCCATCAGTTAGGGGAAGTAATCGAAAATAACCACAGTGAATACGCGGTTGTCTCGAAATATATTAATTGGATTCAAGACGAATTAAAATGTTAGATCAAGATAAGAAGTACTTTTTTCTAATTCTATTGCATATTGTGATTGGTGCATTGTTGTATAACAATGAAATTATACCTAAGATCTACGGATATAGTATCATTTTTGGGGGTATTTTTTATGTCATCAATTCCAAGAACAAAAATAACGAAGTACTCTACGCCGCGGCTTATATGGTAGGAAGTGAGATTGTTTTGCGTATGACTAATGGTAACCCAGTGTATGAATTTTCGAAATTTGGGGTAATGATAATTATTTTAGTGGGAATCTATTATCAAGGTATTTCTAAAAATGCCATTGCCTATTGGATATTTCTACTTTTGCTCATCCCCGGAGTAATACTGACAAGTCTTGAGTTAAATTATACAATCAGTTTACGAAAAGAAATATCCTTTAATATTTCAGGACCGGTATGCTTGGGAATCTGCGCCTTATATACTTACAGTAGGAAAGTCACTATCGAACAATTAAACAATCTCCTACTGTGTATTGGTTTGCCAATCGTCAGTTGCGCGACATACTTGACAATAGTTACACCTAATATTAAGGAAATTATTATGGGTACAGAATCAAATTCTTTAACTTCTGGAGGGTTTGGTCCCAATCAAGTTGCTACTATGTTGGGTTTGGGGATGTTTATTTTTGCTTCAAGATTGTTTTTGCTTTCTAATACATTTTTTCAGTTTAGTATTAATTTGATATTGACCATGTGTATGGCATATCGTGGCTTTATCACTTTTTCAAGAGGGGGAATGATTACAGGGTTCGTGATGATTTTTGTTCTGCTTGTAGTTTCTTTTATATTTATTGACAAGAAAAGGAAGTTAAGAATGCTTGGCATGATTGTCTTTATTTTTATTGCTTTTTTAGCTGCATGGTCTTATTCTACTGAGCAAACCAACGGTTTAATTCAAAAACGGTATTCCAACCAAGATGCCAGCGGTAGAAATAAAGAAGATCAGTTGACAGGTCGTGGCGAATTGGCTGGTGAAGAAATAGAGACTTTTTTTGAATACCCAATTTTTGGTATTGGTGTTGGCAGAAATATGGAAAAAAGGTTCGAACGAACCGGAGAAGTAGTTGTTTCCCATAATGAAATAACCAGAATGATTGCTGAGCACGGATCACTTGGTATTTTAGCGCTTCTGATTATATTTGTCACTCCTTTGATTTTGTACGTAGACAATAAGTACAATATTTATCTACTCTGCTCTCTTTTATTTTGGCTGTTGACCATTAATCATGCGGCCATGCGACTTGCGGCTCCAGCATTTCTCTATTCACTATCACTTCTTAAGGTCGTAAAGAAGGAAGAAATATTGAAATAATTGTTCATTCGATGTATACGGAACCCTAATTTTATGCAAAATGAATTTCTAATGAATGCTTTTATTTTACTAAATTGCAGCCTTAAAATTTTGTTTTAGATTGTCATGGTTGTTAATAAAAAAATTCATTTTGAAATTTCTGAACGCAAGATTCTACTGAGGATTTTTGATGTAATGACCGTCTTGGTTTCCTTATATTTTGTAGGAATTATTTTCAAATTCAATTATTTTAATATTTCAGCAACTAATTACTATTGGACTATTGTATTAGGGATTTATCTCAATATTATCGGAACAGTTTTCGAAATGTACAATCTTCAAGTTGCGAGTAATCAATACCAGGTTGTAAAGAGTATCATATTGACAGCGTCTACTACTGTTTTAATCTATTTGTTGACACCCATTTATACGCCCTTTCTGCCTGCAAATCGAATTCAAATTTTGTTTTTTTATGTGGCCATTTTACT
>CANHEA010000066.1 GCA_947459635.1 Flavobacteriaceae bacterium | reverse complement strand
CACGGTGCATCACTTAAATACGATGCTAATTCTAATGTCCAATACATCTTCTTTCGATTTTATAGTTTGTGCAAAAATAATTTTTTTACTGAAAAAGTCAAGTAAAAATTGATTTATTTTAAATAAAGTTAAGAACGTCTTTTAGATTTACGATTTCAGATTTTGGATTTGCGATCTTTTCCTTGTACTGAAATTGTAATTTATTTCCGTGGAATCCATTTTACTTCCTCCGCTTTTAAGTCGAAAGTCAACTTCCGTGCCAGCACAAAAAGGTAGTCAGAAAGTCGGTTGAGGTACTTAATAGCGATGGGCGCAACAGGTTCAATATGATCTAAATGCACCGCCAAACGCTCGGCCCGTCTGCAAACGCAGCGCGCAATATGACAATATGACACCGTTTGATGGCCACCTGGTAAAACAAAATGTGTCATCTGTGGCAAACTATCTTCCATTGCATCAATTTCGTTTTCTAAAAGTTCGATATCGCTTTCGACAATTCCGAGATTTTGCAAACGAAGTTCCCCGTTTTTCATGACTTCTTTTTCAGGCGGTGTGGCCAAAATCGCACCGACTGTAAACAAACGATCTTGTATTTCAATCAAGATGTCTTTGTAATGGGAATTCATTTCTTGGTCACGAATTAATCCGATGTAGGAATTTAATTCATCAACGGTTCCGTAACTGTCAATTCGAATGTGATCTTTTGGAACTCGAGTTCCTCCGAATAGTGCGGTAGTTCCGTTATCGCCTGTTTTTGTATATACTTTCATCTCATTGGATTATATTTGTTATAGGTATTCGATGCAGTCGCTTCGCTCGTGTCATGCTGATGTTTCGTTCAGAAAATTATTCGCAAATTTACTTTATTAAATCGAGAGTTTCGTTAACGAATCGTTGCAATGAACCTTCGCAATAATTGAAATACAAATCCGGCTCGATACATTCGACTTCCATCAATTGGATGTTGTTGTTAATGATGATTCCATCCACACGAGCATATAAAAGTTGGTTTGGAAATGTATTGACAATGGTTTGCGCTTGTTGGATGACTTCGGGACTTGGACTTACATCAGTATATATTCCACCAAATTGTACTTGAATTCGAAAATCTCCAGCTTTCGGTTTTTTGTTGACGGCGTGGGAGAATTTTTTGTTGAAGAAAATTAATGAAGTTTCTCCTTCTGTTCCAATTTCAGGTTTGAATTCTTGTAATAATAGATCTTTTTCGAGAGCAATATTTTGATATTGCGTATTGATTTTATTGATGTCAGCAATTTCAAAAACTTCAGTGAGATACGAACCAGCGGAAAAAGCAGGCTTGATTACGGCTTTTTTCCAGTGTGATGGAATGATTTTGGCAAGATTCAGGTCTTTCGTTTTTTCAATAAAAACAGTTGGAATAATGGTGATTTCTTGGTTTTGTAACTCCCGCAAATAGAACTTGTGTTTGTTTTGCTCGATGATATCTATTGAATTCAACGTTTTGATTCCGAGTTTTTTGATTGTCGATAACCATAAATTGAATTGCGATTCCTTTTCGTAATAATCCCAAGTGTTTCGAAAAATGAGATAGTCGAAATCGGTCCAAATGACGTTTGGATCATCCCAAATTACCGCTTTAGCAGTGACGTTGTGTTTCGCCAATTCTGGAATCAATAATTGATCGGCAGGTGTTAAGTCGGGTAGGCGTTGGCAAGTGAGTAAACCGATTTTCATTTGGAATTTTTAGATTGAAGGGATAAAGTTAACGATTGAAATTTACTACAAAAGAAGAATTTCAACTACAGCAAATTTTCTTTTAAAATATAAAGCCCGATAATCTCATTTTGAGCATTCAACGAAATTTTTATGATGCAACTTCCGTAGTCAAAATTCCCGATATATTGTGCTCTAGATTTTTGGTTATGTTCTAGATAATTCGTCAATTCAGTCGATCGCAAAGATCCGTGCTCTTTTTTTACTCTGGAAAAGAAATCAAAATACTGTTTTTTCGTGCGTGCCTTTTTCATTCCCGTTGAAAATGAATCGTAGATTTTTTCAAAATCATTGTTGTTGTAATTGACCGTAAACGACTTGATGGCGTTTTGTTGCATTTGATTTTGAGCCAATCCAACAATGACATTACCTAGGAAAAACAGCAAAACAAAAATCTTTTTCATTAGTGTATTTTAATAGATTTCAAAGGTATAATAGTACAGATAATAAAGGATAGTAGAACTGTAGGATTTTATCTTATTGTCAGGAATTGTTCAATCTCGTTGCAGAGCCCTAGCCCTGATGGCAGCGGCATCCTTTTTTGCTTAATAAAAGCCCCTCGACTGCGCTCGGGGTGACAAGCAAAAAAGATATAGCGTACAGCAGGAAACAGCTCCTAATAAAATTACTTCGAGGTATCACTTTCTACCATTCCGTCACGTAATCGAATGACACGTTTGGCATAAGAAGCGATTTCTTCCTCGTGGGTTACCAAAATCACGGTGTTTCCGTTTTTGTGAATGTCACCGAACAACTTCATGATTTCTTCTGAGGTTTTACTGTCTAAATTTCCCGTGGGTTCGTCGGCTAAAATAATGGAAGGTTTGTTGACCATCGCTCTTGCAATTGCCACACGCTGGCGTTGTCCACCTGATAATTGATTGGGTTGGTGATCCATTCTGTCGGCGAGATTAACCTGAGTTAATACTTCGGTTGCGCGAATTTTTCGGTCTGCTTTGGAGTAACCTGCGTAGACCATCGGAAGCGCCACATTATCTAAAGCCGATGTTCTTGGCAATAGATTAAAAGTTTGAAAAACAAAGCCAATTTCTTTATTTCTGATTTCAGCCAATTCATCATCGTGCATTTTGCTCACGTCTTTTTCATTGAGGATATAAGTGCCAGAAGTCGGCGTATCGAGACATCCGAGTATATTCATCAGCGTAGATTTTCCGGAACCGGATGGCCCCATAAGCGCGACGTATTCTCCTTTGTTGATTTCTAGATTGATGCCTTTAAGTACATATACGGTTTCGTTTCCGAGCTGGAAATCGCGTTTGATATCGGTGATTTTGATTAATGGATTGGCCATGTGAAATCGAGAATTACGAATTAGAAATTACGAATTTAAAAGTACATAATTGAATTTAAATTCAGTCATTAGTGAAGCAGATATCGAATTTGTTACAGCACGTTAGACGCGAATTACAAAATGTTCTTTCTCCTGTTCATATCGGAAGAAAACCAATCCCCACTGAAAGGTGTCGATCGTGACTTTTACTTTCGGATGTTTTTTGATGGTTTCCCAGGCTTCGGTCATGTCAGCTGACCAATGAATGTCGTCAAAAATCCAAACGGTTTCGTTCGTGATGGTTGGTAATAGTAGTTCGAAATATTGCAGTGTGGCTTCTTTGGAGTGGTTGCCGTCGAAGTAGATCAGGTGATAGTTGTCAGTTGTCGGTTGTCGGTTTTTGAGATAGGTGGTGAATTCAGTTGTTTGTAGATGAATGTTACTTAGTTGGAATTTTTGAAAATTCTCTTGTGCAATTCGAGCGGTTTCTGGGCAGCCTTCAAGTGTGGTGATTGTTGCTTTTGGATTACCTAATGATAATGCCGAAGTGGCTAAGCCTAAGGAAGTCCCGATTTCTAAAATGGAATTGGGTTGAAAATAACGTGAAACTCGAAATAATAATTCCGCTCGTTTTGGAGAAATTCCAGCAGTTTGTGCAATTTTTGAAATAGGTCTTTTGTTGGATTTAAAAACTCTTGAACCTGTGCCAAAGTCGGTTACTTCAATTGTGCTTTTGTTTTGTAATAATTCGTTTCTGTACTTTTTAAGTGTTGCGTGCTCTGGTTTTGAAGTCTTATCGTAAAAGCATTTCGTCACCAAATCGAACACAAAAGGCGAATGCACGCCATGCTGATTTTTGGATTTCCAAAGAAATTCCCAATACGATCGAATAGAAAAAAACAGCGTCATGATTTTTAAAAAGTGAGGACAAATCTAAACAATCTGCCAATGAAATTCTGCTAAACCGAAAGAGAATCCATAAAAATAGTCTAATTTTGCGCTCCTTAAAGAGAAAGAATAAAGTCTATGAGAACCAAATCATTAAAGAAAAACAAAATCAATGTCATCACGCTTGGCTGTTCTAAGAATGTGTATGATAGTGAAGTATTGATGGGCCAATTGCGTGCCAACGGAAAAGACGTTGTGCATGAGCAAGAAGGCAATATTGTAGTCATCAATACCTGTGGATTTATTGACAATGCCAAAGCGGAATCTGTCAATATGATTTTGGAATATGCCGACAAGAAAGAACGCGGCATCGTAGATAAAGTTTTTGTGACAGGCTGTTTGTCGGAACGCTATCGTCCGGATTTGGAGAAAGAAATACCCAATGTCGATCAGTATTTTGGAACGACCGAATTGCCACAATTATTGAAAGCCTTAGGTGCCGATTATAAACACGAATTATTAGGAGAACGTTTAACTACAACTCCAAAAAACTACGCATACCTTAAAATTGCAGAAGGTTGCGACAGACCGTGCAGCTTTTGTGCGATTCCATTAATGCGTGGCAAACACGTTTCGCAGCCGATTGAAAAATTGGTCAAAGAAGCGGAAGGTTTGGCGCGTGATGGCGTGAAAGAATTGATTCTAATCGCCCAAGATTTGACCTATTACGGTTTAGATATTTATAAAAAAAGAAACTTAGGCGAATTGCTCGAAGCTTTAGTCAAAGTTGACGGCATCGAATGGATTCGTTTGCACTACGCGTTCCCAACGGGTTTTCCTATGGATGTTTTGGACATTATGAAACGGGAACCTAAGATTTGCAATTACATCGATATTCCGTTGCAACATATTTCCGATTCGATTCTAAAATCGATGCGACGCGGAACCACCAAAGAGAAAACGACAAAACTGCTTCAAGATTTCCGTGCTGCGGTTCCTGGAATGGCAATTAGAACCACTTTGATTGTTGGTTATCCGGGTGAAACGCAGGAAGATTTCGAGATTCTAAAGGATTTTGTACAAGAAATGAAATTCGATCGAATGGGTTGTTTTGCCTATTCACACGAAGAAAATACGCATGCTTATTTGTTAGAAGATGACGTGCCGGAAGAAGTAAAGAAAGCACGTGCGGAAGAAATCATGGAATTGCAATCGCAAATTTCTTGGGATCTAAACCAAGAGAAAGTAGGTCAAGTTTTCAAATGTATCATTGACAGAAAAGAAGGTGCTCACTTTGTGGGAAGAACCGAATTTGATAGTCCAGATGTGGATAATGAGGTGTTAATCGACGCTTCTAAACACTATATGAAAACTGGCGATTTTGCGATGATTAAAATTACGGAGGCTACTGAGTTTGATTTATATGGAGAGCCGGCTTAGCGTTGTCGGTTGTCAGTTGTCGGTTGTCAGTTAAACGGAAAACAGATAACTGACAACCGATAACATTCTATCCCTCAATCTTCGCCGAAAGTTCAAACCAACGTTCTTCTCTCTCCTCGATTTTTTTGATGATGACTTCGAGTTCTTTGGCTTTGGCAGCTATCGCATCGTCAGCGACTTTTCCGTCTGAAAACAATTGTTCGATTTGCTTTTTCTCGTATTCCAAATCTTTGATTTCACGCTCAATTTTTTGAAATTCTTTTTGCTCGTTAAAGCTCAAACCTGACGTATTGTTCTGTTGTTTCCAATCTTTCTTTTCGGATTTGTTTTCTTCTTTTTGAGCTACATCAGCGCTGTCTTCGTAAGCTCTAAAATCGGAATAGTTACCAGGAAAATCTTCAATCACGCCATCGCCTCGAAATACAAACAAGTGATCAACAATCTTGTCCATAAAATAACGGTCGTGGGAAACTACCAACAAGCAACCTGGATAATCCAACAAGAAACTTTCCAATACATTTAACGTCACGATATCCAAATCATTCGTAGGTTCATCCAAAATCAAAAAGTTCGGATTCTGAATTAAAACGGTACACAAATACAACCGTTTCAATTCGCCACCACTCAATTTTTCTACATAATCATGCTGCTTTTTGCGGTCGAATAAAAAGCGCTCCAACAACTGCCCAGCGGAAATAATTTTTCCTTTGGCGAGTGGAATAAATTCACCGTATTCTTTAATAATATCAATGACTTTTTGACCTTGTTTCGGATTGATGCCGCTTTGTGTATAATACCCAATTTTAATCGTGTCGCCTTTGATGACTTTCCCACTATCTAATGGAATCGTTCCAGTAATCAAATTCAAAAACGTCGACTTACCCGTTCCGTTTTTTCCAATAATACCAATGCGTTCCGCGCGTTGAAAATCGAAACTAAAGCCATCCAAAATCACACGGTCTTTGAATTTTTTCGACACTTTATGCATCTCAATAATCTTGCTGCCCATGCGCTCCATATTGATTTCGAGCTCCACCACATTTTCTTTCCGTCGACTTTCCGCTTTCTGCTTAATCACATAAAAATCATCCTGACGTGATTTCGATTTGGTCGTTCGCGCTTTCGGTTGCCGGCGCATCCACGCCAATTCTTTGACAAATAAGTTCTGCGCTTTATCAATACTCGAATTTTCTGACGCAATGCGCTCTTCTTTTTTTGCTAAATAATACGAATAGTTGCCTTTATATTGGTAGAGTTTACCGTTATCGAGCTCGATAATTTCATTGCAAACGCGTTCTAAAAAGAAACGGTCGTGCGTTACCATAAACAAGGTAATATTTTCTTTAGCGAAGTAACTTTCCAACCATTCAATCATCTCTAAATCGAGGTGATTCGTGGGCTCGTCCAGAATTAATAAGTCGGGACGATTGATCAAAATAATCGCTAACGAAAGCCTTTTTTTCTGTCCACCAGACATATTTTTCACTTTCAACTTAAAGTCTTCCAACTTCAACTTAAACAAAATCTGTTTGAATTGCGTTTCAAAATCCCACGCATTGTGCTGATCCATGAGGTCAAAAGCACGCTGATACGCTTCTTCCTCTTCCGGATGTTCCAGCGCTTTTTCGTACTGCTCGATGATTTTTAGCACTTCATTATCCGAAGCGAAAATGCTTTCCTCAATCGTCAATTCATCCTGTAGATTCGGTGTCTGCGACAAAAACGCCATTTTGATGTCTTTCCGCAACACCACTTTTCCAGTATCGGGTTCATCCTCGCCCGTGATAATATTCATAATGCACGTTTTTCCAGAACCATTTTTGGCGATGAAAGCAATTTTCTGGTCTTTATTGATGCCAAAAGACAGGTCTTCAAACAAAGTGCGTTCGCCAAACGATTTCGAAATATTTTCTACGGATAAGTAATTCACAGTGGTAATTTTTCCGCAAAAGTAAGGTATAGTTGTCGGTTGTCGGTTATCTGTTGTCGGTTTTTTGTTTAGGAGCTATTCCCGCTTTCGCCTTTATCTCTTCACTGTGTTACGAGGATATCGGCTCTATCGGGGCTAGGGCAATGCAGTAGATTGCAAGACTGTAAGATTTTGAGACTGTAAGACTGCAAGACCATAAGACGATTGACTACTATCCTAAAATCTTAAAATCTTAAGATCTTAAAATCCTACAATCTTAGAATCTAATAATCCATTATATTTGCCGCATGAAGATTTCCGTAATCATTCTCAATTACAACGTTCAATATTTCCTCGAGCTCTGTGTGCTCAGTGTTCAAAAAGCAATCTAAAGTTTGTTAATTTATTTCTATTTTAGGTTTTATATAATCATGATCCTTCGGAAGTTTTATAAAAAAAGTAGTTCCGATTCCTAAAGTGCTTTCTAACCAAATTTCACCATGATGATTTGCAATTATGCGTTTGACAATTGATAATCCGATTCCGGTGGATTTTTCTCGATTTGAAAATGATTGAAACAGATCAAAAATTTTAGTTTGGTATTTAGCATCAATGCCTTGACCATTATCTTGAATAGAAAATATATAGTCCCTCTCATTCTCCACGGAAGATATTTCAACAAAACCATGGTTTTTATCATTGTAGTTGACTGCATTACTAATTAAATTTTGAAATAATTGTTGCATTCTGAAACGGTCAGTTTCAATGGTAGGCAATTTATTTTTGATGGTTACCCTAACATTTTCTGGGATGTGTATTAGAGTAATACAACTACGAACAATTTCATTCAAGTCTATTTTTTCAAAAATTATTTTACTGGAATCTACTTTTGAGTAGGTTAAAATTCCTTGAATTAAATCATCCATCTTTTCCACTTTATCCTGTATTAATTCAATGTAGTTGCTGGTTGTGTCATTAAATAGATCTTTATTGTCATCTTTTATCCATGTAATTAAAGCGTGAATACTTCGCAATGGCGATTTCAAATCGTGTGATACCATATGCGCATATTCATTAAGGCTTTCATTTTGAATTTCTAACTTTTCAAGTAATTGTTCTTTTTGAATTTCTAGTTTTTTCTTGATGGTGATGTCTTCAATAATTGCAAAGTATTGTGATACATATCCATTGGAGTCCAAAATAGGTTGACCTGTTATTTTGGATTGGAATGTTCCTCCTTGTTTTTTTGTCTGAATATATTCGACATCAAAAGCAATTCCTTGGTATAAGGCATCAATAATTTTATATACTTCCTTTTTATTAGACATGTTATCACCTCCGATTTCAATGAGCGATTTTCCGATAATTTCGTCAAGTGAATAACCGGTTAGTGAAGAGAAGGCTTCATTACACCAAAAAATTTCCCCCTGAGGTTGGGTGAAGACCACTCCGTTTTTATTGGCACTAGCAACTAGTGAAAGTTTATTGAGTTCTTCTTTATCAATTTTAAGTTGCTCACTTTGTTTATTTATTATTTTGATGAGGCTTTTTAATTCTTTATTATTATTCTTTTGATCTTTTATAGTGTGAAGTGTTTCTAATAAAGAATCATGAAAGGCAAAATCTGCAGGCTCTAATTTCTTTTGGCTAACTTCCTCTAAAGACAAAAGCCAAGGTGAACCTACAAAAAGGAAGCAGTTATTCTGCCGTTCAAATTGACCTTTTAATGTCAAACTATTGATTCCTGTGGAGGAAAAAATGACGGAATGGAAGAGTAATGTTATAAAATTAGTAGGGTTTAAGTTATTTTTAAAAGGTCTTATTACAGTAAAATAATCGGTAAACAATTTGTCTTCTTCCAAATCGGGCAGCATCTTAGCAATACTATTCCCAAAACTCTTAATTGAAAGATTTTCATCTATTAGGATGTAAAAAGGGAAAATATTGTTCAGCGTAGAATCCGTAAATGTGTAATGTAAATCTGCCATATTATATCCGTACTTTTTATGAGACGATAAAAGGTTTCTTACCGAAATTAATTCAATGCAACTCCAGCAATTCAATTATGGGATGCGAGTATTAGATACTTTATGCATAAAACAGCAATAGCGCTTGTGAATTTCTAATCCTCAATATTGATTTCTTTAATAAAAAGTACTTTAGATATTTTTTTTCCATTCTCATTTGAATATATTCTTTAAAAAAGGTATTAGAAAAGTAGATTTTTTATTCACTTCTTACGCTATATAAAGTTGATCATTGATTTACAATATCGGTAGGATTGATAATTTTAATAAATTGGTTAGCTTACGTTGATTCCTTATTAATATTGAGTTTTATGGCTTCCGATTTTTTCGTAATATCTTTAATAATGACATCTAATTCTTGGGCAGATGTAATTAAATGACTTAATAAATTTTCGTTGTCAGTATCGTCTATTCCATAGTTCTTTATGATATCTATTATGCCCATAATCCTGGCTAAAGGAGCACGAACAACATGTGATTGAATCCAAGCAATTTCTTGTAGTTTTTCGTTTTGCTTTTCGATGGCTTGAACATAAGTCATGCGTTCTGTAACATCATTAGCCAATATTATTCTGCCTGTAGTGTTTTGAAACGGGATCGTGTTGCTTTGAATTTCAACAAAAATGATGTCACCATTTTTCTTTTGATGCCTATAAATTCCGACATTATGTGTTGCCGGTTGTTCATTCAAGAATTCCACTCTTTTAATTAATTGTGGGATTTCTTCTACCGGCCTAATGTCTTTTATGGTCATTCCCAAAAACTCCTGCAAAGAATATCCATAATGCTTTTCTGCCGCTATATTGACATCCAAAAAACGAAGAGATTCGGTATTATAAACCCACATAGGCTGTGGACTGAAGTGAAACAAATCGCTGTAGCGTTTTTCAGAATTTTCTAATTGAAGTAAGGTTTTCTTTCTTTCAAGGTTATAAATAATATTGATATATAATGAATTGGCATCCAACTCATCTTTTATCAAATAATCGGAAACTCCTAACGATAAAGATTTAACAGCAAAGTTAGTATCCGAGTACCCTGTTAAAACAATCACAGGAATAGCATGGCAACACAATGTTATTTCAGTTACCAGTTCTTCACCACTTTTATCAGGCAAAGAAAGGTCTAACAGCAATAAATCGGTTTTTATGGTATCGTCAGTAACTATTGCTTTGGCTTCTTTAAAATTTTTGGCCCAATAAATTTTTGGTGACAAAAACTTCTCCTCTAGATAATCTTTAATTAGGGTATAATCACCCGCATTGTCTTCAACAATCACAATTTGATAGGTCTTATTTTCAATAGTTGATTTCATGTTATTTCTTATTTGGGGAGTTGCACTATGTTAGTCCAGAAATTTTCAATATTAGTTACCGCATTCATAAATTCATTTACATCTACAGGCTTGGTAATAAAGCAATTGACATAATTGTTGTACGCATCAAGAATGTCTTTTTTGGACGAGGAAGTAGTCAACATAACAACTGGAATCTGCCTGAGTTTGGTGCTTTCTTTAATATATTTCAGTACTTCTTGTCCATTTTTCTTTGGCAAATTAATGTCGAGCAAAATCAGATTGGGTAACGTTTCCTCTTTAAATGGCTCTTTTTGGGTTAGAAAATCAATGGCTAGTTTACCATTCTTAACCACACTAATGGTATTGACAATTTTACTTTCTGCCAATGCCTCTGTAATAAGTAGAATATCTCCTTCGCTATCTTCTACTAGTAAAATGTGAATAGGTTTCATGGTGTATTTGATTATTTTTTGGGGATACTTAAATAAAATATGGTGCCTTGATTTACTTCTGATGTTAAACTAATTTCTCCTTTTAAACTTTCAACAATTTTCTTAGTGATGGCCAATCCCATTCCGGTTCCTGTATATTCCTCTCTGTTATGCAAACGCTGAAAAATGATAAAGATCTTATCAAAATACTCTCGGTCGATACCGATGCCATTGTCTTTTATTTCAAATTTCCAAGCAGTTTGGTTTTCATGGCAAGTGATATTGATAATAGGAGACCTATCTGCCTTGGTGTATTTTAAACTGTTGCTTATCAGGTTTTGGAATACTTGTTTTATCGGCGTGGCATATGTTCGAATTTTGGGTAATCCTTCAAATTGTAGTATGGCCTTTTTGTCTTCAATTTCTTTTCGGTACAATAAGGTTATATCCTCAACTACGTTGTTTAAATCTACTTCTTCCAGTTTGGATTCTTTTTTGCCCACTCTCGAAAATTCTAATAAATCTAAAATGATTTGGCGCATGCGTTTGGCACCATCGACCGCAAAAAAGATATATTGTTTTCCTTTTTCATCAAGAACGTCATCATATTTTTTTTCAATCAAACTGAGGAAGCTTGTTATCATTCGTAACGGTTCTTGTAAGTCGTGTGAAGCGACATAGGCAAACTGTTCTAATTCCTGATTGGAAAAAGCCAGTTCTTTAATATGATTCTCCAAGTCTCGATACATTTTTTTGAGTTTGGATTCCGTTCTTTTTCTTTCTGTGATGTTTTTAAAATAGACACTCAATCCAATTTCAGATGGAAAAGCATTTAGTTCATACCATTGAGATGCTATTTTTGAATAAGCTTCAGTACGAATTGGTACATTGGATTTTTTGGCTTTGTGAAATGCGGTATATATTTTTTTGGACATTCTCCCTTCATAGAATTCCCAAAAATTTTTGCCAATCATGTAGTCACTTTTGTTCCCAGATATTTTCTCAGCTTCTTGGTTCCAATAGGTAATATTCCAATTGTTATCCATGGTATAAAACCCGTCTTGTATGCTTTCAAGCGTGTCAAATAATCGCAGGGTTGTGATATAGAGTTCTTTCTCTTGCTTTTTTTGCGCGGTAACATCTCTTTCAATAGCAATCCAGTGGGTGTACCATCCTTTTTCATTAGCTACCGGGGTTACGGAAAAATTGACCCAGAATTCTTCACCATTTTTTTTATAATTGATCGTGGTAATTTCACAGGGCTTCCATTTTCTGATGGCTTCACCAAGGCGTTTTAATTCTGACTTGTCTGATTTTGGCCCTTGTAAAATTCTTGGGGTTTTTCCTATTACTTCCTCTGGGGTGTAGCCCGTAATTTTAGTAAAAGCATCATTGACATACAAAATTCTTGGACCTAGTTTATCACACGGTTCCGCATCTGTAATTAATACCGCGTCTTTAGTATTAGTAACTACAGATTCCAATAATTGAAGATGCTGTTCTTTTTCTTTTTCTGCAGTAACATCCCAATTAACGCCCATCATCGTTATCACATTTCCATGATCATCAAATTCACTAATTCCTGTGCCTTTTACATAATGAACAGATAAATCATCCCATATAATTCTATATTCTGAACTGTATTCTCTTTTTTTATCAGCAATGGCAGTTTGCATAACTTCATTTACCATCTCTTTATCTTCCGGGTGCAATCTGCATAGCCATCCTTCGTAAACTGATTCTAATTGCGAATCATCAATATCATAAATTTGGTACATCCTTTTATCCCATACCAAATGGTCTTTTTTCACATCCCAATACCAAATGCCCATTGCTGCACTTGCTGTAGCTAAGCGCATACGGTTCTCGCTTTCAATTATTTTTCCTTCTGCTATTTTTCGGTCGGTAATGTCCCTGGCAACTCCATACCGTAGTTTATCGTTTTCATCCCAGCGTGCATTCCATTCCATAGGTACCAGTGACCCATCTTTTCGAATGTACCGGTTTTCAAAATGTTTGATATTTTTACCGCTCATAACAATATCAGCAGTTATTTGTGTTTTTTCATTGTCGGTTTTGTAAACATAATTCATCAGTGGCTTGCCAATTAGCTCTTCGGGTTTATATCCCCAAATAGCTTCACAGGCTGCACTCACTTTTACAAAACAGCCTTCTTGATCAACGACACAAATTATATCCAGCGAAGAGTCCATAATTTTATTGGTATCATTAAAGGCTTTTTGCAAGGTATCGGCGGCATTAGATAATTTTTCTTCTGCATTTTTACGTTCCGTAATATCTTGAAGCGCACCAATTATTCTAATTATATTATTATTTTCTCCTCTAATGATATAAGCACTGTCTTGAACAAAGGCAACTTGCCCATTTGGTTTAATGATTCGGTAATCATGTTTCCAGTAATTTCCGGTACTATTTATCAATTCATTAATACGCTTTGTCGCTGAATGCCGATCATCTGGATGGAGATAATCTTGCCATTTGGTATTGGGTAAGTTTAACTCTTCCATATCAAATCCGAAAATGGTCTTAAATCCTTCAGCTCTGTAAACTCGGTTGTTTACAAAATCCCAATCCCAAATTGCATCCGAAGTGGCTTTAGTTGCATATTCAAATCGCTCGTTACTTTTTTCTATTAATTCTTTGTTTTGCTTTCTTTTGGTTATATCGCTGGCAATACAATAAAGCTTCCCAGTAGCTGGATTGAAAGTGCAATTCCATTCAAACCAAAAGTACTCTCCCGCTATAGTTCGATAGCGATTCTTAAAAGAATATAAAGCGGCACCCGATTTCAATTGATCGAAGGCTTTTAGTGTGTCAGCTATATCGTCAGGATGTACAAAATCAATAAACTTTTTTGAAATTAGTTCGTTGTGATTATAGCCTAATACTTTATTAAAACTTGCATTCACAATTTCGAAATATCCTTCGGTGTTAGCAATACAAGAACAGTCATTGCTGTTGTTGAAGAAATATTCAAATTCTTTGAGTTGTTTTTCTGCTTTTTCTTGCTCAGTAACATCCTTTATGCAATGAATTATATATTCTAATTTGCCATCATCAGTAAACAAAGGGATATTTAAGGGTGCCCAATATTTAACTTCAAATTCAGAGGTTCCCCGAATAGGGATATCATATTTTTGAACGGGCATTTGGTGTTTCTTGCCAGTCCTACTGACCGTGTGTAATGATTTTGTGAAATTGGCAACACCATCAGCGGTTGGATCGGAATCGTTGTCGGGAAATGCTTCAAAAATGCTTTTGCCGATTAAATCGTCAAGAGTAGATTGTGTTGCTTCCAAGAAGGCTTCGTTGACCTCCGCGATAGTAAATCGAGGAGCATCAGGGAGCAGCACCAAACTTGGGGTTGGGGAAATTTTAAAAAATTCAAATAGAGCTTTTTTACCAACCATATTTTTGGATATAACAATTAACCGCTATAAAAAAAGGAGAGATGCTTTCTGTAGAGAAAAACTCTATGTTGAGTATATTCAAATGTATCTATTTTTCGAACATTTAAATAATTTTAACTGTTAAAAAAGATAATATATATGTTACAAAAATGATAACTAACTCATTATCTGATTTTTATTTTGATTAAGAACTAAATAATCAAACTTGCTTTGTATGGCAGTAGGTCAAATT
>CANHEA010000065.1 GCA_947459635.1 Flavobacteriaceae bacterium | reverse complement strand
TTTTATCAAGAAAATCGCGGTTTAACGATATGTCAAATTGTTGAATTGTTTTGGTTAAGCTATAAATTTCCCAGGTTCCAGGAGGCGTGAAGTTATACGACATCGTATTCTTGATTTTCCACGGTAATATGATTTGCGCTTGTGCAGCATAACTCATGACGGGCTTTTTCTTAAATTCGAAATCATAACCTTTCGTGTCGAAGTCGATATAATTCACATTAAAGAAAATATAATTCATCGTGTCCATATCATTCATTCGTTTTTGAAATTCCTCTTTCCCCTTAAGGAAATAATCTAACGGAACCGGAAAGGACGCGTACAAACTAAAAGTATTCATGCGATCATACTGTTGAAAAGTTTGATTGCTGACCAACTCGTTGGGTTTGGCATCGAATATAAATCGATTGATGTCATGAGCAATGGTGTAATTTCCTCCCAATGTAACAAATTGAAAAGCCGTCAACTTCAATTCAAAATTGTCAAAAAAGGTCGGATCCAAAAATGGATTTCCTTTCGAAGAATTGTACTGATCAAAATTGGAAAAGTTATTCGGGTCTAAGGTATTGTAATCAGCTTGTTGGATTTTTTTGGAATACGATGCGGAAACATTGACATTCTTATTGATTTCATACAAGGCGCTGACATTCGGGAAAAAGTTGGTGTTCTTAAAGTCGACATCAGTTCGGACGTCATTTTGGTAGGCCGTTCGGTTTACTTTATAATCTTCAAAACGGATTCCTGCCGTAAAATTGAATTTCTTGAATTTCTTGCGCGCTTCAACATAGAACGCTAAGTTGTTTTCGTTGTAGTCAAAATCAACAAGAGAAGTAGTAGCAGTATTCAAGTTATACAATCCTTGGTCACGAACTTTAATCGTGTTGTACTTTCCGCCGGTATTAAGTGAAAAATTGATTTTATCAAACGGGATTGCGAAATCGTATTTCAAATAATAATTGTGGAGTTTAAAATCAAGATCGCCATTAAAGTAGGATGGAACAGCATTGTTCAATCCGCTAGATTTGGTAATTGGATTTTTATCGAAATAATTATCAAAAGCTACAATGTCCAGGGTTCTGCCCAGTGTGTCTAGTTTGGTTTTGAACTGTAAACTCAATTCATGATTGTTATTCTTGTTTTTTGCAAGACTGTTGTTCAAATATTCAATTCCAGTTCCCGCAGTCGTAGATTCCGAAACAAAGCGGTCGTTAGCCACATTGAGATTGTAATTGAATAAGAGATTCGACTTTTCTGTCAATTTATAATTGGTTCCAGTTCGCCAATAGAAATTTCGATTGGTCGTCACCGTCAGATTTTCTTGCGCCAATATTTCGCTAGGTGTGAATGAAGTAAAAGTCTGCCCGTTTTTTGTGCGGTTTTCGCTGTCGATATAATTGTATCCAATCATGGTTTGCCAACTGAGATTTTTGTTTTTACCATTCAATAAAATCTGTGGACTAGGCTTTTGGTATTTATTGAAGTTGTAATTGATGTTGAAACTCGCATTAATGCCTTTCATTTTTCGTGAATTGGTGACGATATTAATGATAGATCCACTTGCATTAGCATCGAAAGCCGCACCCGGATTGTAGATTAATTCGACTTTTTCAATTGCAGTTGCAGGTAAAGTAGCCAGATAGTTTTGCAAATCCGTACCGCTTAGAGAGCTGGGCATTCCATCGATATATATGGCAACATTTTTTGAATTCAAGGTCAAACCGCCCGCTGGAGAAGTGATTACGCCAGGTAGTTTTTTTACGGCGTCCAAACTGCTGCCGCTATTGAGCATCGGATTGTTTTTGACATTGACAATGGTCTTGTCGGACTCGACTTTTAGGAATTGCTTTTTATTTCCAAAAACAGTGACTTCTTTGAGCTTCTGTTCTTCTATTTTGGAAATCGAATCTTTGGCTGTTGTAGTAATTGGGATTTCCTGTGCGATCATTGGAAAGGCCAAAAAGCACAGTCCCAGTGCGAGTAATGATTTCATGATTGGATTGATTTTAATTGATGATTGCCAACTAGACCACCATCTTTCAAAATTGTTACAATCGCTATGAAATTTTATTGTGATTTTTTTGGGAAGTATGACTACAAATTCCTTTTGGACCGCATTGCATTCTGTGCGGACCGCATGAAAAGAGTACCGTTGAGAGAACTATTAACAATACTAATTTTTTCATTTTCGCCTAAAGAATAATTAAAGAGATAAATTCTTGAGTTGTTCTAAATAATCTCTTTTGTTAGAAAGCCTCGGAATTTTATGCTGTCCACCCAATTTATCTTGTTCCTTCAACCAATCATAAAACAAATTAGGACGCGCCACATTAATCACTAACGGATTTAGCGTCATGTTGTTGTGTCTTTTGGCTTCGTAATCGGAATTTAAAGATTGCAACGTTTCGTCTAATATTTTTTGAAATTCATTGATATTGCTAGGTTTACTTTTGAATTCGATCATCCATTCATGTGCTCCTTTTTCTTTGTCTTTCATAAATATGGGCGCCACGGTATAGTCGACAACTTCGGAGTTAGTGAGTTGTGAGGCCTTTGAAATGGCGCGATCGGTATTCTCAACCATCAATTCCTCACCAAAAACATTGATGTGATGTTTGGTTCGTCCTGTCACGCGAATACGATACGGACTCAACGAAGTAAATCGAACAGTATCGCCAACTAAATAGCGCCAAAGTCCAGCATTAGTAGAAATGAGGATGGCGTAATTGACATTCAGTTCAACATCAGAAAGGCGAATTGCTTTTTCCTCGGTCGTTCCAAAAACAGACATTGGGATGAATTCGTAAAATATTCCATAATCCAACATCAAAAGTAAGTCGGAAGAATTGTTTAAATCTTGAATCGCAAAGAACCCTTCAGAAGCATTGTAAATTTCATAGTATTTAAATTGGCTCGCCGGAAGAATTTTTTTGTATTGTTCGCGGTACGGTTCAAAACTAACACCACCGTGAAAGTAGACTTCCAAGTTGGGCCAAATCTCCATCAAATTTGATTTGCCGCTATCTTCTAGCACTTTGTTCATCAAGACCAACATCCAGGAAGGAACGCCAGCAAAACTTGTCACGTTCTCATTTCTTGATTCTTCGATAATTGCCATAATTTTGGTTTCCCATTCGCTCATCAAAGAAACTCTGCTGCTAGGCGTGCTGCTAAACTCAGCCCAAATCGGCATGTTTTCGATTAATATCGCCGATAAGTCGCCGAAAAAGGTGTTGTTGTTTTCGTAAATCTGGGAACTGCCACCAAGTCTTAAACTTTTTCCGATAAACAACTGGGAATCTTCGTTGTTGTTGAGGTACAAACAAAGCAAATCTTTGCTGCCTTTATAATGGCAATTCTCCAGCGCTTCATTACTTACGGGTATAAACTTGCTTTTGGCATTGGTCGTCCCGCTTGATTTGGCAAACCATTTAATTGGTGTACTCCAAAAAATATTCTGTTCCCCTTGACGCGTTTGTTCAATAAACTTTTCGATATCCTCGTACGTCGAAATTGGAATTCTTTCTGTAAAAGTGTTGTAAGATTTGATTGACGCAAAGTCATAATGCTTTCCAACGACCGTGTTTTCAGAAGTCCGGAGAAGGTTCATAAGCAATTCCTCTTGTACTTCATTCGGGTATTTTAGAAACAACTCAATTTGATGAATTCGCTGTTTCAAAACCCAGGAGGCAATAGAATTGATTATTGGTAAAGGCATTTCGACGTAGATTTTAATGTATGATTTACGGTTTGCGAATAAAATATTTGAACACAAATCGATAACTTTACAACTTTACCAAAATAACAAAAAATATAGCAGAAATTCTAATGCTAATTTTGGATAATCAGACAAAAATCAAATGAAGTACGAAGGAGTTTTAACTAAAATGCAAACTGAATTTGGAAACCCAATTCAATATTACTTAGTTTTTGAAAACAGTTTCTTGAATATCAATCAAGTTTTGGGCAAGGAACTGACGATTCAGTTGGAAGGTTATCAATGTTTGAATTGCGGTAAAAGAAAAAAAATATTCCGACAAGGTTTTTGCTACGATTGCTTTTATGCAAGTCCAGCAGTCGGTGATTGGATTATGAAACCTGAATTAAGCACCGCACATCTCGGAATTGCCAATCGTGATTTAGACTACGAAACGAAAGTGCAATTGCAGCCACACATTGTTTATTTAGCCATTTCGAGTGAAGTCAAAGTAGGCGTGACCAGAAAAACCCAAGTGCCCACACGATGGATTGATCAAGGTGCAGAAAAAGCCATTTCGATTGTAGAAGTTCCGAATCGTTATTTGGCAGGTATAACGGAAGTGGCGCTAAAAGAGCATTTTTCAGACAAAACCAATTGGCGAAAAATGCTTACGAACGATATTATCACGAATGATTTGATTCTAGAAAAAGCAAAAGTCGAAAGTCTACTTCCACTTGAAGTGAAAGAATATTTTTTTTCTGACAAGAATGACGTCTACGAAATGCACTATCCCGTAGTCAACTATCCAACGAAAATAAATAGTCTCAGCTTAGAGAAAACGCCCAATTTCAAAGGCGTTTTAATTGGCATCAAAGGACAATATTTGCTTTTTGAAGACGGAACGGTGTTTAATGTTCGCAGTTCTGAAGGCAGTGTTGTTGCCATTGACGTATAAAAAAAGCCCTAGAAATACTAGGGCTTTTTGATGCGTTGCTTTTATTTCTTAAACAGACCATTAAGTAAGTCGCCTGCTTTCTTCTTGATGTCTTCTTTTACAGGAGATTTCGATTTTGTCGTGTCAGAAGATTTAGTATTCTTATTGATGAGATCTTCCAACGCGCTCGTACCTTGTTTTACCAACTTTTCTTTTTGTTGTTTTACCAATTGTGAAGTCAAATTGGAAATGCCACTTTTGATATCAGTGCTCACTTTAGGAGCTTTGAAATTTCCAGTAATTAAAGCATTGATTGGGATATTATCTAATTTATTGACGTCAGACGGTGATAACTTGGCCAATAATTTATTTACTTCTGGCCCAAGATATTTTGCTGGCACATCAAATTTGAGGTTGTAATTCATGTTTTGATCAAACCCATGTTGACCACCAATATTCACCTTCATGTCCTGATATTTTAATTCAAATGGTTTGATATTAACTTTCCCATTACTAAAAGTCAACGCCGTTTTAAGATCTTTCAAATTCAATTTTTTCAAATCTAAGAAAGGTATGTCGCCGTCCAATTTTGAGAGTAGTTCAGATTTACTAGGGTTGACCGTTGTAGAAAGCAACTGACTAAACAAATCTCCGGAAAGGCTGTTGACGTCTGGCGTCATTTCTTTCGCGTCTAAATTTCCAGACAATTTGATGGTTGTATTGATTTTTCCTTCAACTACTTCTGCGATAGGTGCGATCTTTTTCAACATATCAAGTTGAGAAAAAGTTTGCTGAATATCGACCGCCTTCATGCCTAAATCCATATTGAAAACTGGAATTTTCCCTTTGGTCGAAACATCACCGTTCGCTGTAATTTGACCGCCAAAAATATCGGATTTGATGTTTTCGAGTGTGACTTTTTGGTCTTTTATGATGAGTTTACCCGAAACATTTTTCAAAGCTAAATTGTCATATAAAACCGTGTTGGCTTTTGCCGTTAATGAACAATTTAAAAACGCTGGAATTTTCACCGCAGCTTTGGGTTTTTCGGATTTTGTTTTTGGCGTTTCAGCCGTCATAAAATCGGCTACAGCAAACTGGTTCGATTGCATGTTGAAGTTGCCTTTTAGCTCTTGATTTTTCAACATAAAACCAAAAAGATTCTCTAAAACGCCACTCACTTTCATGTCGGTTTTTCCCGTCGTCAAGTCGAGTTCTTGAAGGTTAATTCTGGTATTCGTGAACTGTACAACCGCTTTGTTGATGTTCATCGCTTTGTTGGTGTCATCCACATATTTGAATCCAGTTAGGGTCATATTCCCCGAGTTCTGCATCTTTTCATATTGATTCGTTTCTACAGACTTCATGTCAAATTTGGTCACAACATCCGCTGTCAAAATACCAGAAAGCGGCACTTTTAGCTTTACTGGATAGGCTTTAGAAACATTGCCAAGATTTACCACACCTTTCAATTGTGCATCGACAAGTGGATTTTCTGCCAAGTTTTTGATATTGGCTTTCGCATTAAAAACATCTTGGTCAATTCGGAAAGACAACTGATCTAAATTCACGTAAGTGTCATTCGTCAAACCAGTTTCATTAATAATTTTCGTGTCGATGATAATATTCTGAATCGATTTTGGCAGGTTCGGATACTGAAAAGAAGCATTGTTGGACGCAATCGCCACGTTGAATTTTGGGACCGTTGTATCGGAAAGTATTCCTTTGGCAAAGCCAGTAACCGTAAAGTCTCCTGTGGTTTTTACATCTTTGATATTGGCCGCATAAGCCGCAGGAATCAAGCCCAGAAAGTTTTGAAAACTCGACGTTGGCGTCTTAAATTTCAAATCGTATTGTTGTCCGTTTTCTAGCATTTGAATAAAACCATCAAATTCTAAAGGCAATTTGTTGATGAGCGCTTTGTTCTCTTTGAAAGTATATTTGCTTTGATCTAAATCGATTCCCAGAACCGCATCTAATGACAAAGCCACATGATTCATATAGTTGGCTTTATCCATAAATAGGGAAACCTTTGCCGTTGATTTGGTGTTTAGATCCAATTTAGAATTGGCAAAATCTCCAGTTCCAGAATGATCAAGGCTGTCTATAATCATCTTAATTTTAGATCGTTCATCGAAGTACTTGAAACGAAGATTGGTGACTTTGTATTCTTTAATTTTAAGCGATAAGGGGCTGCTTTTGCTGTCGTCTTGCTCTTTGTCATCTTTCAAAGCGATGTCGAAGTTGCCGAGACCATCTTTGTTAAAAAGAATGTTGATCAATCCGTTTTCTGTTGAAACCGCTTCAATATTCATCGACTCTTCTTTGCCTTTAAACAGTTCTTTCACAGACATTTTCAAATTGATTTGACCCAAAGAAATCAGCGTGTCGCCTTTAAAAGGCGCTTTGTTGATGATTAGCAGTTTGTCGATCGTGACGTTGGCTTGCGGAAAACTCTTGAACAAACTCAAATCTGCGTCTTCAAAAGAGACTTTGGCATCTACTTTTTCGTTGATGGCTTCCGTTATTTTTGCTTTGATTTGATCCTTGAAAAAGAAAGGAATTGCAAAAAGTGACAGCACAAGAACGAGGAGAATAATTCCGACAATTTTTAAGATTTTCTTTAGCATGACTAGATTATTTTAGTTTACAACGCAATGAACTTAGGATTTCTTATTTAATGAATATTAATTTCAAAAGGCAAACTTGCTTGTACGCCTTTTTTGCTTTGAATACGGCGAATTTGTTCAATGACTTTATAGTTTTCTTCACCGACTTCTTCCTTGATGAAACTCTCTTTGGTTTTCATAAACGGAACGCCAAGACTGCCCAAATAATCGCCAAAATCTTTTTCATAAATCGGGAAGTTTTGGGTTTTGTATTCTTTAGCATGAACCAAAGAAGCGGCGTAATCTAAAGCAGCATCTAGGCCACCGATTTTGTCTACTAGCCCAATTTTTGCAGCTTCAGTTCCAGACCAAACGCGACCTTGCGCAATGGCATCTACCTGGTCAAAAGTCATTTTGCGACCAGCAGCCACGCGGGAAACAAAAGTAGTATAGATTTTTTCGACACCTTCTTGGGCAATAAATTTATAGTTTTCACTTAATGGTTTAAATATGCTGTAGTCAGAAGCATTGGCATTGGTGCTCACTTGTTCTGAATTGATTCCCATTTTTGTCGTGAGTCCAGTGAAATTGGGTAACAAACCAAATACACCGATCGAACCAGTAATCGTATTGTCTTCCGCAAAAATGGTGTTGGCGTTGCAAGCGATATAATATCCGCCAGAAGCCGCCAGATTCCCCATAGAAACAATTACAGGTTTTACTCTTTTGGTCAATTCGATTTCTCTCCATATTAAATCAGACGTCAAAGCGTTCCCGCCAGGAGAATCAATTCGAAGTACAATGGCTTTAATTTTTTTGTCTTTTCTCGCGTCTTGAAGCGAACGTCTCATAGAGCCTTCTCCAACCGAATTGACGTCGCCTTCTCCGCTGCCAATTTCGCCTTGTGCATAAATAATGGCAATCTTGTCTTTAGAGGATGATTCGGTTGCCGTAGATGCCACATTTTGTGCATAGTCCAGAATTGATATCTTGTGGTAATCTTCGTCAGCATCTACTGAGAGGATTTTTCTAATGTCGTTGTGATAGACATCTTCGTACACCACTTTGTCTACCAATCCTTGCATTTTGGCCATTTCGGGTGTTCGCGCTGCCAATTGATCCGCAATTAGATTGAGTTTGGTCGTCGCAATATTTCTACTTTTAGAAATGTCGCCGAGCATCGAATTCCAGAGGGAGTTTAGCAAGGCCGTAATTTGTTCACGATTGGCATCACTCATCTTGTTTTCTAGGAAAGGTTCGACCGCGCTTTTGTATTTTCCGTGTCGTATAACTTCCATTTTTATGCCGTATTTGTCTTGAAAATCTTTGAAGAATAGGAGTTCAGATGACAAACCTTTGAACTCCATTTCACCAATCGGATTGAGGTAAATCGTATTTGCTACAGAGTTGAGGTAATATTCTTTTTGTGTAAAAAAGTTGGCGTAGGCGAACACAAATTTTCCTGATTTCTTGAAATCTTCTAATGCTGTTCTAACCGCTTTGATTTGTGACATTCCCAAGTTGGAATTATCATTTAGAATCGAAATTCCTTTGATGTCGTCGTCCTCTTTGGCAGCTTTAATAGCTTTGATGACATCAGATAAACCATCGTGTTTGGCGTCAAAATAATCTATTTCTTTATAGTTGAATTTACCCGCATAATCCGTGGATATTTTTGATAAATCGAGTTCAATAACGGAGTCGCTTTGTACTGCTACATTTTCGGAACTTCCTCCAAAAATCGCGGCGATAAAAAATATTCCAAAAAAGAATATCATACAAAAAACAAAAAGACCCACTATTGTTGCTAAGACATTTCCTAAAAATCGCATATTTTTTTTATCAATAAGTTGAATTTGAAGTATTAAAGTTACAATTTCAACGGTAATTAAATTTATTAACAGTCGGTGCAAATATACTTCTATTCTAAAATTCTTTTACTTAATTTGCGGTTAATATGAATACGCAACATCAAGTTATTTTATCGTTAGGCAGCAACCAGGGAAATCGTCTGGAAAACATCCAAAAAGCTATCGAATATATTCACCAAAGTGTAGGAACAATTGTCAAAGTTTCCCACTTATACGAGACGCCTGCTTGGGGATTTGATGGAGAAGCGTTTTATAACTGCGCGCTGGTTTTGCATACCCAAACAAACGCAGAAACGGTACTTGAAAATGTCTTAAGTATCGAAAAGAAGTTGGGTAGGGTGCGGACGGAGAGCGATGGATATCAGTCAAGGCCTATAGATATTGATGTGATTACTTTCAATGAAGAAATTATTGCATCTAAAAATCTTACGGTGCCTCATCCGTTTATGCAAGAGCGATTGTTTGTGTTGGTGCCAATGCGGGATCTAAATTTAGATTGGCGTCATCCGATTTTGCAAAAATACTTGCCGGAACTATTGAAGGCTTCTGAGGATAAAAGCCAAATCAAAATGCTTCAAGCGCTGGACTTTCCGATAAAAAACATCGCATTAGATCAATTCAATTATATTGCCATTGAAGGAAATATTGGTGCGGGAAAAACGACATTAACCACAAAAATCGCGGAGGATTTTAATGCGAAGACGGTATTTGAGCGGTTTGCCGACAATCCTTTTTTGCCGAAGTTTTATCAAGATCAGAACCGATATGCATTCCCGTTGGAAATGTCATTTTTGGCCGATAGATATCAGCAAATTTCCGATGATTTGGCTCAATTTGATTTGTTTAAAGATTTTATTATTGCGGATTATCACATTTTTAAATCTTTAATTTTTGCAAAAGTTACTTTAACCGACGATGAATATCGTTTGTACCGGAAATTGTTTGAAATCATTTACAAGGAAATGCCTAAGCCAGATTTGTACATTTACCTGTATCAAAATACGGAGCGTTTGTTGGAGAACATTAAGCACAGGGGGAGAAGTTATGAACAAGAGATTCCAGCCGAGTATTTAGATAAGATCAATAAAGGTTATCTAGATTATATTAAGTCACAAACCGATTTAAACGTTTTAATTATTGACGTTTCAGATAGAGATTTCGTGAGGAAGCAAGAAGATTATGTATTTGTTTTGGAAGAAATTCACAATAAGTTGAAAAATCAATAGTGAAATTTTTTGAACAAATCCCACATAACAATGCCTGCGCTTACAGCAATATTTAGGGAATGTTTGGTTCCTAGCTGTGGAATTTCGATGGTCCCGTCGCAGCTTTCAATGGCCTTTTGATTTACCCCAAAAACTTCATTTCCAAATACGAGTGCGTATTTTTCGTTTTGAGCTATTGAAAAATCTTGAAGATGGATGGCATTTTCAACTTGTTCGATAGCGAATACTTTCACATTTTCATTCTTAAGTTGATGAATTAACGCCGAAACATCTTCGCAATACTCCCAATTGACAGTATCGGTTGCGCCAAGCGCGGTTTTGTGAATTTCTTTATTTGGAGGTACTGCAGTTATTCCACATAGATAAATCTTTTCGATCAAGAAAGCATCTGCAGTTCTAAACACAGAACCAATATTATTTAGGCTCCTGATATCGTCGAGAATAATGATCAATGGGGTTTTGGAGGAACGCTTAAAATCTGCAATTGATTTTCGTTCTAATTCGCTATTTTCAAGTTTTCTCATGTAGCTTTATTTCAAATGTAAACAAAAAAAAAACTCCCAACGAATTGGAAGTTTTTTCTATATTATAAAAAAGATTATCCTTTTGGAGTTTCTTTTGGAGCGTCATCACCAAGGATTGTTCCTTTGATAGTCAACACTTTTGAAGCTTGTCCATCTGCATTAGAAGTAAGCGTAACTGTTTTTGTAAAAGCACCAACTCTGTCAGTAGCATATTTTACACCGATTACTCCTCTTGCTCCTGGAGCAATTGGCTCTTTTGGCCATGTTGGCACTGTACAGCCACATGATCCTGTAGCGTTAGAGATGATTAATGGTTTTGTTCCGTTGTTTACAAATACGAATTCACGTTTTCCATCAGCATTGTGAGGAAGTGTACCGTAATCAATAGTTTCGTTTTCGAAAACCATTCCAGCTCCGTCTACTTTTGGAGTGTCAGCTTTAGCAGGTGCAGCTTCTTTTTTGGCTACTTCTTTCTTTACAGCTTTTTTAGCTTGTGCGTTTGCAGTTGTTACGCCAAAAATCGTTAATACAGCGAATAATACTAATTTTTTCATTGTTGTTTTTGTTAAGATTTACAAGACAAAACTATTCAAAAAATTGAAACTGCAATCTAAAGATTTCTTAAAATTAATTAATTTTTGTGAACGCAGTAAATTCACTTTAAAATTTTTAAATTCGCTATTCCTTTATTAATATCTCAAAACATTTACAACTCTTGAAATCTATAGAAAAAGAAGCGAAAGAAACGCCATTGATGAAGCAATACAATGAGATTAAGAGGAGATACCCTGATGCTTGCTTGTTGTTTAGAGTTGGCGACTTCTATGAAACTTTTGGAGAAGACGCTGTTCGAGCATCGAAAATACTGGGGATTGTGCTTACAAAACGTGGCGCTGGCTCTGAAACAGAAACTGCTTTAGCGGGATTTCCACATCATTCTTTGAATACGTATTTACCGAAGCTTGTCAAAGCAGGGCTGCGTGTTGCTATTTGCGACCAGTTGGAAGACCCTAAGATGACCAAAACCATTGTCAAAAGAGGTGTTACAGAATTGGTGACACCCGGGGTTTCTATGAATGACGAGGTTTTGCAATCCAATTCAAACAATTTTTTAGCTTCGATTTATTTTGGAAAAAGGAGTATCGGGGTTTCGTTCCTCGATATTTCAACAGGCGAGTTCTTAACGGCAGAAGGAAATGAAGAGTATGTTGATAAATTACTACAGAATTTCAGTCCAAGTGAAGTGCTAATTGCGAAAATTCATAAAAGTAATTTTAGAGAAACTTTTGGGGAGGATTATCATCATTTTTATTTAGAAGACTGGATATATAAAGAAGACTATGCCCTTGAGTCGTTAACGAACCATTTTCAAACAACAACACTTAAAGGTTTCGGAATTGAGGAATTGCGTGAAGGAATCATCGCTTCTGGAGCCATTTTGTATTACTTGTCCGAGACGCAGCATAACAAAAGACAACATATTACTTCCATTCAACGAATTGCTGAAGATGCTTATGTTTGGATGGATCGATTTACAATCAGAAACTTAGAATTATACCATAGTTACAATCCAAACGCAGTGACATTGCTTGACGTAATCGACAAGACTTTGTCGCCAATGGGTGGTCGATTATTGAAACGTTGGTTGGCGTTGCCTTTGAAAGACATTAAAAAAATTCAAAACCGTCACGAGGTTGTTGCTTATTTGAAGGAAAACCAGGAGATTTTGAAAAGTATTCAGAGTCAAATCAAACAAATTTCTGATTTAGAGCGTTTGATTTCAAAGATTGCCGCAGGTAAGGTTTCTCCACGAGAAATGGTCTTTTTGAAAGACTCGTTAGATGCGATTATGCCGATAAAGGAAATTGCGTTACAAAGCAAACAAGAGGCGGTGCGAATGATTGGTGATAGCTTGAATGGTTGCGAGGTATTGCGAGAAAAAATTAAAACAACGCTCAATCAAGAAGCGCCAGTAGCGATCTCGAAAGGGAATGCCATTGCATCGGGGATTAATCATGAACTTGACGAACTGCGGTTGATCTCAAGTACAGGAAAAGAATTTCTAGAAGGCATTGAGACACGCGAATCTGAAAAGACAGGAATTGCGTCGCTAAAAATTTCCTTTAATAATGTTTTTGGTTATTATATAGAAGTCCGAAACACCCACAAAGACAAGGTTCCGGCAGAATGGATCAGAAAGCAAACGCTTGTCAACGCAGAGCGCTACATCACTGAAGAACTCAAAGAATATGAATCTAAGATTCTCGGTGCTGAGGAAAAGATACAAAAATTAGAAGTTGAATTGTTTGAGCAATTAGTAAGTTGGGTGGCTACTTATATAAAACCAGTGCAATCGAACGCCAATTTGATTGCGCAATTAGATTGCTTAACTTCATTTGCGCAATTGGTAATAGAAAATCAGTATGTATGTCCAATTTTGGATGAAAGTTATGTTTTGGACATAAAGAATGGTCGCCATCCCGTAATTGAAAAACAGTTGCCAGTTGGGGTGCCTTACATTGCCAATGACGTATTCTTAGATAGAGAATCACAGCAGTTGATCATGATTACTGGTCCAAATATGTCTGGTAAATCTGCTATTTTGAGACAAACAGCCTTGATAGTATTATTGGCTCAAATCGGAAGTTTTGTGCCGGCCGAGTCAGTACACATGGGTATTGTAGATAAAATATTTACTAGGGTTGGTGCCAGTGATAATATTTCGATGGGAGAATCAACCTTTATGGTAGAAATGAATGAAACGGCATCGATTCTAAACAATCTTTCCGATCGGAGTTTGATATTATTGGACGAAATAGGACGAGGGACGAGCACGTACGACGGTATTTCGATAGCGTGGTCAATTGCGGAATTTCTGCACGAACACCCGACAAGACCTAAAACCTTGTTTGCAACGCATTATCATGAATTAAATGAAATGAGCGAATTGTTGCTTAGAATTCAAAACTACAACGTATCCGTAAAGGAACTCAAAGATACCGTTCTGTTTATTCGTAAGTTGGTAAAGGGCGGTAGTGCTCATAGTTTCGGGTTGCATGTTGCGAAAATGGCGGGAATTCCACAAATTGTTTTGTCGAAAGCGCAGAAAATATTGAAGAAGTTGGAGAAAAATCACTCTAGCGATGCGCTTAATAGTATCAAAACAGAAAAGGCTGAAATGCAGATGAGCTTCTTCAATTTAGATGATCCATTATTGGAAGAAATTAGGGATGAAATCCTAAATTTGGATATCAATACGCTAACGCCAATCGAAGCCATGATGAAACTCAACGAAATCAAGAGAATGTTGTCTAAAAAATAGAATTTGTATTATTAAATATTAGAGATTCAAGACATTATAAATTCGCATTCTTTTTTTTCTCAAAAGGCTTGTAGAATTGAATTAAAGTATTAAATTTGCCCTCGCATTACGAAACAAGTAAGGCAGTTCTTTAAGAAATTGAAATGCGAAAATAGCTCAGTTGGTAGAGCGCGACCTTGCCAAGGTCGAGGTCGCGGGTTCGAGCCCCGTTTTTCGCTCAAGATTGTCCAGCTCGGATGGTGAAATTGGTAGACACGCTGGACTTAAAATCCAGTGAACAGCAATGTTCGTGCGGGTTCAAGTCCCGCTCTGAGTACAAAAAAGCTTCAAACATTTGTTTGAAGCTTTTTTTATTTTTGGGTATTTCGAAATGTAAAATAGTGACAAATAAAAAAACCACGCAATGCGTGGTTTTAAAATCTTTAGAAGTGATTTCTAATTATTTTTTTGCAGCGTCAGCAGCAGGAGCAGCAGCAGCATCAGCAGCAGGAGCAGCTTCAGTTGCAGCAGCAGCAGCAGTTGTATCAGCAGCAGGAGCAGCTTCTTCAACAGCAGGTGCAACTTCTTCAGTTACTGGAGCCTCTTCAGCAGGAGCTTCAGCTTGTTT
>CANHEA010000064.1 GCA_947459635.1 Flavobacteriaceae bacterium | reverse complement strand
GGCAATCACATTCGTGGCGCCAAATTCCTAGATTTCAGCCATTGGATATCGCCACAACTGACTGATGTGATTAACGAAATGTGTCTTCAAATTCCAGAGTTTTATTTCGGCCGATTGGATTTGATGTACAATACTTTAAAAGAACTCGAACAAGGGAAAAACTTTGCTGTCGTCGAACTAAATGGCGCCGCTAGCGAACCTACCCATATCTACGACCCGAAACATTCCATCTTTTTTGCATGGAAAGAGTTAACGCGCCACATTCGTTATATGTTCGAAATTAGCGCTGCCAATCATCAAAAAGGATTTCCTTATTTGAGCAGAAAAGCAGGCATGAAAGAATACCACATGCATCTGGAGCAAAGCAACAAAATCCTCAATTTCTAACAAATGAAAACGTTCAAAAATATTCTGGTAGGTTTTATCGTGAGTTTTTTGGGCTCAATTCCGCTGGGCTATTTGAATGTGATTGGCTATGATATTTATAATCAAAGTGGTTTAACTAGCGTGATTCCGTACTTACTTGGCGTTATATCCGTTGAGGTTTTTGTGATTTATTTTACTTTAATTTTTGCAGAACAATTAGTAAATAACCGCAAATTGCTGCGATTCATCGAAGGGTTTTCAGTGATTTTTATGTTCGTTTTGGCGTATATTTTCTACGCTAGTGCATCCAATGGGACTACGCCAGCGAACGCCTTCAATGAATATCAAAATCGGACACCGTATTTTGTTGGCTTGTTTTTGAGTGCGCTCAATTTTGTTCAAATCCCTTTTTGGGTGGGTTGGAATCTGTATTTGCTCAATGGCAACTGGATCAAAATTGATGGAACAAAAAAATATTTCTACGTTTTCGGAACTTTGATTGGGACATTTTGCGGAATGTTGGTGCTGATTTTATCCTTACACTTCTTAACATCTCAAACCGATTTCTTGGCGAAGTACTTGATGCGCATCATCATTCCTTTGGTTTTTGTGGGATTGGGTGTTTATCAGGGAATTCAGTTTTGGAGGAAGTATCTTTGCAAAGCTGTTGGAAAATAGTCAACGTTGTTTCATTCGCTTTTTTTATCTTTACCCAAAAGTTAAAATTTTAAATGAAAAACATAATCATTACAGGTACTTCAAGAGGAATAGGTTACGAGCTAGCGCTTCAATTTGGAAATGCCGGACATCAAGTTTTGGCGATTTCGAGAAAAACTCCTGCTGCATTGATGGCGCACCCAAATATCACTTGTCTCTCCGTTGATTTATCTAACGATAATGATTGGTCCCAAATTGAAAATTTTCTGTCTTCAAGTTGGAAGAAGGTGGATGCAGTTGTTCATAATGCTGGAGCACTTGTCCTAAAACCTTTCGAGAATACAACCCAAAAAGATTTTGAAAATATTTATAAAGTGAATGTTTTCGCCATAGCCAAGTTAACGCAACTAGCATTGCCCTATTTGCAAAAAGGAAGTCATGTAGTAACCATTAGTTCGATGGGAGGCATTCAAGGAAGTATGAAATTTGCAGGACTAGCAGCCTATAGCTCTAGTAAAGGAGCGGTAATAACGATGTCAGAATTATTAGCAGAGGAATATAGGGAAAGAGGTATTGCTTTCAATGTGTTGGCTTTGGGATCCGTCCAAACAGAAATGTTGGCAGAGGCTTTTCCGGGTTATCAAGCACCAATTACAGCCGAAGAAATGGCAGATTATATTTATAATTTTACGTTGACGGGGCATCAATTTTATAACGGGAAAGTACTTCAAGTTTCTTCTACGACACCATAATATAGTTGTCGGTTCTCAGTTGTCAGTTAAGATCCTTTTAACCAACAACAGACAACCGACAACGGACAACTCCAAATGAGCGACACCTTAGCCAAATATATTCCCGAACATGCTGTAAGACCAGTTTTTGAGCTGATCGTTGCCAATGAAGTGCATCTCAAAATTGTTAATGAACGAGTAACGCGTCATGGAGACTACCGCAAAGCAATAAATGGCAAACATGAAATCACAGTCAATGCCAATTTGAACAAGTATAAATTCCTGATCACGCTAATTCATGAAATTTCTCATTTGGTCGCTTTTGAAAAATTCGGGCGTCAGATTAAGCCTCACGGTGAAGAATGGAAGTACACTTTTCAAAGACTGATGATTCCTTTTATTAGACCGGAGATTTTCCCTAATCAACTTTTGCCTTTATTGGCGCGTCATTTCAAGAATCCAACTGCCAGTAGCGACGTCGATGCAACTTTGTCGTTGGCGTTAAAACAGTTCGACCAACAGAATGATAAAAATTATATCTTTGAGCTCCCTTACGGAAGCCATTTCAGGATTCATAACGGGAAGATTTTTACAAAAGGTGCTTTGCGGACCAAACGCTACGAATGTGTGGAAGTAAGTTCAGGAAGGCTATACTTGTTTAATCCGAATGCAGAAGTTGAATTACTTAAATAAGAACTAAAAATAGAAATCTCAGTTACTCAGCAACTCAGTAACTCAGCAACTTAGAAAAAATGAATAAAAATTATTACGCAATATTGATGGCTGGTGGTGTTGGATCTCGATTTTGGCCAGTAAGTACCACGGAATTTCCAAAGCAATTTCACGATATGCTGGGCTCTGGACACACTTTAATTCAAAAGACGTTTAGCAGATTGTCTCAATTGATTCCGATAGAGAATATCTTGATCTTGACCAACGAAAAATACAATCATATTGTATTAGAGCAATTGCCAATGGTAAAGCCTGAACAGGTTTTGTTAGAACCTGCCATGCGAAATACGGCACCTTGTATCTTATATGCATCGCTGAAAATCAAAAAGCAAAATCCAGATGCCGTTATGGTTGTCGCGCCCAGCGATCACTGGATTGAAGACGAAGCTGTCTTTGTTCAAAATTTGCAGCAGTGTTTTGATTTTTGCAGCGCTGAAAATGCACTAATGACTTTAGGAATTCAACCGACGTTCCCCAACACTGGTTTTGGGTATATCGAGTTTGATAAAACCGATTCAAATCCTATTAAGAAAGTCAATCAATTTAGAGAAAAACCAGACTACGAAACGGCAAAATCTTTCATAGAAAGTGGTAATTTTTTATGGAATGGCGGTATTTTTATCTGGAGCGTCCGAGCCATAGCTGAAGCTTTTGAAAAGTTTCAACCCCAAATGAATACTTTGTTTCTGGAGGGATGGAACGATTACAATACCGAAAATGAAAAGCAATTTATTGCCCAAAAATATGCCTTGGCGGAAAATGTTTCCATAGATTATGCAGTAATGGAAAAAGCAAAAAACGTGTATGTTCTTCCAGCGACTTTCGATTGGAATGATTTAGGAACTTGGGGTTCATTGCACGAAAAACTCAACAAAGATGATCACAATAATGCTGTAGTAAATGCCAGTGTTTTGTTGAAAAATTCTTCAAATAACATCATCAGCACAGCCAAAGATAAGTTGGTGATTATTGACGGATTAGAAGATTTTATCATTGTCGACAAGGATAATGTCTTGCTCATTTATCCAAAAGGTAAGGAGCAGGAAATAAAAGGAATTGTCAGTCAATTGAAAATGTAAAGCAAAGCGGGAAGAGATTCTCGCTTTTTTTAATAGAACATACGGAATGTTGGGAATTTTCGGTATGCTATCCTTTCAAATACGCTTCTCGAACTTTTTTGAAGAGGTTAGAGGAATAGACAAAATCTACAATGGCCTCATTGTCTGTTCTGAAAATTTCTTCTTTAGTACCTTGCCACGCTTTCAAACCGTTTTTTAGGAAGACAATATTTTCGCCAATTTCCATCACGGAATTCATATCATGCGAGTTAATCACAGTGGTGATATTGTATTCTTCCGTAATTTCCTTAATGAGATTGTCAATCAAAATCGAGGTGTTGGGATCTAAACCTGAATTGGGTTCATCACAAAACAAATATTTCGGATTATTTACAATTGCTCGAGCAATAGCAACCCGTTTTTGCATGCCACCTGAAATTTCAGATGGTAATTTTTTGTGTGCATCAATCAAGTTGACTCTTTTTAAAACAAAATCTACACGATCCTGAATTTCTGAATTTGAATTTTTGGTAAACATCTTCAAAGGAAAACCAACGTTTTCTTCTACGGTCATCGAATCGAATAAGGCGCTTCCTTGAAAAACCATTCCTATTTCTGTACGCAATTCTCTTTTTTCGTCGGCCGTCAAATCTGAATAAATTCGCCCATCAAAGGAAATAGTGCCCGCTTCTGGAGCAAAAATTCCTAACAAACTTTTGAGTAAAACGGTTTTTCCAGAACCACTTTGACCGATGATTAGATTGGTTTTGCCAGTTTCAAAAACAGTAGAAACTCCTTTTAAAATCTTACTTGTACCAAATGATTTTTCGACATTTTTTACTTCTATCATTGGGTCAAAAGCATTTGAGTTAGTATATAATTCATCGCAATAATCATGACTGAAGTCCATACAAAAGAAACCGTACTTGCTTTACCTACTTCCAAAGCGCCGCCTTTCATATAATAGCCGTGAAAAGATGGAATTGTCGCTAGCAACAAGGCAAAAACAAAAGTCTTAATGAAGGCGTAGGCAATATGGAATGGTATGAATTCTTGCTGTAAACCACCAATAAATTCCGAGCTCGAGCCAAATCCTCCGTAAACTGCCGCAACCCATCCGCCTAGAATTCCTAAAAACATACTGATTCCGATGACAAATGGATATAATTGCAAGGCGATTAATTTTGGAAAAACCAAGTAATTCAACGAATTGACACCCATTACTTCCAAGGCGTCAATTTGTTCAGTAACCCGCATCGTTCCAATGCTAGAGGTGATAAACGAACCCATTTTCCCTGCCATAATAATCGAGATAAAGGTCGGAGCAAATTCTAAAATTACAGATTGTCGCGTGGCAAATCCGATGAGGTATTTCGGAATAAGCGGATTGGTCAGGTTCAACGCCGTTTGTATCGCTACAACGCCACCCACAAAAAAGGAAATAAAAGCAACGATTCCTAAGGAACCGATAATCAAATCATCGACTTCCTTGAGAATAAGATTTCGCATCACCGACCATTTGGTAGGTTTATTAAAAATCTCTTTCCACATTAAGAAATACTTTCCGATTTGCGACAAATAACGAACGAGCATCATGGTTTTGAAATATGCGCTAAATTAAGAAAAGTTATTGGTTGTCTGTTGTCGGTCGTCAGTTTTTTTGATGACATTTTGGGCGTGACCACAAGGGTCGGGCTATTCGCTCTAAATCTTTTTGTCTGACGATTTTGATGAGAGAAGACGGACTTGTTACACAAAAAGGATTTCCGCTGCTATCCCTCACGCAGCATTGCGCACCCAACAGCTACTGCTCATCATCGACTTTATCGCAACGTTCAAACCATTGAGTTGCTACCTAAAAATCTTTTCTTTCATTTTCGACCATCGGTAGTTGCGGATAAATTTTGCTTGTTCCTCATCCACTAATAGCGGTTCGTTACGCCATTTTGCCTTCCAAAAACCTTGCATATAATCTACAAACAATAGCGGTTGTTTTTTCATCATCGCCAGTTTTGCAGCGGCAATTGCGGTGATAAAAAAACCATATCCTAAACGATAAAATGCTTCACCTTGCTTAAATCTAGCGGCCTGGTTGTAATTCGCGCCAGTCGGTTTGAGATGTTTCACATGTAATAATTCGTCGGTTGCTACTTTCCAACCATAGTAACGAGTCAGTAATTCGTCAACGGTGTCCCAACCCATGGCAGGTTTAAGTCCACCTATTTGCTGAAAACACTTTTTTCTATAGGCTTTAAAGGCACCGCGAATGTGATCTTTGTCGGTAAGATTTTCCAATATCCAAGCGCCATTTTGTTCAATGTAGGCAAGTCCGCCCGCCATTCCAATCGCGTCGTCCTTCTGAAAAAGGGAAATAATGGTTTCAAAATACGTAGGTGGCAAAATAAGATCCGCATCTAATTTGACAATAAAGTCATAGTCATGATCTACTGTTTCCAAACCTTTTTGAAACGCACGGATCACTTTGCTACCCGGAAGGTGAGTAGCGTCTGAGAAATTGTTTATTAGCTGTAACGTCGAGTTTTTTTGAACAAATGAAGTAACAATAGTCTCAGTTTCATCAGTTGAATGGTCATTTACAACCACAATCTTGGCAGGAACTTGCGTTTGGTTAAGTAACGATTGCAAGGTCTGCGCGATAAACTTCGCTTCGTTATGTGCTGGGATTACAACGTAATATTTCATCAAGTACTTGCATTTTATTGCGAAGGTAAAAGTATAAATTTAGTGAACAAAAAAAGGGATTTCATTACGAAATCCCTTCTTTCTCTCTAACTATTAACTATGATTAATTTGTATCTGCGACAGTACCTTTTTTCTTAATGAATGCTTCGATATTGTCATAAATTGCAGGAATAACTTCTTTACCAGATTTGTCGATAAATCCTAGTTTTTCTTTACGATCTTTCACCAAAGCCCAATTTTTTCTGACTTTGTCGAATTTTTCGATCTCAGCATATTTTACTGGAACGATGATGTTTCCTTCTTTGTCTAGAAATCCTTTCATGCCATCAGATTCTACCAACATCCAGTCTTTGGCATATTCACCAAAACCTCCGATTTTGTTATAGATAGGCGGAACAATTTCTTTTCCTAGATCGTCAATGAATCCATATTTACCTTCTTTTTGAACCAAGGCCCAACCTTCGTTTAGGGTACCGTAATTATTAATTACTTCGTACTTAGGTTCAACGATAATTTTTCCTTTTTTGTCAATAAACCCAAAAAGGTTGTTCAAGCCTACTTTAGACCAATTCATGTGGATCTTATCAAAATCGTCAACTGAGTTGTATTTCGCTGGAATGATTTCAACGCCATTTTCATTAATAACCCCAAACTTATCATCAGAGCTTACAATAAATAATTTTTGGCCAAAAGAGACTGTGCATAAAGCTAATGCTGCGTAGGTGTAGATTGCTTTCATAAAATTGAATTTTTGTTAATTAATTTTGTTTGTTATTACGGGACAATGATATGTCAATTATCCGTTTAAATGCAAATAAAATCGACGAAATGCACAAAATACAATATTATAAATATAATTTTCTTACAAAAATAGAGATTAAATTGTTAGGCTTTTACAGCGTAGACAATATAGTATCGGTTTGTGAAATATCGCAACAAAGGTCGAATGCCCATCTTATTTACAGGGTTTGTCCATTTTTGGCGATCGATGATTTTCCAGCCAGTTTTTTCTAAGAGCCAATCCAACTGCCAATCTTCAAATTCGTGGTAATGTCGATCCCACGGATCCGTTTTGCTTCTGTACGCAGGGGAAAACCACAAACGCATCGGAATTGAAATAAACAATTTGTCCGATTGAATTTCTTTTAGAATGGAATATGGATTTAGTAAATGCTCAAAAATTTCAAAAGCAGTCACCACCGTTGTCTTTTGTTTATGGAAAACACCTTGATCTTCATCCAAATCTTCTCCACTTGTATTAACTACAGTAAATCCTTCTGTTTTCATAATTTCCGAAAAAGGATTTTCGACTCCTAAGTCCAATATGGATTCAGAGGTGTCGATGTGTTTTTTGATAAACTCAAGGGTTAGTTTAAATCGCTTATTTGGAAAGGTTTTCTCGTACATAAATTGCGTTTTTGAAGGTATGCAAATATAGAAAGTTTGTTCCTTTATTTGTCGTCTTGACTGGTACGTAGCAAAAAAAAAGGATTTCACTAGTGAAATCCTTACTCGTTTAGTTTGTTATTGTTTAATCAACATTTGCGATCACAGTTTGTTTTTTTACAAAGGCCTCAATATTATCATAAACAACAGGAATTACTTCTTTCCCCGTTTTATCAATAAAACCTAATTTATCTTTACTGTCTTTTACTAAAGACCAGTTTTTTCTGATGTTATCAAATTTTTCTACTTGAGTGTATTTAACAGGAACAATGATGTTCCCATCGGCGTCAACGAATCCTTTTAGTCCGTTGGCTTCTACCAACAGCCAATCTTTAACATAGTCTCCAAATGAACCAACTTTATCATAAATTGGTGCAACGATTTCTTTTCCAGAATTGTCGATAAAACCATATTTGTCATCTTTCTTTACCAATGCCCAACCTTCGTGCAAAACATTGTATTTGCTGATTTCTTGGTACTTAGGTTCTACTATGATTTTGCCAGTTTTGTCAACAAAACCATAGGATTTGTCAAGACCAACTTTTGCCCAATTGGCATGTACATTGTCAAATTCGTCAATTGAGGTGTATTTAGCGGCGATGATTTCAACACCATTCTCATTGACAACCCCAAACTTATTGTCTGAGTTTACGATGAAAAGTTGTTGACCAAATGTAATACTGCTTAAAGCCAATGCTGCGTAGGTGTAGATTGCTTTCATAAATTTTGATTTAGGGATTAATTTATTATGAATTGTTTTTATTCAACAGTACAATAGTAGGACAGTTTAACGATTAAAAACAAAAAAAATCGACAAAATGCACAAAATAAATTAAAAAAGATATAATTTTCCTACAATAAAATATATCTAAATAGCATTTTTTGTGGCAATATAATAGCTGTAAGTTGTTGTAACTAGGAGAATGTTCTTACTAATATAGCATAGACTTTTTCCGGCAATTAAGTTGAAATCAGCTAGTACTTATATACGAATGCATTAACATTCATGCCTGCACCTACAGAAGCAAAAAGGATAATGTCTCCTTTCTGAATGGACTGATTTTCAATTTTGCCTGAGATCAAAAGGTCGAATAAAGTGGGTATAGTTGCAACACTACTATTTCCCAATAAAGTAATGCTCATTGGCATGATCTTATCCGGCATGTCTTGGTTGTAGAGTTTGTAAAATCGATGGACAATGGCTTCATCCATTTTTTCATTCGCTTGGTGAATAAGAACTTTTTTAATTGAAGTAATTGGAATGCCACTTTTATCTAGGCAATTTTTCATCGCTTGTGGCACTTTGCTTAGTGCAAATTCATAGATTTTCCTTCCATGCATTTTAATATAACGCACATCAGGATCTAATTCTTTATTGAAGGAGTTGCCAAAGTACAAATAGTTGGCTTCGTCAAAAGAATAGGTGCCACTTTCGTAAGACAATAAGCCATCAGTATCATCGCATGCTTCTACTACTGTTGCTCCTGCACCGTCTGAGTAAATCATACTGTCTCGATCATGCACATCTATAACTCTTGACAGCGTTTCGGAACCAATAACCAGACAGCGTTTTGCCATGCCTGATTTAATATAGGCGTTGGCTTGTAGCATGCCTTCAATCCAGCCGGGGCATCCAAAAAGAATGTCATACGCAACACATTTTGGGTTTTGAATTCGCAATCTGTGCTTCACTCTTGTGGCAAGACTAGGCACCGAATCCATTTGAATTGCATTGGGTTTTACATCGCCAAAATTATGTGCAAAAATAATGTAATCTAGGGTTTCAGGATCTATTCCTGAATTCTTTATTGCTTTCTCTGCCGCGAAAAACGCCAGATCTGAAGAGTTTAATTCAGGCGTTGCGTAACGTCGCTCTTCAATCCCAGTGATACTCTTGAATTTATCTATTACTACATCATTGGAATACGCAAAAGCAGAACCGTCTTCATTTAAAAATTGATGCTTTGTAAAGTCAGTATTCTTAACTCTAATGTCCGGAATATAGCTCCCAGAACCTATTATTTTTATATTCATTGTAGGAATGATTTCACTACTAAATTATCAATAAAAAGATTGGAATGTTAGAAAAAGGTTACTTAATTGTAATTAATTACGAAAAAGCAGTGTCAGGGTCTTTTTAATTACGGATGTCGCAATTAATCCCTTTTTTCTTGTGCAATTTTTATTTGAAGTACCGTCGCAATATTCAGTGCGTTGGTCTTAATTTTCTCTGCGTTGCTTCCCACAAAAAGGTCATCTACTGTATTATCAAAGTGCTTCAACCAAATCTTAAATAGTTCAGGAGATAAATACACTTTTCGATTCACATCTAAATGGAGTTGTGTCAGGTTATTTGTATAACCGCCAGTTCCCAAAATGGCCTGCGACCAAAAAGTCACTAAAATGGGTAAATGCTCTTCAATCTTTATTTTGACAACATCAGTAAAAATGTAGTTGATGCCGTCGTCATTTAACAAACGCTTGTAGAATTCATCGACAAGTAAAAATAGATCATGTTGATTCTCGATGTCTTTCATAGTTATTTGCTAAAAACCCTTTTAGAAAAATCGTCTAAAAGGGTTTTGAAAATTTTAAAAAATTAAAGTCTATTTTTCCATGTATGCCTCAATCGGCGCACAACTGCAAACTAAATTACGATCTCCATAAGCATCATCAGCTCGTCGAACACTTGGCCAAAATTTATTCTCCGCTATGTACTCTAAAGGGAAGGCTGCTTGTTCACGAGTATAAGGATAATTCCAAATTTCTGCTGTCAACATCGCCAAAGTATGTGGTGAATTCTTCAAAACATTATTTGGTTCGTCTGCATTGGCAGCTTCAATTTCTTTTCGTATCGAAATCATCGCGTCACAAAAACGATCCAATTCCTCTAAGTTTTCACTTTCTGTCGGCTCAATCATCAAAGTTCCAGCCACTGGGAAGGAAACTGTTGGCGCATGAAATCCATAATCCATCAAACGTTTTGCAATATCCGTAACTTCAATTCCTTTTTGTTTAAATGGACGACATTCCAAAATCATTTCGTGTGCGGCCCTGCCCATTTCGCCCGTATACAAAGTCTCGTAATGACCGTTCAGTTTTTCTTTAATATAATTCGCATTCAAAATCGCATATTTCGTCGCATCGGTCAATCCTTCAGCACCCAACATACAGATATAGCCATACGAAATCAAACAGACTAAAGCCGATCCCCAAGGTGCGGCAGATATAGCTGTAATGGCATGTTCTCCTCCAGTCGGAATGATTGGATTAGTTGGTAAAAACGGTACCAATTGTTTTGCAACACAAATAGGTCCAACTCCTGGGCCACCACCACCATGTGGAATTGCAAAAGTCTTATGTAAATTTAAATGACAAACATCTGCTCCAATTGTAGCCGGATTGGTTAAACCCACTTGAGCATTCATGTTGGCGCCATCCATATAAACTTGTCCGCCATTATCATGAATAATTTTGGTCACTTCAATGATAGATGCTTCGTAAACGCCATGAGTAGAAGGGTAGGTAACCATCAAACACGACAAATTATCTTTATGTAAAATGGCTTTCTCTCTTAAATCTTCTACGTCTATATTTCCGTTTTCTAGGGTTTTTGTTACCACAACATGCATTCCCGCCATTGCTGCTGAGGCAGGATTAGTGCCATGTGCCGAAGCCGGAATCAAAGCAATGTTTCTATGGTGGTCACCTCTAGATTGGTGATAAGCACGAATCACCATCAACCCAGCATACTCGCCTTGAGCTCCTGAATTGGGTTGCAAAGTGGTTCCCGCAAAACCTGTAATGACATTCAATTGTTGCTCTAATTTAGCCAACATTTCTTGATAGCCTTGCACTTGATCTAGAGGTGCAAAAGGATGAATATTGTTCCATTGTGGATTGCTTAAAGGTAACATTTCCGCCGCTGCGTTCAATTTCATTGTACAAGATCCTAACGAAATCATCGAATGATTCAACGCCAAATCCTTACGCTCTAACATTTTAATATAACGCATCAACGCGCTTTCAGAATGATAATAATTAAAAACTTCATGCTCTAAGAAAGCCGAAGTTCGAAGCAAGCTACTCGGAACTTGATCATTTACGTTTTGTGCATTGAAAGGCGAAAATGATTTATCAGTTGCCTTAGCAAAAACAGATACAATTGTATTTAAATCGCCAATACTTGTCGTTTCATTCAATGAAATTGAAACAGTTTGATCGTCAATATAATTAAAATTGATGCTATTTTCTTCAGCAATAGTTCGCACTTTTTTCGCGTCAACTTTCACTACAATCGTGTCAAAATAAGCGGTATTGATTTGATAAATTCCTAATTTTTCTAATTCGTGGGTTAATGTAGAAGCCAAACCATGAACTTTATTAGCAATATATCGCAGACCTTTCGGACCATGATATACGGCGTACATTCCCGCCATCACAGCCAACAAAACTTGCGCGGTGCAAATATTAGAAGTGGCTTTATCTCTTTTGATATGTTGTTCTCTTGTTTGCAATGCCATTCTCAGCGCACGATTCCCATTGGTGTCAACGGTTACGCCAATAATTCTTCCCGGCATGCTTCTTTTGTATTCATCTTTAGTGGCAAAATAAGCAGCATGTGGACCGCCATAGCCCAATGGAATTCCAAATCGTTGCGTCGTTCCAACTACTACATCTGCGCCCATTTCTCCGGGGGGAGTCAATTTTACCAAACTCAAAATATCGGCAGCCACAGCGACTTTTATCTCGCTATCTTTTGCTTTTGAAATGAATGCCGAATAATCATGCACTTGTCCGTATTTGCCCGGATATTGCAATATGGCGCCAAAATAATCCGATGAAAATTCGAAGATTTCGTGATTTCCTACGACCAACTCAATCCCAATTGGCGTTGATCGCGTCTGTAAAACTGACAATGTTTGAGGCAAAACTTCCTCTGAAACAAAAAACTTATTGACGTTATTTTTTTTCTGATCTCTAGAACGTACATCAAACAACAACGCCATAGCTTCGGCTGCAGCTGTTCCTTCATCTAATAATGAAGCGTTCGCGATTTCCATTCCAGTAAGCTCAATCACCATTGTTTGGAAGTTCAAAATCGCTTCTAATCGTCCTTGAGCAATCTCCGCTTGATAGGGTGTATAAGCTGTGTACCAACCTGGATTTTCCAAAATATTTCTTTGAATTACCGCAGGCACAATGGCTTGGTTGTAACCCAATCCAATATAAGATTGAAACATCTTATTCTTGTTTCCTAATTGTTGGATATGATTCGCAAATTCAAATTCAGTCATCGCATCGTCCAATTGCAGCGGCGCTTTCAGTCGAATATCATCCGGCAATGTTTCGTAAATGAGTTGCTCTATCGACGCGACGCCGATGGTTTTCAACATTTTTGGTACATCATTTTCTCTCGGTCCGATGTGTCTTAAAGCGAAGGAATCTGTTCTCATAGATAAATTAGGAAGGTGTTGTTTTTTGATGCACAAATTTATGCATTAATCTCAAAAACAGGCAGGCTTTAACCTTTCATTTATAGGAATTTTTATTCACACAAAATAATTTTTTGATAAAGGTGTTCATGAACTCATTTTGTCTGTATTTGCAGTAGGTAAAGGACATTTTTTATAAATGAGTTTCAACCAAAAACGGTTCTTATTAACAGTTTGACTAATTTTGCTTGATGACAATGCTAAAACGCCTTTTCGATTTTTACCTCAATGCAAGCCTACATATTGGTTTGGCTATTTTGGCATTAACTCATATTACGGAAATCATCCTAAAAATTCCTTCACAAAAAAATTTGGACATGGTGGTTTTTTTCGGCGCGGTCTTAGGTTATAATGTCCTAAAGTATGTAGATGTTTTTACTCGAAATCGCCAATGGATCAGCCGAAATCCTATGATTATTCTAGTAAGCTTCCTAGCATTTCTAACAGCATGCTATTACTTTTTTCAACTTGAAACAACAACGCAATTGGCATTCATTGGTATCGGTGTGATCATTTGTTTTTATCCTTTTCTCCGAAAATTTGGACTCCTAAAAATGTTCTTGGTGAGTTTTTGTATCTCACTGATTACGGTCGGGATTCCATTTTTAATGATAAAGTCCGTGTCCGTCGATTGCTACTTAACCTTTACACAACGATTCCTGATTGTAGTTAGTTTGCTCATCCCATTCGAAATCTATGACAGCAAAACCGATGACCCAACGCTACTCACTTTACCACAGCAATTCGGAATTCGTCCGACGAAAATCTTTGGAATGTTATTGGTCATTCCGTTTCTATTACTCGAATTTTTCAAAACCAATCCGAGCTACTCCGTCTTAATCGTTTCAATCATAGCAGTGCTCTTCATTCATTTTTCGTCCGTTCACAGAAGCAAATATTATACGTCTTTTTGGGTAGAAAGTGTGCCAATTTTTTGGTGGTTGTTGCTCTGTATGATTTAATGCTATGTGGGCGTGACCACAAGGGTCGGGTTTTTCGCACTCGCTTTTTTTGTTTTGTCAAAAGCCCTTCGACTGAGCTCCGGGGACAAAACAAAAAAGAGCTCAAACAATGCTGCAACCCCTCACGCAGCTTGGAGCAATCTTACAATCTTACAGTCTAAAAATCCAAAAATCTATACCAATCCCGCTCGCTTCAACAAAGCTTCCGGCTTCGGCTCTTGCCCACGGAAACGTTTGTACAAAATCATCGGTGCTTCAGTGCCACCTTTAGAAAGGACGTTGTCTTTAAATTTCGTCGCGACTTCGGTATTAAAAATGCCTTTCTCTTTGAAGTAATCAAAGGCATCCGCATCTAAAACTTCCGCCCATTTGTAGCTATAGTAACCCGAAGAATAACCGCCTTGAAAAATATGAGAAAAAGCAGTACTCATCGCATTTTCCTTGACATCGGGATATAATTGTGTGGCAGCAAATTGCTCGGTTTCAAAAGCTTTTAGATCAGTGATGCCACTTGGGTTTTGTCCATGCCAACCCATGTCTAACAATCCAAAACTCAATTGGCGCATCGTGGCCATGCCTTCTTGAAAGCTAGCGCTTTCTTTAATTTTCTCCACCAATTCCATTGGAATCATCTCGCCGGTTTCGTAATGCGTCGCAAACAAAGCCAACGCTTCAGCTTCGTAACACCAGTTTTCCATGATTTGGCTCGGCAATTCTACGAAATCCCAATAGACTGACGTTCCCGATAAACTCGGATACGTCGTATTGGCTAACATGCCATGCAATCCGTGACCGAATTCGTGAAACAAAGTGGTCACTTCATTGAAGGTCAATAATGACGGTTTGGTTTCCGTAGGTTTGGTAAAATTGCACACATTGGAAATATGTGGACGTTCGTTGACGCCATCTTTGACATATTGCGATTTAAAAGAAGTCATCCAAGCGCCATTGCGTTTGCCTTTTCGTGGGAAAAAATCAGCGTAGAAAATCGAAACTAAATTTCCGTTTTCGTCTTTCACTTCATAAGTAGTGACTTCATCATGGTATTTATCAATGTCGAAAATTTCGGTAAAAGTCAATCCGTAGAGTTTTTGCGCAATCGTAAAAGCACCCGCCAACACTTTCTCTAACTGAAAATAAGGTTTCAATTTCTCGTCATCCAAATTGAATAACTGTTGTTTGAGTTTTTCGGAATAGTACGCGCCATCCCATTTCTCCAGTTGTTCAATCCCATCGAGTGCTGCCGCAAATTGCGTCAATTGCT
>CANHEA010000063.1 GCA_947459635.1 Flavobacteriaceae bacterium | reverse complement strand
TTTAATGTAGATGGTGCTCCGGATGCTAGTTTATGGAGTTACAACATTGGTACTGGAAATAATGGCTGGGGCAATAATGAATTGCAATATTACACGGACAGACCAGAGAATATCAAAGTAGAAGACGGGATGTTAAAGATTACCGCTCTAGATGATTCATACTTGGGTTCGCCATATTCTTCAGCAAGAATTATTACTAAAGGTAAATTTGAACAAACCTATGGTCGAATTGAAGCTCGTATCAAATTGCCTTATGGTAAAGGGTTATGGCCAGCATTTTGGATGTTAGGTGCCAATTCAGATACTGTAGTGTGGCCAAAATGTGGTGAAATTGATATCATGGAATATCTTGGTAGCAAGCCTACGTCAATTTTTGGAAGTGTTCACGGACCAGGTTACTCAGGAGGAGAAGCCATTACCAAGAATTACACTTTAGCTAATGACAGATTTGATAATGATTTTCATGTTTTTGGTATTGAATGGGATGAAAATTATATCAACTATTATGTAGACGATGTTTTATACAACCAAATAACACCAGATTCTGTTCCTGGGGAATGGGTATATAACCATTCGTTCTACCTTATTCTTAATATGGCAGTGGGTGGTAATTTCCCTGGTTCACCAAACAGTGCAACGGTTTTTCCTCAGACTATGTTGGTAGATTACGTAAGAGTTTACCAATAAGAAAAATAACAATCTAAGCATAAACTCAATAGTTAATGGGGTATTTAAAAATACTCTATTGCGTTTTTTAGCTACTAAAGACAACTAGAATTTAATACTTTATGGACCAAAGCGCTTCGATATTAGCAAAGGACGAAACTAAAACAGCAAAAAAAGCTGTTGCAATGGATATGGTTGATCTTAATGGTGAAATGTTTTACAAAATCGTAAACAATGATGCCATGCGTCCATTTTTTATGAGCATAGTTAGCGATTCTGACCATTGGTTATTTATTTCAAGTAACGGCGGCTTATCTGCTGGTAGGAAAAACGCAAATTTCGCACTTTTCCCCTATTATACAGATGATAAAATAACGGAGTTTGCTGATATTACAGGTAGTAAATCTATTTTTCAAATTCAATGGAAAAATCAATCCCTAATTTGGGAACCATTTTCCGAACGTTTCAACGACAAGTATAACATCAGCAGAAATATTTACAAGAATAGCTACGGAAACAAAATTGTTTTCGAAGAGATTCACGAGGATTTGCAACTTACTTTTCGTTATCAATGGAATTCAAGTGATCGATTTGGTTTTGTAAGAAAATCAGAAATAATCAATCACTCGGAAAATGAGTATGATATTACGTTTGTAGACGGTATTCAAAATATCATGCCGCACGGAGTGAGCAGCGATTTGCAAACCTCCACCAGCAATTTGGTCGATGCATATAAAAGAAACGAAATTCATGCAGAAAGTGGTATTGGAATTTTTGCGCTAAGTGCCATTATCGTTGATAAAGCTGAACCAAGCGAGGCCTTGAAAGCGAATATCGCTTGGTCGGTTGGATTAGAAAAACCAACTTACTTGTTGTCTTCATTGCAACTTCCTGCCTTTCGAAAACATCGTCCTATTAGTTCAGAAAGTGACATTAAAGGCGAAAAAGGTGCCTACTTCGTTTCATCAGAAATGTTATTGGAAAGGCAAGCGTCAAAAAGTTGGAAAATTATTGCCACCGTAAACCAAGACCAATCTCAAGTAATCAAATTGTCGGAAGCAATATTGCACGACAAATCTATTGAAGACCAAATTAACGCTGATATAGAACTGGGTAGTCGCAATCTAGTATTCCTTAATGGCACTGCTGATGGATTACAATTCACAGCAGATAAACGTAAAGATACACGACATTTTTCGAATGCGCTTTTTAATATTATGCGCGGAGGTGTTTTTGATCTTAATTATCAGATTGATAAAGGAGATTTTTCTAAATACCTAAATTCCGCCAACAAAGTAGTTTTCGAAAATAGTGCTTCTTTTCTGGGGAAATTGCCTGAAGTATTTTCTTATTCTGAACTTCAAGACATTGCAAGAAAACAGGAAAACGTCGATTTGTTGCGTCTTGCAACGGAGTACTTACCATTGAAATTTAGCAGAAGACATGGAGATCCAAGTCGACCATGGAATAAATTTTCTATCAATACCCGCAGCGAAATTGATGGTTCTAAGATCCTCGATTATGAAGGCAATTGGCGTGATATCTTTCAGAATTGGGAAGCGTTAGCTTATGCTTTTCCTGGTTTTATTGATGGAATGATTCACAAGTTTTTGAATGCGTCAACGTTTGATGGTTACAATCCATATCGAGTAACAAAAGATGGCTTTGATTGGGAGACTATTGAACATGATAATCCTTGGTCCTATATTGGTTATTGGGGTGATCATCAAATTATTTATTTATTGAAGTTTCTGGAATTTATAGAAAAATACCAGCCAGGGAAACTACATTCTTACTTTGAAAATGAGTGTTTTGTTTATGCGGCGGTTCCATATACGATTAAATCCTATGAGGAAATTCTGCAAAATCCAAAAGATACCATTTCTTATAACTACGACTGGGAAGATAAAGTCAAGAAGCAGAAATTGCTACTAGGTGCAGACGGGGCATTACTTTTAGGTGATAACGACGAGATTTACCATGTCAATTTCATCGAAAAAATCCTAGCTACCGTTTTAGCAAAAATGTCCAATTTTATACCCGAAGGTGGCATTTGGATGAATACGCAACGTCCGGAATGGAATGATGCCAATAATGCGCTCGTTGGTAATGGCGTTTCGATGGTTACCTTATACTACTTGCATCGATTCTTAAAATTCCTAGAGAATTTACTTGAATCTTCTTCGACAGAGAGCATCAAAATCTCCAACGAAATGGTAGAGTTTTATCATGCCGTACGAGAACATCTCATAGCATTCAAGCCATTATTGGACGGTACAATCAATAATCAAGATCGTAAGAGGATTATGGATGGATTGGGTCATGCCGCCTCTGAGTACCGCACGCATGTTTATCAAAGTGGTTTTTGGGGTAAGAAGCGAACTGTGTCGATGGAAGGATTAAAGACTTTCGTCTCCGTGACGTTAGAATTTATAGAACATTCGATTCGAGCTAATAAAAGAGCAGATAATCTATATCACGCCTACAACTTGATGGACATCAAAGGAGATTCAGTAGTTATTTCCTATTTGCCAGAAATGTTGGAAGGCCAGGTAGCCGTCTTGAGTTCAGGTTATATTAAAAAGGACGAAGCTTTGGAAGTTATGAATGCATTGAGAAGTAGCGCCCTTTACCGAGCAGATCAAAACAGTTATATTCTTTATCCGAATAAAGAACTACCAAAATTTCTGGAGAAAAATACAATTGCAGCCGAACATATTGGGCAATCAAAGTTGCTTTTGAAATTGCTTCAAAATAACAATGCACAAATCATCAATCAAGATGTTAAAGGCGGTTATCATTTTAACGGTAATTTTCATAATGCCAATGATTTAAAAGCAGCGTTAGTACAATTGTCTAGTAATGAAATGTATCAAGAATTGGTTGAAAACGAAGCTAGCTTAGTCCTAAATATTTTTGAAGATGTCTTTAAGCATAAAGCATTCACAGGAAGATCAGGTACGTTTTTCGCTTTTGAAGGGCTGGGGTCAATTTATTGGCATATGGTTTCTAAGCTGCATTTGGCAGTTCAAGAAGTGATACTCAATCCTGCAGACAGTTCTGAAAACCAAGATGTGCAAACAAAGCTGGTTGCTCACTTTACTGAAATTGGAGACGGAATTGGAGTTCATAAGTCGCCTGACGTATATGGTGCATTTCCAACCGATCCATATTCGCACACGCCAATGCATCGCGGTGCACAACAGCCCGGTATGACTGGACAAGTAAAAGAAGATATCTTAACTAGAATAGGGGAGTTGGGTATTAAAGTAGCAGCAGGAAAGTTGCACTTTGAGCCGACCATTCTCACGAAAGATGAGTTTTTATTGAAGAGTGAAGCCATTTCGTTGACGTCAGTAACTGGTGCCAAAACATCGCTAACTATTGAAAATGGATGTTTAGCTTTTACGGTTTGTCAAGTCCCCGTAATCTATAAGATAGCAGAGCAAAACCAAATAGAAGTTCATTATCTCAATGGTGTAGTTAAATCGCATCCTGTGGCAGAATTGGACGAAGTAGAAAGCCAAAAAATATTTGAAAGAAAAGGTGAAATTCTGTTAATCAAAGTGGATTTGACCGCAGATCAATTAAGATAATGCATAGGCTGATTTACATACTATTTCTCCTATTAATCTCTTGTAGCACAAACAGAAAAAATAATGTTGCCATTGAAATGACCGCTGAAAAATTATTAGGAAATAGTAAATACCAAGCCGTTTGTTATGGAGGCTATCGCACAAATACCAGAGCAGTAGAACCAACAATTTCGCAGTTGAAGGAGGATATGAAAATATTGTCGGCAATGAACATGAAATTGATCAGAACATACAATGTGCATCATCAAGAAACAGCAAATCTATTGCAAGCTATTCGCGAATTGAAAAGTGAGGACGCTAATTTCGAAATGTATGTCATGTTAGGCGCTTGGATTGATTGCGAGAATGCGTGGACAACATTGGAACCGAATCATAATAAAGAAAGCGAAAGAAATGCGAAAGAAATTGACGAAGCAGTTCGATTAGCGAATTTATATCCGGATATCGTTAAGATTATTGCAGTAGGTAATGAAGCAATGGTCAAATGGGCAACTAGTTATTATGTGCAACCTGGAGTCATTTTGAAATGGGTGACGCATTTGCAAAATTTAAAGAAGCAACAAAAATTACCAACGAGTTTATGGATTACGAGCTCAGATAATTTTGCTTCATGGGGTGGTGGAGATATCGCCTATCATGTAGAGGATTTAAATCAATTGATTAAAGCGGTTGATTATATTTCATTACACACGTATCCGATGCATGATACCCATTACCATCCCGTTTTTTGGGGATTAAAAGAGAGTGAAAAGTCACTTTCAGAAAAAGAGAAAGTTAATACTGTAATGCTAAGATCAAGAGATTATGCAATTACACAATATAATAGTGTTGTAAGTTATATGAAGTCAATTGGCGTAAATAAACCAGTGCATATTGGAGAAACAGGTTGGGCTACTTCTGATCATGATTTATATGGAGACAACGGTTCGATGGCTACCGATGAATACAAATCTGGTGTCTACTATAAGTTGATGCGAGACTGGACCAATTCAAACGGGATTTCGTGTTTTTATTTTGAAGCATTTGATGAGAAGTGGAAAGACAGTGCAAATCCTAGGGGATCTGAGAATCATTTTGGACTCATCAATTTGCAATCACAGGCCAAATTTGCTTTGTGGGAAAATGTAGATCAAGGGTTATTTAAGGGGCTAGAACGAGATGGCAAAGCGATCTCAAAAACCTACGGCGGAGTTGAAAAAGCACTGTGGTTGGACGTGAAGACACCGCAGCAAACGATTAGTAATTAATTTATAATGACAAAATTTAAACGTATAGCAATTCGATTTAAATTTTTGATAATCTATTTTATCATGGCCTTGTCTATGAATAGTTGTAAAGCAACAAAAGAACTTCAAATGGAAGTGTATGAAACGTCTGCTGGCGGTAATTCGCTTAGCAAGTTGACCACATTTTCCAATAGCAAAACCCCTGTGGTTATTTCTCTAAATCCAAATGAGAAATTTCAAACAATTACTGGGTTTGGCGGGTCTTTTACAGAATCCTCGGCTTCTTTACTCAATCGATTGAGTAAGCCTAATCGTAAAAGAATTATGGACGCTTATTTTAGCGAAGAAGGTGCAAATTATTCTCTGACGAGAACGCATATTAATTCCTGCGACTTTTCTTTAAAGCATTATGCGTATGCGATGGTGGATGGGGATAAGAACCTAGAACACTTTTCCATTGACGAGGATAAAGACGACATTATTCCAATGATATTAGAAGCAAAATCAATTTCAAAAAAAGGCTTCAAGATTATTGCTTCTCCATGGACCGCTCCACCGTGGATGAAAGACAACAAAAGTTGGATTGGTGGGAAATTACTGCCAGAATATAATAATACATGGGCACTCTTCTATTCTAAGTACATCGACGCCTATAAGCAAGAAGGAATTGATATCTGGGGACTGACAGTAATCAACGAACCGCATGGCAATGGAGGTAATTGGGAAAGCATGCTTTTTTCGCCTACTGAAATGACAGATTTTGTTCAAAATCACTTGGGCCCAACTTTAGAAAGTCATGGCAAAGCCAACGTGAAAATCTTAGGCTACGATCAAAATAGAGCAGGTTTGCAAGAATGGGTAGATGCAATGTATAGAGATGAAAAATCTTCAAAGTACTTTGGTGGGACAGCAGTTCACTGGTACGAGAGCACCTATGATTTCTTTCCAGAGGCATTGCAGTACGCGCACAAAAAAGCACCAAACAAACACTTAATCCAAACAGAAGCTTGCGTAGATTCTGAAGTTCCACATTGGAATGATGATGCGTGGTACTGGAAAAAAGAAGCGACCGATTGGGGTTGGGATTGGGCAAGTGAAAAGGACAAGCATTTGCATCCTAAATATGCACCGGTAAATAGATACGCAACAGATATCATAGGTTGTTTGAACAATTGGGTCGACGGTTGGGTAGATTGGAATATGGTATTGGATGAACAAGGTGGTCCAAATTGGTTCAAGAACTGGTGTGTGGCGCCTGTAATTGTTGATGTAAAGAAAGATGAAGTCTATTTTACACCACTTTACTACGTCATGTCTCATTTTAGCAAATTTATGAGACCAGGAGCAGTAAAAATAGGCTGTTCTCTTGATGTTAAGGATCTTATGGCTACTGCAGTTCAAAATCCAGATCAGTCAATCGCATTGGTAATCTTTAATCCAACACAAGAGACGAAAACCATCGAAATAAATATAAGTAACAACAAAAAAATCATTGCCATCAGTGCTCAAGCATTGCAGACAGTAGTGATGAAATCTAAATAACTAAATTTTCAAGATATGTCAAATAACAGTATTAACAGCAAGGAAATGGTTCCAATGAGTCAAAAAATAGCCTTTGGACTAGGGATGCTAGCCAACCAAATGTTTCCTGCAGCCTTGGGAATTTTTATGGTTGTTTTGGTAGAAAATTTAGGAATGCCGTCATGGATGTGGGGTGTCTTGTTTTTTGTACCTAGAATTGTCGATGCGTTTTTCGACCCGATTATGGGATTTATTTCCGACAATACAAAATCGGTGTGGGGAAGACGAAGACAATATGTATTTATTGGTTCATTAATCATGGGAATTGCGTTTATGATTATGTGGCAATTGCATAGAGAAGATAGTGTCATGTACAATTTTTCATTTTTTCTAACCTTTTCACTTATTTTTCATATTGGACTCTCCATTTTTAGTGTTCCTTTTGTTGCCATGGGTTACGAAATGAGTGATGATTTTCATGAACGAACCAGTATTATGGCAATATCTCAATGGATAGGTCAATGGGCCTGGGTGATTGCGCCTTGGTTTTGGGTAATCATGTATGATCCTTCATGGTTTCCGAATGCCGATACCGCCACGAGAACATTAGCAATTTGGGTGGGTGTAATTTTTATGTTTTTGGCGATGGTTCCGGCAATTTTTATCAAAAGTAAGTCAACAAAATTTGATGATAATCTACAACCGCTTACCATTCGAACTATCGGAGGAAGTTTAAAAGAAATATTGATTAGTTTCAAAGAAGCCTTCGGTAACAAACCTTTTAGAAAACTTTGTATAGCTACTTTCTTCATCTTTAATGCGTTTAACACCGTTGCTGGATTCACCTTTTTTATCGTTGTTTATTATCTTTTTAATGGTGATACTGGCGCCGCTGGAATTTGGCCAACACTTTTTGGCTGTATGGGTGCGCTGGCAACGACATTTATTGTCATTCCAATTGTAGCATGGATGTCTAAAAGAATGGAAAAAAAGAGAGCGTTCTTGATTTCACAAGGAATATCTGTTTTTGGATACATTCTGCTATGGTTTCTTTTTATACCAGGAAAACCTTATATGTTTTTATTTGCTTTACCGTTCTTCTCCTTTGGAATTGGAAGCTTATTTACCTTAATGATGTCAATGACAGCAGACGTCTGTGATATGGACGAATTGGATTCCGGCAAAAGAAGAGAGGGCGTCTTCGGGGCGATTTATTGGTGGATGGTAAAGTTTGGTTTTGCCATCGCAGGATTGTTAACAGGCGTTATTATGTCGGCAGTTTCTTTTAAAGCTGGAGCGCCAACGCAACCAGAAGGTGCCGTTACAGGTTTGAGAATTTTCTTCTCAGGGGTTCCTATAATGGGTACTTTGATAGCTATGTGGGTGATGAGAAATTATGATTTGACCGAAGAAAAAGCTCGGGAAATAAAGAAAGAAATAGATGCTAGAAAAGGACAACCGAAAACGCAATCGTCCGCTTATCTTACTGGAAAGTTTTTGTCTTTGACTAAAAATGGAAGTGCAGTTAATTCCATTTCTGGTGTAGATTTAAGTAATAAAAGTGATAATGAACTTAGAGCCCAATTCTCAGAAGTGTTGAATAATGGTGTACACGGTTTGTGTTTTAGCCCTTATCTAGAAGGTCAAAAAGTTGGGGATGTTTTATCGGAAAGTCAAATTCAAAGAAGACTAGATTTGGTTAGTCCGCATACACAATGGATTAGATCATTTTCTTGTTCAGATGGAAATGAACTTATACCTGAAATGGCACGTAAAAATGGATTGAAAACTATTGTTGGCGCATGGATTAGCAATGATAAAGACAAAAATGAAAAAGAAATTAAATCACTCATAGCTTTAGCTAATGCTGGCATGGTTGACATTGCTGCTGTTGGGAATGAAGTTTTGCATCGTAATGAAATTACAGAACAAGAACTATTGCAATACATCGAAAGAGTTAAAGAAGCGTTGCCGGATTCAATTCCAGTTGCATATGCCGATGCCTACTATCAGTTTCTTGACAAACCGGTTTTAGTTGAGGCATGCGATGTCATTTTAGCAAACTGTTATCCATTTTGGGAAGGAGCGGATAGTTCTTTTGCAATTGCTTACTTAGATGGCATGTTGGAACTAACCCAAAAAGTAGCTAAAGGCAAAAAAGTGATTATCTCTGAAACAGGCTGGCCAAGTAGTGGAGAAACTGTTGAAGCAGCGGAACCTTCCAATGCTAATGCGATGAAGTATTTTATCACTGTTCAAGCTTGGGCTAAAAGTAAAAACATTGAACTTTTCTATTTTTCATCCTTCGATGAATCATGGAAAGTAAGCCAAGAAGGTGCTGTGGGAGCAGCTTGGGGCATTTGGGATAAAAATGAAAAATTAAAATTTAATACAAAATTAGAAGCTAATGTCATTTAGAAGAAAAGAAGATTCGCGATATCAAATTACTTTTGATGAAACGAACGAGAATAATTATTCTAATGGAATTGATTTCGCAAACAAATCATCAGCAGAGATAAGCAACCTTTTTGATGAAGTTCTACAATCAGGGATGCATGGACTTTGTTTTAGTTTATATGTAGACGGGCAAAAACCAGGTGACATTATTTCTGAAGAGCAAGTGCGACGAAGAATGAAAATTATAGCGCCTCACACCAAATGGGTACGTTCTTTTTCTTGTACCGAAGGCAATGAGTTTATTCCAATGATAGCGAAAGAATATGGAATCAAGACCTTAGTTGGAGCTTGGTTGGGTGATGATCCAGAAACAAATGAAAGAGAAATTGAAGGCTTAATAAAGCTTGCCAATGAAGGCTATGTTGATATTGCTGCGGTTGGAAATGAAGTGATGTATAGAAAGGACTTAACCGAAGAGGAACTTCTAGACTTTATTAAAAAAGTAAAAGCAGCCTTACCAGAATCAATTCCTGTAAGTTATGTAGATGCTTACTACGAATTTACGATTAAACCGAGAATCACAGAAGCTTGCGATTTGATTTTAACCAATTGCTATCCCTATTGGGAGGGTTGTCCTCTTGACTATTCCTTAGCACACATGAAAAGCATGTATTATCAGGCTTTAGAGGCAGGAAATGGGAAGAAAGTAATTATTACTGAAACAGGATGGCCAAGTCAAGGGGAGAGTTTTAAAGATGCACATCCATCCAAAGAAAATGCACTTAAATATTTTATTAATACGAAATTGTGGTCTCAACAAGAAGACATAGATATTTTTTATTTTTCTTCTTTCGATGAATCATGGAAAGTGGGAGCCGAAGGAGAAGTGGGCGCTTATTGGGGATTGTGGGATAAAGACGAAATGCTAAAATTTCAATAAATTAATAAGGATTCACTGGTCTTGGGTGTAACAGTATTGTAGACGAGATTATTTAAATTATTCTAAAATCAAAAAAAACCGCTTGTTATTCAAGTACATGTTATGAAAAAAATCACACTAGGTCAAATCATCTTCTCTCTTTTTCTTATCTGTCAATATGGCTATTCCCAAGTAGATGTGGTCTACAACGATTTGGTTTGGTCAGATGAATTTGATAACAATGGTGCTGTCAATGCCAGTAATTGGTTTCTGCAAACTCAAATTCCATCTGGCGGTAATTGGTTTAATAATGAAGAACAGCACTACACCAATCGCCTCGTAAATTCATTTGTGAATAATGGGAATTTGAATATCATAGCGAAAAGAGAAACTTTTACTGACCAAAATGTCACTAAACAATATACTTCGGCACGATTAAATTCTAAGTTCGCCTTTAAATATGGCCGAGTAGATATTCGAGCGAAAGCACCAAATGATCCAGGGACCTGGCCTGCATTATGGTTACTAGGTAGAAACGTAAATGAAGATGGAGGCTTTTTTGATGCCAATTTTGGCACTATTGGCTGGCCTGCTTGTGGAGAAATAGATATCATGGAGCACGGTATTTTTCCAGGGCAACCCGTAAATTATGTTGGTTCGGCGATTCATACACCGTCTTCTTCTGGAAACACCGTTAACAAAGGTGGCATTCAAGCGTCAGATATTGCTCTGAATTATCACGTTTATTCTATGAATTGGTCGCCAAATCAAATTACATTTCTTCTCGATAACGTAGCTTTCTATACTTATAACCCGTCAGTCAAAAATGCAAGTACTTGGCCATTTGATGCGGAACAATACCTTTTGCTAAATATCGCGATGGGTGGTTTTGCAGGAGTGATTCCTTCAAATTTTGCACAAACTTCAATGATTGTAGATTATGTTAGGGTATACCAAAATGTCGCTGTAGATACTGAAGCACCAACCAATTTTACTGCTTCTGTGGGTGAGGTGACTGGAGTTTCAGTTCAATTAAATATGAACGCTACGGATAATTCAGGAACGATGGCATATACTGTTTCCTATGGATCGGAATCGACCACTATTTACAATCCTTCAGGTCAATTGAATTCGATAGTTATTCCAAATTTATCTCCCAATACGAATTATACTTTTACGATAACAGCAACAGATTTGGCAGGAAACACAGCTGGTAATAACACAATTGTGTTGAATGCTACGACGTCGCAAATACTGCAGTGCTCAGGGACAGATTCTGTAGCTACAGAAGGAACTTTTACGACGGGATACAACCATACGTTTCAAACGATTGGGACGAACGTTAAAATTACATTTGAGTTATTAGACCAACAGGTAGGGGTTGTTGCATTTTTGAGAAACCAAACACCGTTCACTGAAGTACAGATGGACAACGTTTCTGGACAAGTTTTCACCAAAACAATTACAGGACAAACTCTAGGTTCGACTATAAATTATGCGGTTAAGTTTGCTTATGCTGGAGGACTATCTGTGACGAAATATGTTTCTTACGTAGTAGGAAGCAATTGTCCATTGGGTGTTGAAACTGCACCAGATTTGGTGGAGTTTAGCTTTACGAATCCATCAAATACGAATCTTGATATTTTTTCAAATGTCGTAGTAGATAAAGTAGAAATATACAATCTAATCGGTAATTTGGTTATAAATACTACAGCTACCGAAAGAATAGATGTTTCGAGTTTATCAAAGGGAGTGTATTTGTTAACGGTTTATTCAGGTACTCAGAAAAGTGTGAAAAAGTTAATCGTTAACTAAAGTCCTTTTATTTTTCACAGTAAAATACCATTGCGTCGCAGTATAAACATCAATATATATGATGAAGCTTGTAACTTTCTTATGTCTTTTTTTTTCGTTAACTGGTTCTTCCCAAGAAAGAAATATAGACAAAAATGTTGATTTACTGTTAGAAAAAATGACGCTTGATGAGAAAATAGGTCAGCTTAATCAGTATAGTGGATTTTGGGATGTTACCGGTCCTGTTCCAACAGAAGGCAGTTCAGCAAAGAAATACCACGACCTTAAAGCAGGTTTAGTAGGTGCAATGCTCAACGTTAAAGGAGTCAAGAATATCTACAAATTGCAAAAAATCGCTGTAGAAGAAACTCGTATGGGAATTCCGCTTTTGTTTGGCTATGATGTCATTCATGGATACAAAACAATTAGTCCGATTCCATTGGCTGAAGCCGCGAGTTGGGATTTGCAAGCGATCCAAAAATCTGCGGAAATTGCTGCGGAGGAAGCAGCGTCTGCTGGAATCAATTGGACATTTGCCCCCATGGTCGATATCACTCGAGATGCCCGATGGGGAAGAGTTATGGAAGGTGCTGGAGAAGATCCTTTTCTAGCAAGCAAGATTGCCGCCGCGCGAATCAAAGGTTTTCAAGGAGATCTTTCATCAAACAAAAACATTATTGCCTGCGCAAAACACTTTGCCGGCTACGGATTTGTCGAAGCTGGAAAAGAATATAATACCGTTGATGTCAGTAACGAAACACTGTATAACGTAATTTTCCCACCTTTCAAAACCGCAGTAAATTCTGGCGTGCGCACTTTTATGAATGCCTTTAACCAACTCAACGGTGTTCCTGCAACGGGAAGTAAATTGCTACAACGAGATATCCTTAAAGGCGATTGGAATTTTAAAGGATTTGTGGTGTCGGATTGGGGTTCTATAAAAGAACTAGTCACGCACGGATATGCGAAAGATAGTCTACAAGCAGCCGAAATTGCTATAAATGCTGGTTCTGACATGGATATGGAATCAAGTGTTTATGTAAAATACTTAAGTGAATTGGTTAAAAGCGGAAAAGTAAAAGAAACATCCATTGATGATGCTGTAAGGCGAATCTTAAAAGTAAAATTTGAATTGGGTTTATTCGATAATCCTTATAAATTTTGCGATGAAGCCCGAGAAAAGGCAACTGTTGGAAAACCAGCTTTTCAAGATGACGTTTTAGACATTGCCAGAAAATCAATTGTACTATTAAAAAATGAAGGAAACTTGCTGCCTTTAAAAAAGGAAGGTCAAAAAATGGCGCTGATTGGTGCGCTAGCAGATGACAAAAATAGCCCGCTGGGAAATTGGAGATTAGCGGCGGATGACAATACAGCCATTTCTGTTTTAGAAGGATTACAAAAATATAAAGGAAACCAATTGACTTATGCAAAAGGTGCGGATGTAGTTACAGGGGAAACGCGCTTTGCAAAAGAGGTTAGAGTCAATAGCACGGATACGTCCGGATTTGCAGCAGCAATAGAAACCGCGAAAATGGCTGATATTGTTGTAATGGTTTTGGGAGAAAACGGATATCAATCGGGAGAAGGAAGAAGTCGAACCGACATCGGTTTGCCAGGAGTGCAACAAGAATTGTTAGAAGCAGTTTTTGCAGTTAATCGCAATATTGTACTTGTATTGAATAACGGAAGGCCACTAGCTATTCCTTGGGCAGCTGAACATATTCCTGCTATTGTCGAAGCTTGGCAATTGGGCACACAAAGCGGAAATGCTATTGCACAAGTATTATACGGAGATTACAATCCAAGTGGAAAATTGCCGATGACATTTCCAAGAAGTGTTGGACAGGTGCCGATGTATTATGATTACAAGAGTACCGGCAGACCAACAGCTGAAAAGGATAGAAATGTTGTTTTTTGGTCACATTATAGTGACGAAATGCACACGCCGTTATATCCTTTTGGATTCGGCTTAAGTTATTCAGCATTTGAATATTCTAATTTAAAACTTGACAAGACTTCATTTTCAAAGAATGGGAATATACGGGTTTCAGTTCATTTGAAGAACAACAGTCCCGTTGCCGGAAAAGAAATAGTTCAATGGTATACTCGTGATATAGTGGGAAGTTTTACTCGGCCAGTAAAAGAACTTAAAGGCTTCGAGATGGTCGAGCTAAGTCCATTTGAATCTAAAACCATCAATTTTGTTATTAGTGAACAGACGATCGAGTTTTATACTGCAAATTCTAAATGGGAAGCCGAAGGAGGCGAATTTAAAGTCTTTGTTGGAGGAAATTCAGAAACTACGATGGAAGCTGATTTTCAGTATCAAAAATAAGGGAACCTATTGGTTTTGGCCAAGTAACGTCGGTGCGGTAGAATATTTATTGCGTATAAACTGTTAAATTTTATTTTCAATTTGTTTTAAAGAATAAAATTATGTTACATTTGGCTTAGTATTAATTCTAATTTAACATTTGCCTATAACAAAAAATTACTTTTTAGAGATTTATCTCATTTTATTAAACTAATTTAAAAAGTAATATATGGCTAATGTACTAATCCCAGATGCATTATTGGTAAAGAATTATGTGGCAGGTGACGAAACCGCTTTGGCTACATTAATCAATAGGCACCAATCAAAAATTTACGGTTTTATCTACTCTAAAATTTCGGATAGAGATTTAAGTGATGATATTTTTCAAGATACCTTTATCAAAGTTATCAAAACTTTGAAATCAAACTCCTATAACGAAGAAGGAAAATTCTTGCCTTGGGTAATGCGAATTGCGCACAACCTGATTATTGATCATTTTAGAAGAAACAAAAAAATGCCGATGTATCGCGAAACAGAGGAGTTTTCTATTTTTTCAATTATGACAGATAATTCCTTGACTGTCGAGAATCAGATGATTACTGAACAAGTCGAAAAAGACCTAAAGAAACTCATTGAAGAATTACCACAAGATCAAAAAGAAGTTCTAGTGATGCGAATTTATCAAGATTTAAGTTTCAAAGAAATCTCAGAATTAACAGGTGTTAGCATCAATACAGCCTTAGGCAGAATGCGTTATGCATTAATGAACCTGAGAAAAGTAATCGAAAAGCATCAAATTATTTTGACGAATTAACAATATATGGGAGAATGCCACGTTGTAGTAGTAACAAACACAATAACTACAATATGGCAAAAATTTACTCTAGAAAATCATTAGTAACTCCTTCAATGAAACCTAAAAAAGAAACCATTTCTTTTTTATTAAATTACTCCAAAGCATTAAGCTTTATGAAAGTAGGCAAAATGAACCTTGAAGTAATAGCTAATTAAGAAAAAATCCCGAGACTGCTCGGGATTTTTGGTACTAAACCATAAACTGTGTAAGTAGAAAAATAATGGGGTTTTAAAACCCCATTATTTTTTTGTTTAATTTTAAATTTTACACAGTCTTATGAAAAAAGAAGATTTATTATCAGATGATTTTTTGAAGCAATTCAAAACAGGCGAA
>CANHEA010000062.1 GCA_947459635.1 Flavobacteriaceae bacterium | reverse complement strand
ATTGCAGTTCATGGTAAGCATATCTTAAATGCGCATTTGGGGAAGATTGTTCAAAAATTAAGTTTGGCAATCCAACAGGAAAACAAAGTAATCTTGAAAAGTTATCATTCGGCAAATTCTCAGAAAATTGATGACCGTTTGGTCGAGCCCATTGCGTTTACAGATAACTATACATCGATTTGTGCCTTTGAAGAGGCCACAAAGAAAAACAAATATTTCAACGTAGAACGAATCACTGATGTTGAAACGCTAGAGACCAAACAAGAATTTAAGAGCTTTCATAAATTAGACCCAACAGACGTATTTGGTTTTTCTGAATGGAATGGAGAAAAATTTGACATTCAACTCAGGTTATCACTACGGGCGTATGTCATTTTAAAAGAAGAATATCCATTGGTTACACCATTTATCAAATTAGAACCCAACAAAAGTACATATCTATTGAGCTGTTCCATTAACAATCCAAAGCCTATATCACGTTTTATTCTGGGACTGTCAAATGAAGTTGCTATTTTAGGTTCAAAAGAGTTTATAAAGTATTTTGCTGATAAAGACTAGAACAATAAAATTTTGTGTCCTGATACCTTTGGTATTTTATCTACAAGATTTTGTAATAGCCCCGGTATTTGGATTGAGCGTTAGTCTATAGAATTCGCAAAGAGTATTAATCAGCTATCGAATTATAGAACCGATTGGATTTACAGAACATTACCATTCTGTTTGTGGTTATGAAATTGATTCAAAATTAAACAAGTATTATAATATAGAAAGAATCGCTTCAGTAATGGTGTTGGATGAGCCGCAAGTGTTCGAGGAATTTCATGAACGTGATGCCATGGATGTTTTTGGGTTTTCGGCAAAGAACGGTGAAAAATATGCTGTTGAACTGGTGATCTCTCTTCGGGCCTATGTCCTCTTGAAAGAGGAATATCCAAAAATAGAACATTGTATTAAGAAAGTCATGAATACGGAAGTGTATCATTTGCAAGTTGAAGTCAACAATCCAAAGCCGATTGTTCGATTTATATTGGGATTATTGGACGATATCGAAATCATAGGTTCATTGGAATTTAAAGAGTATCTCAAGAATTATGTGTTGACGACTTTTGAAAATAGTAAAGATAAATTATGAAGTCACAAGAATGATTTTTTTGAGCCAGTGAATAGTTGTAACTGGACTGATATATAAGTTGTTCGTCGAGTTATTTATTTACATAGGGTTAATTATTACTTCTTTGTAAAATGATATAAAAAAGACGACTTAGCACTAGTTTTCGTCGAAACATTTTGAGAAGTCATAGCTCTTTTTATGAAAGTTCATTCTTTCTCAAATGAAGATATTTTAGTTAATTATACATTGAATAGCAATCACTTGCTGATAAAATATAAATATGAAGTTTGTTCTTAAAATAGGTCTTGTCTTAGTTTTTTTTAGTGTTCATTCTGGATTATTTGCACGAAATGCCTTTTGCAGCGACTTTAAAATGAAAGCGGTAGCTTCGAATTTGCTTTTACCATCGGCCACGATTTCTGGTACTACCACAGTTTGTCAGAATGCCCCTGGTCCTGTGATTACTTTTACGGGTAGTGGCGGAACGGCACCGTATACTTTTACTTATAACATTAATGGGGGAGCTAATATCGTAACACCTCCTTCAATAGGTAACACCATAACTATTGCAGCACCAACCGGTGTAGTAGGTGTTTATATTTATAATTTGATCAGCGTAAAGGATAATACCAATGCCACTCAAAATCAGAGCGGATCAGCTACGGTTACAGTTAGTGCACCCCCAACGGTTGATTTTACTTTTACAAATGACAATACTTGTTCGGGAACAGCATTACAGTTTACTTCAAGTGTTGGTGGAACCGGAACTTACGTTTATTCATGGAATTTTGGGGATGGAACACCACTATCGAATCAGCAGAATCCAACACATTCTTTTACTTCATTAGGGTGTGGAACGGCCACTTTCACTGTCATTTTAACAATAATAGGAGGAGGTTGTACCGTTACAAGGAATAGAACGGTTACTGTAAAGCAAAAACCTGATATTAGTTTTAGCGATACTATCAATCCTTTTGACCCATTTAGTAATTGCAATAATGCAGCTGCAAATCCAGTGTATTCAATTACTGTAGGAAATACTAGTGTTTCGAGTTGTATTTCATCTTATTCAATAAATTGGGGTGACGGAAATACACAGTCAAACATAACTTTTCCTATTAGTCATACTTATAATTTGATAGGTGCTTATTCAATGGTTATTACCGCAAATGGTAATAATGGTTGTAGCAACTCTAAAACATATGTTATAAAGAATGTTTCCAATCCACTTGGAGGAATAAACAGTCCTGGTTCAACCCAAAATTTATGCGCACCAACAGCTAATCTGCAATTTTCTATTTCAAATTGGGGAAGTAATTCTTTGGACACCACTTACAGTATCGATTATGGTGATAGTTCAACATTATTTTTGACACAAAATCAATTAAATAGTTCTATTTACTTTAATTCAGCTAATCCTTCAAGTTCAACCAATTATCCTATCCCTCATGTTTACACAACAAGTAGTTGTCCTGCTGCAAGTTTTGAAGTTAGATTAGATGTTACAAATGCTTGTGGAACAACACCGTTTACTTTAGGAAATATTTCCATCTTGACTAAACCAGAGGCCAATTTTACTGCACCAGCTAATGGATGTGTTAATAATAGTATCTTATTTACAAATACAACTATAGCGGGATATGGGCAAGGTTGCGTTCAGAGTTCAATTTATACTTGGAATTTTGGAGATGGTTCGCCAACAATAACGACACCGCTTTCACCACCTCAGAATATTAGTCATACATACCTCACTCCAGGAATATATACAGTAACATTAACTGCACAAAATTTTTGTGGAATCACTACAAAAACCGAACAGATTTGTATTGAACCACCACTGGTTCCTCTATTCAGCTTAAATGCAACCTCTGGTTGCACACCATTGGCTGTTTCAGCTACAAATACTACTAATCTAACGAATCAATGTACTACAGCTACTTATTTATGGCAGGTAACCCATACACCATTATACTGTGCAACGTCTACGGTTACGATTCCTAATCAAACGACAGAAAATGCTTCTTATAATTTTACTATGCCTGGTACGTATAACATCAGATTAACTGTAACGAATTCGTGTGGTGCAGTAACCTCATCGATACAAACCGTCACGGTAAAGAAACCTCCGACAGCAGCCATTAATGCGATTCCTGATTTTTGTGGTACTGCAGCAATTACACCGTCTGCAGTTGTGGATGGGTGTGCTCCTGCTTCTAGTGTTTTGACCTATGCTTGGAGTTTTCCGGGAGGGACTCCTTCTAGTTCAAGCGCTGTATCACCGGGAACCGTTAACTATGCAGCTACAGGAAATTATACCGTTTCTTTAACGGTTACCAATGAATGCGGGATCTCAGCTACTGCTACTGAAACTTTTTTGGTAAGTGTTAGTCCGACTATCACCAATACAATGCTGAGTCAGACCATCTGTTCGGGAACGCAAACATCATTAATAAATTTGACCGCCAATCCTACAGGTACAACCTTTAACTGGACCGCCATCGCTACTCCTGGGATCAGTGGATTTACTCCATCGGGAAATACGAATACCATTCCTGTTCAAACATTGACAACTACCAATACTTCACCCGGAACGGTGACATATACTATAACGCCCTCTATTGGAAGTTGTTTGGGCACGGCTGTGCAATATGTAATTACAGTTAATCCAGCGCCTACTTTTACGAGCCAACCTATTGCAAGTAGTGCTTGTCAAGGTGCAGTGCTTGCGTCTTTATCGGTTGCAATTTCTAGTGCTGTTGGTTCTCCGTTGTATCAGTGGTATTCGAATACTGCCAATAATACTACTAGTGGCACCCTAATTCCTGGAGCGACAAACGCTACTTATACGCCGTCTTCTTCTGCAATAGGAACACTTTACTACTATTGTGTGATAACCCTTTCTTCGGGAGGTTGTGCTAGTCTTACGAGTGCTACCGCTAGCATTACCATAAATCCATTAGCTACTATAACATTGCAGCCATTAGCTACGCAAAATATTTGTGTCGGGGTTACGATAGCTTCTCCCTTGACCGTAAATTTTACTGCAGGAACAGGAACCCCATCCTACCAGTGGTACTCCAATACTTCCAATTCTACAGTTGGAGGGACTGCCATTCCTGGTGCTACGAACGCGAGTTATACACCTCCCGTTTTTACCAGTCCAGGTACTTTTTATTTTTATGTAGTGCTCACGTTAAGTGGCAATGGATGTGGTACAACCACTAGTGCGGTTGCCGCCATAAATGTATCTGCTGACCCCACTATCAGTTCACAACCCAATGCAACGCAAACGCTATGTCAAGGAACCACGCCAGTTACTTTATCGGTTACTGCCGTCGGGGGTCTGGGAGCGTTTAGTTATCAGTGGTACGCTGCTCCGGCAACGTTAATAACGAGTGCCACGAATAGCACCTTCGTACCAGATACGAATATTGTTGGAACCACTAATTATTATTGCATTGTTTCTCAACCCGGATTGGGTTGTGAGGTGACAAGTGCAAATGCTCAAGTTATTGTTGTTCCGGCACCAACGATTAGCAGTCAGCCACAATCTGATGCTATATGTATTGGGGGAGTACCCAATCCTTTGAGCGTGGCATATACGAATGGGACTGGTACTGCTAGTTATCAATGGTATGATGGGACTGGTTTAATTCCTGGAGCGACGAACGCTACGTTTACACCAACACTAACAGCGACTACAAGTTATTATTGTATTGTTACTTTTTCTTCGGGTGGGTGTACCAACATTACATCAAATACCGCAGTCATTACTGTCGAACCACTTCCTACCATTAATCTACAGCCAATAATCACACAGAGTATTTGTGTTGGTGGTGTCATTCCGACGTTAACTGTCAGTTATTTGAATGGCGCTGGAACACCAACCTATCAATGGTATAGCAATAGTACGAATGCCACTACAGGGGGAACTCCTGTAGGCACTAATTCTGCGAGTTTTAGTCCGCCACCATTTAATACTGCAGGCACCTTTTACTATTATGCAACCGTTTCCTTGAGCGGAAATGGTTGTGGTACCGCTACGAGTAATTCGGCAGAAGTCATCGTGGTTGCTGACCCAACTTTGAGCGCTCAACCGTTTACAACGCAAACCTTATGTCAAGGTACGACTCCTACTACTTTAGCAGTTACTGCTTCCGGTGGATTAGGATCGTTTACTTATCAATGGTATTCCAATTCACCACCGAACACTTTGCTTCCTGGCGAGACCAACAATACTTACATTCCAAATACAAGTGTGCCGGGAACTACCACTTATTATTGTATTGTTTCTCAGCCTGGTCTTGGCTGTGAAGTAGTGAGTAATTTAGCAGAGGTTGTTGTTGTTCCTGCACCATTGATCACTACACAACCGCAAGATCGAGCAGTTTGTGAGGGAGGAACTGTTGCGCCAATCAATGTGGCTTACAGCAACGGAACAGGTGTGGCAAGTTATCAATGGTTTAGCAATAGCACAAATAGTAACTCGGGGGGGACCATTATTATTGGAGCCACCACAGATAGCTATAACCCACCGTCAACAAATGTTGGTACCGTTTATTACTATTGTGAAATTACGTTTTCTTCGGGTGGTTGTACTTTGATTACCTCCAATACTGCGGAAGTTAGCATTTTTCAAATTCCAGTAATTGTTGCCCAAAATGTAGTGACTTGTAGTGGCGATTTGTTGAATTTTGTTCCCCAGCCCGGCAGCGGCAATACAGTGCCAGCCAACACGTTGTATACATGGAATTTAGTCAGTATTAATCCCGTAGGAAGCGTAACCGGAGCCACTAATGAAACAGTACCACAAACTGGATTAATTCAGACGTTGATCAATAGCACTAATCAGGTTGGAACCGTAACCTATGCTGTAACTCCGATTGCTGGTATCTGTACTGGTAATTCGTTTACGGTTGACGTATTAGTATATCCAAAACCAGTTGTTGTTTTTGACATTGCTGATCAGACTATTTGTAACGGAACTAATAGTAGTTCTGTAACTTTATCATCTTCGACACCGGGTGCAATTACATTCAATTGGACTGCTACTGTTCCTGCTGGTATCAGTGGCGCTATTTTATCGGGAACTGATGTAATACCCGTTCAAACTTTGGTGAATAGTACCACTACACCACTAACGGTGACCTATATCTCGGTAGGAACCTTTAACTTTAACGGGGTTGGATGTGATGGGCCGGCATCCATTTATTCTATAACTGTAAATCCCACGATCGTCGCCACTGGTACCATCTCGAATTATAATAGTTATGGGGTTAGTTTTTTTGGAGCTACGGATGGTTTTATTGATTTGACCGTAACTGGTGGATCGGGAGTTTACACTTATACATGGTCCGGACCTAATGGTTTTACAGCCACTACAGAAGACCTGAATGGTATTGCAGCAGGAACCTACAGCGTGATTATTGATGACGGTTTTTGTACGCCAACTATTTTGACTTTTACCTTAACCCAACCACCAGAATTGTTATTTCAAGAAAATATATCTGTGCATGTTGATTTGATTTGCTTTGGAGATAGTAATGGTGTGCTAGGGATTACCATTACACAGGAGTCTGTGCCACCTTATGATTTTCAGTTGATTAATTCAAGCGGCACTATCGTGAATACGATATTAAATGATACTGGTCTTAATCAAGTCTTTAGCGGATTAGTGGCGGACACCTATAGTGTCAAAATTATAGATGCTAACGGAGGTGTGAAAATCTTAAACGGAATTATCATCACACAACCCAATGATATTGTGATTACTGCCGCAACTACCCCAATTACTTGTTATGGTGCCAATGATGCTTCGATTACCTTAACGGTTACTGGTGGTACAGGACCTTATACTGCTCAGTGGGATAATTTAGCCACTGGATTTTTTCAAGATAATTTGTCGGCCGCTACTTATACTATTTTGGTTACCGACAGTAATAATTGTACAAAACCAATTACAGTTGTGATCCCTGAGGCTTTGTTGTTTACTGTAAATCCTATCGTAAGGAATGTCTCGTGTTTTGGGGCGAATGATGGCAGCATTAATTTGAATTTTGTAGGAGGTATTCCAGCAATAACTTTATCTTGGAGTGATGGTAGTACGGCGGGAACCACCAGAAATAATTTAGGACCAGGAACGTATTCGGTTACTATCATTGATGGAACGCCATGTACAATTTCAAGAACATTTACCATCGTTGAGCCGCAGCCACTGGTTGTCGCAGCTAATTTGACCAATGCCTTTGATTGCGATGATGCGAATAGTGGTGCTATTAATCTTTTAGTTTCTGGAGGAACTCCACCATTTGCTTACACTTGGTCAAATGGCACTACAACTGAGGATTTGAATGCAGTTAGCGCAGGTAATTATTTTGTAACGGTGACCGATGTGAATGGATGTGTTCAAACAGCACAATATGTTATCAGTCGTCAACTACCTATTAATATTACTATGACCACTCAAACTGACTTTGATTGTGAAACCCGTTATGTTTATGAATCTTTCGTTGCGCAAGTCACTGGTGGCATTCCGCCCTACCAATTGCAATGGTCTAGTGGTACAATCAGCGGGGTGAATAATGAAATTATGCACAGCGATACCAACGGTACGGTTCTATTGACAGTTACCGATAGCTATGGCTGTATCACGAGTTATACCTTAGTGGTAGCAACGCCCGTGTTGGGCTACAGTTCCTTTGATACCAATTCGATTGGCTACACTACTTATGGGATTTATTCTATAGGTGATCCGATTCAATTTCAAAGTAATGTTACCGGAGATTACGTATCAATTTCGTGGGATTTTGGTGATGGCACTTTTTCGACCGAGCTAAATCCGGTGCACACCTATAATATTGCTAAAGATTATATTATCAAACAAACTGTTACCTATCCCTTCGGATGTATTTATGTACAGATGATTAGTTTGATTGTAGAAAAAGGTTATGTACTGGTTGTTCCAACTGCGTTTACTCCTAATAGTGACGGACTAAACGACACTTTTAGACCCGTTACTAAAGCCTTGAAAAATGTACAATTGGATATTTATGACACTTGGGGTTCGCTTATTTATTCTGAAAAAGGAGATGTTTTAAGGGGATGGGATGCAAAAATAGGCGGAAGAAGTGCAGAGAACGGCAATTACTACTCGAAAGTGACCGCAGAAACCTTTTATGGTACCATCGTCAATTCTAATCAAACCTTCGTATTAATTAAATAAGCCTCTTTTGAAATGAATTTACGACCGATACTATTTTTCTTTTTGCTAATTTCTTTCCTCGAGGTGCGAGCTCAAGACCCTATTTTTACGCAATATATGTTGGTTCCGGAAACGATTAACCCAGCATTTACAGGTCTTGCCAATGCTTGGAACGCTGGTATTATCAATCGCCGTCAATGGCCAGATGGCAACCGCCGAATGGATACACGTTTTGGTTATGTGAACAATATGGTGACCGATCAGCTTGCAGTTGGAGGGACAATCCTAAATCACCATGAAGTGTTTACGGATTACAATTACTACCAATTGAATGGTGCCGTCTCCTATCGGGTAGAATTGAATGACGAGTGGCGCTTACGTTTTGGTGTTGAAGGCGGGTATGGTTTTAAGAATTTTAATTTTGGCGGTTTGTTACTCGAGGACCAAATTAATATTAATGATGGTTCTACTAGTGCTGGGAGTATCGACCCTGGTGTGCTTAATGTTGGCAATAAAATAGATTTTTTAGATTTTTCTGGCGGAATAGTTCTCGACAAAGATAATATGTGGTTTGGTGCCGCTTTGAAACACCTTAACCGTCCGGATATTTCTTTTACAGAAAATGGCAATGTACCCTTGGATTTATTTTTGACAGTTCATGGTGGCTATTATTTAGACTTAAATAATTCGAAACCAAGTTTCTTACCTGATGATTCGGATGTTTTTTTTACCTTCAATTATATGAGACAATCTCAATATAATAGGTTGGATATAGGCGGAATTATGGAGTTGCCGATGTTTTCGTTTGGTGTGATGGCAGTTACAAATCCTGAGGGTAGGAGCAACAATAGTCATTTTATTACTTCTGTAAACCCGATTATTTCTATGAAGTTAGGGGCTTTTACTTTTGGCTATTCTTACGACCTCAACATTTCACGAATAGGAAATACGCAGGGAGTGCATGAGCTGTCATTGACTTGGCAGTCGAACCATACGTGTAATAAGTGCGATAATTATAAAGTGAAGTTGAAACGGAATGGGGAGAATGGGTATATGCGTTAGGTTACTTTTAAATTCTTGGATTGTAATGAATGTGTGTAATTTAAATCATAGGAGTTGCATAAAGTGTATGAGTTCTGGTAATCAATCGTAGTGGGTTTGCCTAAAATTTGTTCAAGGCGATGGGAGAGGTCGCAATATGCGCGAACTAATATCTTCTCATAGAGATCTTCATTTTCCAGTAGTTCTCCCGGTATCGGGGTTTCGATAGACGCGTAGTCCACTTATTTTCCGCTATTGAGCAATGGGCTTTAAGCATCCACAAGGATTGCGTTCAATATTGAGATATTCCAAATCATTATGAGCATATAAAGCATTAATATCATTGAGCTTGTTGCTATTTGCAATGATCTTTCTCAACTTGATATTTTCCAGCATTGCATCGAGATTTACCTCATTAAAGCAACCAATATTTAGCTATTCAAGGTTCGTGCAAAATTTCATGAATGATAAATCAATGGTAAATCTTGAAAGACTTAACCATAAAAATTTAATTTTTTCATAATCTGATACAGTGATTACTTCTTAATAATTTACTTTATATCCCATAATTGCTTGGATTTGACGAATATTCACTCCTGAAAAAATATCTTTATCCTTTATTTCGATATAGGATTTAGAAATGTCTTCTTGTGTAATACCTTTTTCAATCCAATGGAGATGGCTTAATATGATGTATTTTGTGTAGTCGTCCATTGCAATTATTTATTAAAAAGGGGTAGCATCATCATTAATTTCTAATGAAGAAAAGTTAGTGAGTGTAAAATATAAATCATTAAATTTCTTAATGTACAAGAAATCATCTCTCAATAAATATAAATTGGGAAATAAATCCAATTGAATTATATCATTTATACCAGAATAGGTTACCTTTTCAAAATCAATAAAATAACCTTCGAAATATTCAGTATGACCCACAAATAAAGAAAGATGGTCATTTTTCCATTTTTGAATTGAAGACTCATTAGAATCATCATATTCTTTTATGGCTATTTGTGCTTCAAAAGAGCAAGCAATGAGTTCCTTTAGGTCAACTAATAGATCATAGATATTTCTAAAGTCATTGAATTTAAACATAAATAAATCATCTTTTACTTGATGGTAAAGTGATTTATGTTTACTTATCCAAAATTCGATTATATCATAGTCTAAAATTATATTACTGTCATTAACTAATTCTTTAAAAGCATTTGTGCAATATTGGACTTGTAAAAGATAATCTACAGTAGGTTTGAAATTTATCCGTTCATCAAGACCAAAATGCAACGCTAGTGGACAACTTTTTTTTAATTGAGAATTAAAATGACTATTAATATCTACTATCTTGTTTTCGACCTCTTTAAAAGTTAACTCTTGCTCTAAATCATAATTTTCTACAATGAGATAATACGTATTACTAGAGGTGTCATTTTGATAAATCTGAATTGAATCTATTTCTCCCAAAGCTTCTAATTCGGATTTAAATGACTTTAGTTTATTTATAAAAATATCTTTAGCAACATCAAAATAACTTAATTTATCATCTAAAATTAAGTCTATCATTTCTATGTCCATTTGTTTTAAATAGAAAAGAAAGGCTTCTTTTTGAGATTTATTAGAGAAAATGTTCATTATTATATAATTTACCAAGCAATTTTTCTAAAAAGAAAATAGTTAATTATTCTTCTAAAATGAATTTAATTTATTTCTAGTAAAGGCAATTAATCAATTAAAATCAATCCTAGTAGATAAAAAAGCTAAATGTTTATCTAGTTTATATTTTTCATGAAATCTTTCTGTTTCGAGATAACTAATCTTAAAATCAACTTCTTTTTTTCTCACAAGACCGGGTGTTGAATCATTATATTCATCAAAACTTTCTTTATGACTTTCAGGAAGCAATGAATTAATGTATTCATCTTGTACTCTAATTCCTTTATGAAAAAGACAATATTCTTTTTCAATAGACCAATAATCTCTTCTGCTTGTACTTCTTTGTTCATGGATTGAAAAGATATATACTACAAAATTATTTATGAAATCCTTGTGATTTATGAAGTTTTTCAGGCTAAAATCCTGTTTGTAAAGTGACTTAATTGTATTGGCTCTACTTCTATGTTCCAATGAATCATCAATAAAAGAACGACTTACATTTTCTTCTGATGAAAAAAGCTTTACAAAATAATTTGCTCTTTCATCCGGAATATTTAAAATTTTATTGTATTTTACGTTACTATTAATATTTTCAAATTTTTGATATAGATCAATAAAAAACAATGGATTATTGTAGTAGTGGAATATTTCTTCTCTAGCTAAAACTAATAAAATGTAGTTTAAATCTGTTAATTTTTGTAATTCTCTTTTTATGTCTTGAAGACTTTTGTCCGTGTAAATTTCTCTCCTGAATTCTTCCTTATCTGTCAAAAGGACTTTAAATTTTCTCCAACTCTCATTAGGTTCGTGTAAAATTTCTATGAAATATGAAACATAACTAAAATCTTTTACAGCAAAATTTTCTAATTCTAATTCCTTTGGAAATGTAAAATCCTGACCATATTCCAATTCATGTATCAATGTGTCTATGAAGTTTAGTAATTTATCTTTTAACGGATATATGTTGTTCTTTTTCATATTATAAATCTAACTTATTTTTTAATCATTATTTTGAAATATAACTTGATATTAAAAACTGTTATACATTATGATTTGATAATACCTCTAATTAATAAATGATATTTTAGTGAAGAAGTTTTTTCATAATCATCATCAAAAGGTGTTTGATTTTCGTTTTCTTCTGCGAAATCATGAAGTTTTTTAAAAACTGAATTAAGTATGTGAGATGCTTGGTATTGTTTCATTCTTAAAAAAAGTTGCAGAAATGCTAATTTGTAAATCTAAAAAAATTTAACAAATTAACCTATTCAAAAAATGAACGTATTTCTTTACAAATTATTTTCTTCAGTTTTCTATCGTTAGCGACAATACTTTGCTCCTTTCGCTTTCCTCCAATCCCATGGCGCTATTGCATTTGGGTCTGCCCATAATCCGACTCTCCTTGCTCGTGAGTTTTGTTCGAGTAGTGCTAGCTCTTTCGAGCGAGAATGTTTTTTATAATGCCAACCCATACCGTTTTTTATCAATTCAGCAGATAGGTATTTGTTTTTATAATAGACCTTTGCCACAGAACGGCCGTAACGGTCTTTGTTGGTGATAATGTAGCTAACGTTTTTCCGATATACCATGTTAGAGGTAAACTGTTTGGCAGCGTTGCCAAAAGGTTGTTTCTTTTCGGGACAATCAACTTCTGCCAGACGCAGCATGGTGGTTTTGTTATGGTCGTCAAGGACTTCGACGGTGTCGCCATCTCTAACGCCGATTACCTTTGCAGTTAATAGGGTTTGTGCGTGAAGGTGGCATATTGAAAGAACTAAAAGTGCCGTAAGGATTATCTTTTTCATAAGTACATGGTGTTTTCCAAAAGTAGGGTAAAAAAACTTGTATAAAAAAAACGCCCTAAATAAGGGCGTTCCTCAATAACAAAAACTACATCACCTACAACACTTCCAAGACATTCAACACATTATACCCCTCATTCTTCAACGAATACTGCACCCCGTTCACCTCTTGGAAAAATGAAATCATCAACACAAAGAAACGAATACCGCTACCAGTCGGTAGGTTATTTACGATAAGCCCTAAGGAGGTAGGCTGATTGTTCAAAGGCAAGTTCTCTATCGGACTATACCCAATTGCTGATTGCCCGGTACCAAAATCCACGACAGAAAAAGCGGTTTGCAGACTAAAATGCGTCGCACCTTCCGGAAAATTCACCTGATCCATGGGGATAAGGTCCGCAAACGTCAACTTGCCAATGGTCGCGTCCACCACATAGCTTGCTTCCAATACCGTTTGTAAAGGCGCGTGAATGTTGAAGTCAAAACCGCGCAGCATTTGCTTGCCCATAGGGGTGTCGAGACCATTGCCGACCATGCGCTGCCCTCGGGGCGACTGCGTGTCGAGGTTCTTAATACGCGACAGGGTTTGCACCAACCGACTATGCAATTTCGAATCCTTGGCGCGGGCTACCATACTGCCCAGAGCCAAACGCAGCAGTCGACTCGCATTCCCGCAATGTCCAAATTCAGAATTGTTCTCCCTCGTACGCACATAGTTCGGATCACCCGCAATGCGCTCCTTAGAAACGCCACCTTTGCGTCGCACATAATGCTGTCCGTCTTGTTTGTAAAATGTGAGGTCCTCAATAGTGCCCTCAATCTTTAAAATACCATTTGATTTTGCCATGATTTCTAGCTTTTAATTGGTTAATAATGACCAAAGCTAGATACCGCCACCCAGCAAGACAAATACGCATGTCCCAAAACGACCGTTTTGTCCCATTTGTCCTAAAACGACACTTTTGTCACCACAATTCGACCTAAATTGAAAGAAAAGTAAGACAAGCACTTTAGAGATAGGGTAGGGCGTTTCGAAACGCACCCAATCGCGTATTTGTAACAGATGCCTAAAAATGATAGACCAAAACACCAACCTCACTGTAGCAGCAGAAATATCTTATCAAGACCGCGTCGGTTTGTATCAAGACAAATCGAAGATTCACCAAACACCGCTGAAAAATAGAATCAGTGCGGTAAAAGAAAGATATAGTAAAACCGATGGAGGATTTGTAATACGTGCAATAACCAACTAACTAATACACCACTCGTAATCTCACCATCTTCAATCACAAAACGATAACAACAATTTATAAATTACTTCCCCCATACATACTCCATATATACTCCATACCGACGCCATACATAAATAACTACTACAACATCCAACAACCACATCCAAAAGAACAAAAAACCATACTTTATGTAAAAAATATTTGTCATTTTAATAAATATATTTTACATTTGATTTCAGAATAGAGAAGTACCTGATAGGAATTAGAACACTTTGCTCATGAACCGACTCGTAATTTATCCTAAAGACATCGCCATGCTTACCGGCAAAAGCGAACGCCATGCCCGAAGAATACTCGACCAGATCAAAAAACAATACAACAAAATGCCGCACCAGATGATCACCATCGAAGAATGCTGCCAATACTTCGGCATCGCACCCGAAAATATTAAACTCCTATAAATCCATAGCATGAGAACAAATCCATTATTACCGCACCGCTTCAAAACCCTTGGTTGGATCCTCTTCATCCCGGCAGCCATTGCAGGAATCTTCATCATCACTACCGAAGCCCCACCTGCCTTCCTCAATTGCCAACTGCCTACTGTCATCCAACAACTCAACGGAAACGAAACAGAAACCAACGTCAACCTTGCCAATACGCTGGTGGGGATTGTACTAATCATCGGTGGACTCCTACTCATGCTCTCAAAAGCAGAGCAGGAAGACGAGTATATCTCCGAACTACGCCTCAACGCCCTGTTGTGGGCTGTAGTAGTAAATTATGCGTTGCTATTGTTGGCGTTAATACTGGTGTTCGATGTCAATTTCCTCTACGTGATGATTTACAACATGTTCACCATCTTACTCATATTTATACTCCGTTTTGAATACCTCCTTTATCAAGCCAAAAAATCCAACCCATGAAAAACAAAATCCGTATCGCCAGAGCCATCCTCGATATCAGCCAGGAAGAACTCGCCAAAAAAGTAGGCGTAAGCCGACAAACCATCAACGCCATGGAAGCCAATAAATATGCCCCATCAACCATTTTGGCACTAAAAATCGCCCGCGTCTTCAACCAACCCGTCGAAGAACTATTCCAACTCGATCCCGACGATTAGCGCAAGCCATTCCCTCAGCTAACACATGATGTGGGGTCGGGAGGAGTAACTCCGCTCAAGTCCTAAACGCCATACCCGCAAACGCAATTTGCTACCTTTTACAAAGACAAACGCCCATATTCCAAAAAAACCATCCAAGTAAACTTGATGGTTTTTTTCTTTTTAAAGCCGCAATCTCATTGCGCTTAATGTGGAGTCGGGGAGAGTAGCTCCGCTCAACTCCTAAACGCCATACCTGCAAATGCCATTTGCTGTCTTTTACAAAGACAGACGTCTGTAAACAAAAAAAATCCAAACAAGTAAACTTGATGGATTTTCTTTATTTACAGCCGCCAACAAATGACGCTTGATGTGGAGTCGGGGAGAGTCGAACCTACTCAAAATTATCAATGTTTTCAAGGCTTTTAATCGGACGCATCGCAATACTAACCGAATTCGCACCTCGTATTTTGTAAGAAAATAGCGTAAATCTTGATGCGTAAATTTACAAATTTGTCTATGAATTTGCAAGTTAT
>CANHEA010000061.1 GCA_947459635.1 Flavobacteriaceae bacterium | reverse complement strand
AGCACTTGGACAGAATTGTCGGATGCAGTAAACATTATAACAACACAAAAATAAAAGTCATGAATAAAACAGTAAACATAAATTTAGGAGGTATGTTTTTTCACATAGACGAAGATGCTTACCAAAAATTATCACGTTATTTTGATGCTATCAAACGCTCGTTATCCAATTCGAATGGGCAAGATGAAATTATCAAAGACATCGAAATGCGTATCGCTGAATTGGTGGCTGAAAAACACACCAACGAAAAACAAGTCATCAACTTGAAAGAATTGGATGAAATCATTGCTGTCATGGGACAACCGGAAGATTATCGCATAGATAACGATGACGAGGAACCAAAAAAAGCAACTGATTTTAATAGTGCAACCCGAGCGAATAAAAAACTATATCGCGACAAAGATACCGGTATGATTGGCGGCGTTGCTTCTGGACTAAGTCACTACTTTGGTATTGATGCTGTTTGGTTGCGTCTAATTTTAGTAGTTTTAGTTTTTGCTGGCTTCGGATCAGGCATTGTTGCCTATATTGTGCTGTGGATTGTCATGCCAGAAGCTATAACGACTTCTGAAAAATTAGAAATGAAAGGCGAACCCATTACGATTTCTAATATCGAGAAAAAAGTAAAGGAAGAATTTGAAACCGTTTCAGAAAAATTTAAAAATGCCAACTATGACAAAATGGGAAACCAAGTCAAAACTGGTGTTGATAAATTTACTGGTGGCGTAGGCGACGTTTTGATGTCTATTCTTAAAGTATTTGCTAAAGTATTAGGTGTTATGTTAATCATTTCAAGTTTGGCAATTCTTGTTATATTATTTATCGGTGTATTTACATTGGGTTCAACGGAATTTATCGATTTCCCTTGGCAAAGTTTCTTTGAAGCCGGGAATATTTCAGAGTATCCGCTGTGGGTTTTTGGTCTGTTGATGTTTGGTGCAATCGGAATTCCTTTCTTTTTCTTGATGCTATTGGGATTCAAATTATTGTCTCCAAATATGAAATCGATTGGATATATTGCAAGATATACGCTACTAGCATTATGGTTGATTTCTATCGGAATCTTAATTTCTGTTGGCGTTCGTCAAGCTACTGAATTCGCAGTTGATGGCACATTTTTACAAAAAGAAACATTGCCTTTAAAATCTACTGATACTTTGTATGTTAAATTTCAATTCAATGATTTTTACGCCAACGATATCAACGACAACGACAATTTTATTATCACAGAAGACCCTAATAATGCCAAAGTAATCTACTCTAATGATGTACGTATGTATGTTGTAAAAACAGATGAAAAAGTACCTTACATTCAAATAGAAAGAAAAGCCAAAGGCCGTTCCTTATCTGCTGCGAAGAAAACAGCAGAGAAAATCAAATACGGGTACAAGCTAGAAGGAAATCATTTGATTTTAGACAACTATCTATTAACAGATTTCAAAAACAAATATCGTGATCAAGAAGTTGAAGTTTACTTGTACTTGCCAGTGGGAATGATCTTGAAACCAGATACCAGCATTCAAGATTACGACGATTCTGATGACTCTTACTTCAATTTGCATTTTAGTTCAGATCAATATTTATATAAAGTCGACACTAATAAAGTCAAATGCCTCAATTGCCCACCAGAAGAAAACGAGTGGAATGATGTAGAAGGTGCAGAAAACTTCGATGGCACTATAGATATTAAAGGTCCTGAAGAACCAAACGATTCACTTGGAACCAGTGTAACATTGAACGAAAACGGAATCTTGATTAAGAAAAGTGACAAGAAATCTGAAAATAAGGAAATCAAAAGTGTCAAAATAAATGGCGACGGAATTACCATTAAAACAAAATAATCATGCGGTATTCAGCAAGTATTTATAGAAAAATATTGAGTCTATGCGCTGTAGTTATGCTATTGACTTCTTGTCAATTCAACGGAATTACAGGAAGTGGAAACGTGACAACCGAAAAACGTAACCTTGAAGGTAATTTTACTGCAATAGAAGCCGGAAAAGGACTGGACATTGTCTTAGAACAGTCGCCAGACACAGAAGTTACCGTTGTTGCTGATGATAATCTACAAAAGCATATCACAACAAAAGTATCAAACGGTGTTCTGACTATTAGTTCTGACTATAACAGTTATCGCAATGTTCGGATGAAAAAAATAATCGTAAAAATGCCGAACATTGCTAGCATTAAAATAACTAGCGGTGCGCATTTTACTGGACGCAATACTATAAAAAGTGACAACCTCACCATCGAATCTAGCAGCGGTGCCGAGATTAACATTGCCGTTGAAGCGTCAAAAACTATTTGTGAAGCATCAAGTGGCAGCAACCTAACCATTCAAGGCAAATCGATAAATCTTGAATCTGCTTCCTCCAGCGGAAGTTCAATAGATGCGGAAAAACTAATCGCCAATAATGTTATCGCCAGCGCTTCGAGTGGCGGCAACACCGATGTGTTTCCACTGGTAAGTTTAAATGCCAAAGCGTCAAGCGGTGGTTCCATAAACTATCATAAATCGCCGGCAAACCTGAATAAGAAATCAAGTTCAGGAGGCAGCGTTACACAGAAATAATTAATCCGAGCTTAACCTAAAAATCACCCAATTATCGGGTGATTTTTTTTTTGGATACAACATCATAAAATAGTTTATTTATATTTTATAAATTAGCCCCCTAGCGCGATTGAGTGCCATCGCAAATAATATTGTATCTAGTCAAACAGTTTTGAAGAGAATTTCTAAATTTTTCAACCGTCATCCTATTGCCTATTTCATCAGGTATATTCTGATGTCAGAGAATGTCAATGAAAAAGATTTAGGCGATTTGGGTTGCTTTAATAACAGTAATTCACTTGCTTCTATTCCACCCTTATATTTTGAAATCAATAACAAAATTGAAATTGATGCATCACTTGACGAATACGACAAAGCGCTTCAAATTGGAAAATTCCTGCGTTCAACAATGAAAGGCGGCCCAGGTATCGGGTTATCTTCAAAAGAAACTTTAGAAAAAATGCTGGCAAACCAAGGGGGCGTTTGTTCCGATTTTTCTCAAATCTTCAATATTTTTTGTTTTATCAACAATATCAAAGTCAAAGAATGGGGTTGCATCGATCGGTTTTACAAAACCCAATTCGGGCATTCATTCAACGAAATCTACAGTTCACGTAGACAAAAGTGGGTCGCCCTTGATATTCACAAAGGAATTGTATTCACCGACAATACAGGAAATCCACTCTCCGTTGTCGAATTATTTCTGGCTTTGCGAAGAGGAAATCAGGTAAATTTCACGCATTATTCCCATTATATTTCGCCCGATCATGACCGTACACCAAAAGTATATGCGCCGTATACGATACCTTTTATTATAAGCAATAATAAGAATGAAGTAACGGATTTTTACTTTGAAAAATATCAAAAGATACTTTCTCCAATATTAATAAATACCCTAATTTTATTAAGACGCAAGAACCACAAATTCCTTTTTGTCATGGATGATTATAAAGAGAAATTGCGCTCTAAATAAATGCAAAAAAAAGTTTCTGATTTTATATCTAAGAAATTGACTTTAAGCAAAAAGTAGTATATTTCTAAAATCTTAATTGTAACACTTAAGATAAAAATATACTAATGCAAAAATTCTAATCGTAAAATCAACCACCTATGGAATTAAACATCAGAAATTTAGAGAAAAAATATAGCAATGGTGTTCACGCACTCAATAATGTTTCCCTGACAATTAGCAAAGGAATGTTCGGACTACTTGGTCCCAATGGAGCTGGAAAATCATCGCTTATGAGAACTCTAGCCACCTTGCAAGACGTGGATAGCGGCTCAGTAACTTTAGGTGATATTGATGTTTTGAACGACAAAGAAACCGTGCGTAAAGTCTTAGGCTATTTGCCACAGGAATTTGGGGTTTATCCTAGAACCTCAGCCATCGACTTACTAGATTATTTAGCGATTTTGAAAGGCTTTGATAACGCAGCAGACAGAAAACAAATTGTCGAGCAATTACTCTTAAAAGTAAATCTTTGGGAACATCGCAAAAAAGCGGTGGCAAGTTATAGCGGTGGAATGAAACAACGTTTCGGCATCGCACAGTCCTTAATTGGCAATCCGTTGTTGGTTATTGTTGATGAGCCAACCGCAGGATTAGATCCGGGAGAACGCAATCGATTTTACAATATTTTGAGCGAAATCGGGGAAAATACTATCGTTATTTTATCGACGCATATCGTGCAAGATGTGCGAGAATTGTGCACACAAATGGCGGTCATGGACAATGGAAAAGTACTGTTTAGTGGCAATACCGACGAGGCACTCGATCAAATAAAAGGCAAAGTTTGGGAGAAAAGAGTTTCTAAAGTCGAATTGGCTGACTACCAAAAAAACTACAAAGTGATTTCGAACAAATTAGTTGGTGGTCAACCACTTATTCACGTTTTTTCTGACAGTACTTTAGATAATGGATTTGTCAAAGCAGAAGAGAATTTAGAAGATGTATTCTTCGCGAAATTAAACGAACTGGTTTAACCCAAATCCGAATCAATTATGTGGAAATTTATCTCTCATGAACTCAAATATTGGTTGAAAACGCCAATGATTTGGATCTTTTTGTTTATCAATACCCTTTTTGTCTTTGGAGCAGTGGCCTCGGAAAACGTCCAAATTGGTGGCAGTATTGGAAACATCCATAAAAATGCACCTTATGTCATTGAAACGTTCTACGCAACGATGTCGATTATTAGTTTGCTGATGACAACTGCATTTATGAATGCAACGGCAAATCGGGATTTTCAATATGGCATGCATCAATTTATCTTTTCTTCGCCGATCAAAAAAAGTAATTATTTCTTCGGGAAATTTATCGGAGCAACTATCATTTCCATTATCCCGTTATTGGGTGTTTCTTTAGGAGCCATTCTGGGCGCCATTCTTGCGCCAATTTTCGATTGGACGCCAGCAGAACGTTTCGGCGAAATTATTTGGGCGGGACATTTACAAGGCATCTTGATTTTTGCCATTCCAAACGTAATTATTTCAGGCGTTTTGCTTTTTGGGCTAGCCATTCTTTATAGAAGTGCCATCGTTTCTTTTATTGGATCGATGTTGATCTTAGTACTGTACGTAGTTTCCTCAGGTTTTATGGATGACATTCAAAAAGAATGGATTGCCAACCTCCTCGACCCGTTTGGCGATCGTCCATTCGAGATTGTCACAAAATATTTGACAGTTGATGAGAAGAATTACCACGCTGTGACATTGCACGGAGATTTGCTCCTGAATCGATTGATTTGGTTGGGAATTGCAGGCATAATTTTAACGGCAATTTATTTTAGATTTTCATTCAACACCAAGAATGAAAAGGTGGCGAAAACAAAAAAAGCAAAAATAATAGAGATTCCTCTGGTAATTAATGACACGAACTTTTCAAGTCAAAAATCAGCCACTTTTTCATTCAAAACATTTCTGCGAGTCACAAGATTCGAATTGAAAGCAGTAATCAAAAATCCAAGTTTTATTATCTTGACGGCGATTGGAATGATTAACCTAATCGTTGGGCTCTCTAGTTTTACCAGCCGCTATGGCGTATCGCAATATCCTGTAACCTATAGTGTTGTTGATACTATTGAAAACGCATTCAACATTTTCTTACTTGGATTTATCGTATTTTATACTGGTATTTTGGTTTGGAAGGAACGCGATGCAAAATTCAACGAAATTCAAGATGCAACCCCCATTCGATCCAACTTTCTGTTTTTTTCAAAGCTGATCGCAATAGTCATTGCCATTGCAATTGTTTATGCCGTCGCCATTGTTTTTGGTGTCGTTACGCAAACCATTATGGGTTATTACCATTATGAGTTAGATGTCTACTTCAAATCGCTTTATCTGGTTCGTTTACCAGGACTTTGCTTTCTGGTCGTGTTATCCTTACTTTTCCATTATTTGATCAATAATCGGTATATCGCGTATTTCGCTTTCGCCGCTTTTATTATTGTTAACAGTTTTATCTGGGGACTTTTAGAAATCAATTCTAATATGCTTTCTTTTGGAGTTAGGCCAAGTGTGACTTATTCTGACATGAATGGCTTTGGACCTTTCGTTCCTGGTCTGATTGGATTTTCCATCTATTGGTTTCTGTTCTGTTGCTTGCTTTGCTTTATTTGCTTGGCGTTTTATGTTAGAGGAAAAGAGTCGATTTTTAAATATCGTTGGACGCTTGCTAAACAATCCTTCAAAACGAATCGCATGGGAATTGCCGCTGCGATGCTTGCCTTCTTACTTTACGGAGGCTTTGTTTACTATAATACCAAGATTCTAAATACATACGACTCTTCGAAAGAACAAGAAAACTTGCAAGTCGATTATGAGAAAAAGTACAAAAAATTCGAAAATCTAAATCAACCTCGATACTGCAAATTCAATTACTTCATCGAAATCATGCCGGAAGATCGCAGTATGAAGGCAAGAATAGCAGCTTGGGCCAAAAACAAATCCAATGCTCCAATTACTGAGTTGCATTTTACTATGCCACAGTTGACCGATAGCATTAAAATTGATATTGCTGGAAGTCAATTGAAAATGAAAGACAAACGCTTGTACTATCGAATCTATAAATTGGATAAACCTTTGGCTCCAAATGATTCTATCAAGTTAGATATCAATTTATGGAAATACACCAAAGGCTTTGAAAATGAAGTCAGTTTTACTTCGCTAACTCAAAACGGAACTTTCTTTAACAATTCTGACCTCTTACCCGCATTTGGTTATCAGAACGGCTATGAAATTTCAGATAAAAACAAGCGCGTAAAATTAAAATTGCCTGCACGTTTACGAAGTCCAAAGTTGGATAATAATGACTTGAAGTCGAGAGCCAACACCTACATTAGCAATGATGCAGATTGGGTTGAAGTGAACACAACAATCAGCACGTCATCAGATCAAATTGCAGTTGCACCCGGAAGTTTGTTGAAATCGTGGAAGGCCAACAATAGAAACTTCTTCCGCTATAAATTAGATCACAAATCTTTGAATTTCTATTCCTTTATTTCGGCGCGTTACGAAGTGGCAAGAAAAAAATGGAACGGAATTGAGCTTGAAGTGTACTATGACAAACAGCACGCTTATAATGTACCTACAATGCTGAAAAGCATGCAAAAATCATTAGAATATTACATCAACAATTACGGCCCATACTACCACAAACAATGTCGTGTGATTGAGTTCCCACGATATGAAAGTTATGCACAGGCCTTTCCTGGTACGATGCCTTTTAGTGAAGGAATCGGGTTTATTATCGATTTGCGAGACGTCACCAAGAACGATATCGATCAAGTATTTTATGTCGTTGCACATGAGATGGGTCATCAATACTGGGCGCATCAAGTTTGCGGCGCCAACATGCAAGGAAGCGAAATGATGAGTGAAGGATTTGCACAATATTCTGCATTGATGGTCATGGAAAAAGAATATGGCAAAGACAAAATGAAAAAGTTCTTGAAATATGAAATGGATGAATATCTAAATGGACGTAGCCGGGAATTAGAAGGTGAAAATCCGCTAATGAAAACTGAAGGACAGCAATATATTCATTACAATAAAGCCAGTGTAGTCATGTATTATTTGAAGGAAATGATTGGCGAGCCGAAAGTGAATGAAGCCATGCACAATCTAGTAAATACTTATGCATACAAAGAGCCACCGTACGCTACCTCTATCGCTGCAGTTGATGAATTCAGAAAAGTGACGCCGGACAGTTTGCAATATGTAATCAAAGATCTTTTTGAAAATATTACACTTTTTTCCAATCGCATGATGAAAGCAACGTATAAGAAAGTCGGTAACGAATATGAAGTCAAATTGACCACAACTTCAGAAAAAGTAAGATCCGATGCGATGGGTAAAGAATCGAAACTTCCGCTGTCTGATTATATCGACATTGGCATTTTTGCAAAACCTAAGAACGATCAAAATCTTGGAAAACCTTTGGTTTATAAGCGACTAAAATTGACGAAGAAAGATAATGTTTTTACTTTTAGAACAAAAGAAGAACCCTACGAAGCGGGCGTCGATCCGTATAATTATCTCATTGATCGCATCCCAGATGATAACCTAAAGAAATTGGAAGAACAGGATAATTAAAAAACTTCCTGATTGTCACTATTGTTTTTTTATATTTGGAGAAAATTTACGTTGATGAATAAATTTATTGCCATTATAGCGATAGCGTTGTTTAGTACTTTAGCCTTTTCACAACAGAAAGAAAAGGTCAAAGGTTCTAAAATAGTCACTGTTGTTCAGAAAGAAATTCCAGAGTTTGAAAGTCTTGAAGTTTCGGATAATCTTGAAATATTTTTGATCAAAGGAGATAAGTGCTCACTAGAAATGGAGGCAGATGATAATGTGCAGGAATTTATTGAGTACAGTTCAAAAGGCAAAACCCTTCAATTATCTACGTCAAGACAGATTTCTGGAACCAAAAAATTAAGTGTTAGAGTCACTTTTACTGATGATTTCAACTTGCTTATCGCAAAAGACGACGTCAATATTACAGCTTTGGCAGAGTTAAATTTGCCGAATTTTACCTTCAAGATTCATGACAATGCAAAGCTATTCGCCAACGCAAATGTCAAATCATTTACTTTGATGATGGACCACAAATCTAGAGCGGAACTTAATCTAAAATCAGAAGACGCAACGATTGAGATGAGTAAAAACTCCCAATTAAAAGCATTGATTGCTGCTACGCAAATGAAGTTTGACATGTATCAAAAATCAAAAGCAATTATTGAAGGTGATGTCATTAATTTTAAGCTTAGACTGGACAATGATACTGATTTTACTGGTCAAAAATTGACAGCTAAAAATACGGATTTACTAACAGAGGGATTTGCAGAATGCAGCATCAATGTATCCGCTAGATTGGTTTTAGATGCCAAAGGAAAAACAGACACCAAGCTCTACGGTACCCAAAAAATTGAAGTGAAGAATTTTCTAGACAATGCTGTATTGACTAAGAAAACGCTGAAATAATCAAGTTCAGATTAGACTATCATAATAATAAAAAGCCCCGAATAACTTCGGGGCTTTTTGTTGTATTTATAAATCCTGATTACCTATTCAAGAAGCATTATTCTTTGGCAGCCAAATAGCGTTCAGCGTCTAATGCGGCCATACATCCCGTCCCCGCCGCTGTAATTGCTTGACGATACACATGGTCTGCGGCATCTCCACCGACAAAAACGCCAGGTACATTTGTTTTGGAAGTTCCAGGAATATTCACAATATATCCTGTTTCATCTAAAGTTAGAAAGTCCTTAAAGATTGCGGTATTAGGAGAATGTCCAATAGCAACAAAAAATCCTGTTGCTGGAATTTCAAATTCACTATTGGATGTTTTGTCTTTTGCTTTTACTGCGGTTACGACTTGACCATCGCCAAGAACTTCAACAGTATCGTGATTCATCAAGATGGTAATGTTTTCGGTTCTGCGAACGCGCTCTTCCATAATTTTAGAAGCTCTAAATTTTTCGCTACGCACCAACATGGTTACTTTCTTACAAAGTTTAGAAAGATAATGTGCCTCTTCGCAAGCTGAATCACCAGCACCAACAATCACGACTTCCTGATTTCTGTAGAAAAATCCATCGCAAACAGCACAAGCAGATACACCTCCACCTAAAGCAAGGTATTTTTGCTCCGAAGGCAATCCTAAATATTTTGCCGAGGCTCCGGTTGAAATAATGACTGTTTCACAGTGCAATTCTTTGGTATCATTGATCCAAACTTTGTGAATTGGACCTGAAAAATCAACTTTGGTCGCCCAACCATCGCGAACATCTGTACCGAATCGTTGCGCCTGTTGTTGCAATTGTATCATCATTTCTGGACCAGTAACGCCATCAACATAACCTGGGAAATTTTCCACTTCGTTCGTGGTTGTTAATTGACCTCCCGGTTGTGTACCTTGGTATAAAACTGGACTCATATTCGCTCTAGCAGCATAGATTGCAGCAGTATAACCAGCTGGACCTGAACCAATAATTAGGCATTTTATTTTTTCGATTGTATCCGACATAACGTATATTTTGAAAATAATTTTTGTGTCGCAAATGTAAACTTAATTCTAAAAAATTACTCCTTATTGAATCCTAAAAATCGATGTATAAATAAATTTAACTTATTTACGGCAAATCATTTTGCAGAGTAAAATTAAACCTTATCTTTGCGCTCGCTTCGGGGTGTAGCGTAGCCCGGTTATCGCGCCTGCTTTGGGAGCAGGAGGCCGCAGGTTCGAATCCTGCCACCCCGACAACAAATCCTTTTTGCGATAGCAAAAAGGATTTTTTTGTTCAAAAAGAATTCAAGTTCACTTGAAAATTCTTTTTGAACAAAAAAATCTTTCGGTTTTGAAAAAACCGAAAAGGATTTGTTGTAACGACTCCCCAACTCAGGATCACGTCAGTAATCCTGCAAGAGCTTACTAGAAAATTCTTTTTAAACAAAAAAATCTCTGGTTTTGCAAAAACCGAAAAGGATTTGTTGTAACGACTCCCCAACTCAGGATCACGCCAGTAATCCTGCAAGAGCTTACTAGAAAATTCTTTTTAAACAAAAAAATCACCGGTTTTGCAAAAACCAAAGGATTTGTTGCAACGATTCCTCGACTCAGGATCACAAAGCACTCTCACATCCAAATTAACAAACAGATCTTCCTTTCACTCAACTGCCCTAGCCCAGATGGCAATGGCATCCTTTTGCGCCATGAATTATTTCTTGGTCAGACGCAGACTAACTAGCGCAAAAGATGTAATGTACAGCTGGAACAAGCTCCTAAAAAACACCTCCAATAAAAATCAAAATACAATTCAACTTAACGTTCAAAATTCGAGATTGAATTCTTACCTTTGCGCACGTTTTAAAAAACCAAATTGGTACTATGTTGACTTTCTTATTCTATTTTTTTATTGGTATTGTTGCACTTCAATTGTTTTACTACGTCGTGGTTTTTGGAAAATTTTCATTTGTTGCTTGTGGCAAAAACAACCCTAAGAAAATTCCCATTTCGGTGATTGTTTGCGCGAAGAATGAAGAGGAAAATGTCGTAAAGTTCGTCCCATTATTAGCAGAACAAGATTATCCAGATTTTGAAATCATCCTAATTGATGACGCGTCAAGCGATACCACACTCGACATTTTTGAAGAATTTGAAAAACAATATTCCAACGTTCGTCTCGTAAAAGTAGTCAATAACGAAGCTTTTTGGGGCAATAAAAAATTTGCGCTTACCCTTGGAATCAAAGCTGCAAAAAAGGAATATTTGTTATTTACTGACGCAGATTGCTATCCGACTTCCAAAAATTGGATTAAGGAAATGAGCTCCAACTTTACCGCCCAAAAAACCATTGTTTTGGGTTATGGCGCCTACGAAAAAATAGCGGGATCATTTTTAAATAAACTTATTCGATTTGAAACACTATTGACAGCAGTCAGTTATTTCTCATGGTCAAAAATGGGTCATCCCTACATGGGCGTGGGACGCAATATGGCGTATAAAAAGGAAGAGTTTTTTAATGTTAACGGCTTTATCGAACATATGAAAATTCGATCTGGCGACGATGATTTATTTATCAATCAAGCGGCAAAAGGAAGCAACACCACGATTTGCGCTACATCCGACAGTTTCACCTATTCCAGACCAAAAACAACATTTAAAGAGTGGTTTACGCAGAAAAGACGACACATCACAACCGCAACACACTACAAAGGATTTGATAAGATGCAATTGGGTTGTTTTCATTTTTCGCAATTGTTCTTTTTTGTCTTGCCAGCAGTACTTTTGGCTTTTCAATTTCAATGGATTATTGTGACTAGTTTGATTGGTTTCCGATACCTTTTCGTCTGGATTTCCCTCGGATTTTCCGCAGGTAAGCTAAAAGAAAAAGATGTCATGTATTGGTTCCCCATTCTCGAAATAATGTTGCTCTTTACTCAAATGAATATTTTTATTACTAATATTGTCTCCAAACCGGTACATTGGAAATAACAAAAAATATCGATCTAGCCAAGCAAGGAGACCAAGTAGCCTTTACGTTTCTTTTGGATCATTATTGGAATGAAGTCTACGGATTTATGCTCAAACGCACCGAAAACGAAACAGACGCCGAAGACATCACCATCGAAACCTTCGCAAAAGCATTCGATAAAATTGCCACTTACAACCCCGAATTTCAATTCAATACTTGGCTCATCGCAATTGCAAAAAATGTACATATCGACATGCTTCGCAAAAGAAAGTCATCACTATTTGTAGACTATTCCGACGAAAATGATTACCACGCCTACAACATCGCAGACACGGCGCCTTCCGCTGAAGACAAGATTATTACTGAGCAAAATCTATCGCAATTGCTCCGCTATATCAAAGAGCTAAAGCCGCACTATCAAGAGGTGATTCAGTTGCGCTATTTTCAAGAAATGAGCTACCAAGAAATTGCTGATGAAGTCGGTGAACCACTCAATAACATCAAAATCAAACTGCTTCGCGCTAAAAAATTATTGGCGGAAATTATCGAGAACAAACGTTAAATCGATAGTTCCCTTTTTTTCTTTTAGGAGCTATTTCCCGCCATCCGTTCCCAAACTTTTGCGGTACGCAACCGCCACAAAATAACAAACTAAAGTCCACCGCAAAAGGTTTTTCTCTCCTGTCGGGGCTAGGGTTCGTCGGTTTCATTGGAACACCATTCCAAACTAAACGAATAGACCCGAACTCGACTTCACAATATTTCGTTAACTCTTTGCGTTGTAAAAAAAAAAAAGACGACACTATGAGAGAATAAATACGTAACCAATAAACTTTTGAATTATGTCAAAATTTAGTATTTATTCCAAATCATGGATGGACCTCGTGTTTGAAAACAAAAACCAAAACTACGGTGCTTTTCAATTGCGTCAAAAGAGCGACGAAACCACTTTGTTAGCTTTTTGTTTAGGATTGACTGTGGTAGCCATGCTACTTACTATCCCAATGTTGATTAGTAGTTTCAACTCAAATTCCGAAGCAGTTGTTCCCACTTACGACAATGTGATTCTAAAGGTTTCAAACTTACGACCAACACCACCGCAAGTTCCAAAACAGGCGTTGCTGCCAATCAAAAAAAGTGAACCTAAGAAGGAACCAACCCGAGAAAGTCTCACCAATCCAGAAATAGTGAAACCTCAAAACGTCACTACCGAAAACAAAACACCAACCACCAACACGAGCAATACAACACCAACAGATGATGGAAAAGGCGGCAAAGAAGGCGTTCCACCAAACGGCGAAGGTGAAAAAGGAAAAAGCAGTATCAGTACTGAAATACTAGAAGACGAACTCAACACCACCGTGACTGTAGATAAAATGCCCGAATTTCCTGGTGGCCTAAGTGCATTTTACACCTACGTCGGAGAAAAGTTTGAAGCCTACGATATCGACAAAACCATATCAGTCTATCTTTCATTTGTAATCGAAAAAGACGGCAGCATGACAGATATTAAGGTACTTCGAAGCGCCACTCCAAGCATAGACAAAGAAGCCATTCGAGTACTAAAATCCCTTCGAACCAAATGGAAACCTGGCGTGAAAGATGGGCAAAACGTCAGAACTTTATACCGACTTCCTATAAAAGTTAAAAAGCAATAAACAAAAAAAAGCAGCATTTTCATGCTGCTTTTTTTTATGCTTTCTTTACGAATTCGGTTCTCAAGACCATCGCCGTTTTATTGACGCGACAATCAATTTCGGCTGGATCATCAGTAAGACGAATATTCTTCACCATTGTCCCTCTTTTGATTACATCAGACGATCCTCGCACTTTTAGATCTTTGATTACTGTTACGGAATCTCCATCGCTTAAGAGATTACCGTTGCTATCTTTTACTTCCATCTTATTTTTTTTTCTTTTTAGGCGTTTTTTTCTTTGTCGTTGTTTTCTTCGTAGTTGTTTTTGCCGTTTCTTTTACGTAAGGCTTATACAAACCATCAGCCTCTGCACGTTCCTTCGCTTTTTCAGCGCGTTCCTTAGAGTCAGGATGCGAACTCATCATCTTCGTGATGAACGATGAATCTTGACCTTCACTCATTTTAGCTAAAATCAAAAATGCAGATTCAACCGCATTGACATTATAGCCGTTTCTTTTCATAAAATCATAGGAAAACATATCTGCCTCAGACTCTTGCTTTCTGCTGTGCTTACTATCTAAAAGTGCATTAGCAATCTTCCCAAGTTGACCATCAGTAACTGCGGCTACTTTATCAGACTGAGACGCTGCAGCATCAATCAACGCTTCTTTTTGATACGCCGCTTTCATGGCATCTCTCGAATCATGATTGGCAACGTGACCGATTTCGTGACCGATTACCGCCAATAATTCGTTGTCATCCATTATATCCATCAAGCCTGAAAAAACACGAACACTTCCGTCTGCAGTGGCAAACGCATTCACATCTTTTACCAAATAGACCTTATAATTGAGCGACAATCCATCTTCAGCGGAATGTTTCCCAAATACTTTATTCAATCGAACACTGTAGGGATCTTTGGGTCCAGCAACGGTATTTTCAGTATCCATTTTATCGACCGCTTGCTTGGATAAAGCAGCAGCATCTGCGTCAGAAAACATAAAACCGCTCAAGCCTTTTTGAACTGCTCCTAACGCTCGTTCACCTAAGTTAATTTGAGCATTTGCAGTATTAAAATTTGCCATTGTAAGGGCAACAACCAATGCAATTACTGTGTTCTTCATTTTTACTTTTTTTTGAATTTTCGAGTACAAATATAACAACTTCAGGAGAATTGAATTCTTAAAAACCAGAATATTGCAAACCCATGAACTTATTTAATCCCATTTTTAATACATTTGAATTTATTGTAACTACCGGTATGAAACATTTTACAACACAAGAAAAAATAAAACACTTGTTGGGATTTCCCGTAATCGTTGCCGCTTTAGGCTACTTTGTCGACATCTATGATCTACTGCTTTTTGGCATTGTTCGTGTCCCCAGCCTAAAATCGATGGGATTGGATGCAGATGTAGCTGGCACCTACATCCTCAGTTTTCAAATGACTGGTTTAATAGTTGGCGGCATTCTATGGGGAATTTTAGGCGATAAGAAAGGTCGGCTATCCGTGCTTTTCGGCTCTATTTTAGTCTATTCGTTGGCAAACATTGCCTGTGGATTTCTGCCGCAAATGCATTTTGCAGATCCCGTTTTGACGTATGCCGTTTTGAGATTTATTGCAGGCGTCGGTTTAGCAGGCGAATTAGGCGCAGGAATCACTTTGGTATCGGAAACCCTTCCAAAAGAATTGCGTGCGATTGGTACTTCCCTTGTTGCTGGATTTGGAATTTTGGGAGCCGTTGTCGCGCAGCTTACCGTTGAATTAGCAGGAAGTTGGACCACCGCTTACTTTATTGGCGGCGCATTGGGTTTAGCTTTGTTAGTTTTGCGAATTAGCGTCGCTGAAAGCGGAATTTTTCATGCGGTAAAACAAAATCATGCGATCAAAAAAGGAAATTTCTTTTCCTTCTTTAGCAACAAAACACGTTTGATAAAATACCTAAAGTGTATTGCGATTGGCTTACCCATTTGGTTTTGCATTGGTATTTTGGTATTGATGGCGAATCAGTTTGCGCCTGAGATGGGCATCAAAACCTTGGTGCCAGGTAAGGCAATTCTTTGGTCGTATTTGTTTGCTTCCATCGGAGATTTTTCTAGTGGATTTATTTCACATCGATTGGCTTCCAGAAGAAAGACCATGTTTTTGATGATGGGATTTACACTAGTTGGGGTGATGTTGTTGCTGCTTAGTGGACCCAAATCTGAAAATATGTATTATTTCTATTGCGCTTGGATTGGACTAGGAACCGGATTTTGGGCGATGTTTGTCACGGTTGCCGCCGAACAATTCGGAACCAACATTAGAAGTACTGCCGCCACCACGATTCCAAATATGGTGCGTGGGATGTTGCCTGTGATGTTGCTGGGATTTGACTTTT
>CANHEA010000060.1 GCA_947459635.1 Flavobacteriaceae bacterium | reverse complement strand
GGATTCGAACCCACGATACAGTTACCCATATACAAACTTTCCAGGCTTGCTCCTTCAACCACTCGGACACCTCTCTAGGAAATTGCGGTTGCAAAGAACCATAAATTTTCTCAGTTAGAAAAATTATCAAGAGATTATTATGACATCTCTCCGCGAATAGAAGTTTCAAATATTGTTTTGAAAACATTGGGCGCTACTTTTTGTCCCAAAAGATACATTAGTTTGGTCACCGCGGCTTCTGTGGTGCAGTCTTTTCCAGAAATTACCCCAATCTTTTTTAGTGTTGAACTGGTTTCATATTGTCCCATATTGACACTGCCGCCCGAACATTGGGTAACATTTACAATTGGCAACCCTTTTTTGATGGCCTTCTTTAAAGTGGAAATCAACCAATCATCCGTTGGCGCATTTCCCGAACCATACGTTTCTAATATTACACCCTTTAAGTTGGCAATATTGAGAATTGATGACAGAATTGTTTCATTGATTCCAGGAAACATTTTTATTATAACAACCTGGTCTTCGAGTTCTTTATGAACAATCAGTTTTTTGCTTGTTTTCGGAGCTGCGCTTTCTTGCATCACCCGCAAATGCACTCCTGACTCCGCAATAGCTGGAAAATTGGGCGATGAAAAAGCATTGAAATGTTCCGCATTAATTTTGGTCGTGCGATTACCGCGATACAATTTATACTCAAAATAAAGACAAACTTCCTGAATCACCGGTTTATGCTTGTGTTGCAAAGAGGCTATTTGAATTGCTGTAATCAAATTTTCTTTCGCGTCCGTTCTCAAATCACCGATAGGCAATTGCGATCCAGTAAACACCACTGGTTTCGACAAGTTTTCAAGTAAAAAACTCAAGGCTGAAGCAGAATACGACATGGTATCAGAACCATGCAGCACGACAAATCCGTCGAATTTGTTATAGTTATCTTCGATGATTGTTGCAATTTTGACCCACATTGAGGGATTCATATTTGACGAATCAATCGGAGTTTCAAACGAAATCGTCTCAATATGACAATCCAATTGTTTGAGTTCAGGAATATTTTGAAGTAGCTCGGAAAAGTTGAATGCCTTTAATGCCCCGGAATCAAAATCTTTGACCATTCCGATTGTTCCTCCCGTATAAATTAAAAGAATATTTGGCTTAGTGAGCATTCTGATATTTTAGTTTATTCACGACAGGATTCGCATACATGTTTAGAAAACCTTCTAACGCTACCGGATTGTTTTGGTCGATCTTAATCTCCAATCGTCTTTCGAAAAGTTGCTTTTCATTTTCGGTATAGCGATCCGCAAATTGATTTGATTTATAGAGCAAGTCGTAAGCGATATAATTCGTCGGCCAAAGTTTATAACTTGTCAATATTGAATCATCTATCGCTTGCGCCAAGGCTTGAATTTGCTTGTTCCCATTGTCATTTTCTTTAGCAATAACGTCCAATTCTTTGTCTAAAATGTCCCCAATATGGATGTGAATTCTCTTCTTCTGCCCCATGATTCCGCTGAGCAGCGTCATAAAATCTTCGTTCTTTTCCTTGATGTAAATCTCGTTATTGGCTTCCGCCATTAATTGTGGCATTTTGAGCGCATCGGTCGGATCATATTCATACGAAATAGAAACAGGAACTACTTTGATTTTCTTAAAATAGTCCATCAAATTTTCCTCGTCCGATCCCATCGCAAGCATTTTCAACACGCCAGTATGCGTTGCGTCATTACCATCTTTCGTGCGTCCTTCTCTTTGTGCAATCCATACGGATCGGTTCTCGCGAAGCAACAGTTGCCCAATATACTCGGACATCAATTTGGAACTCTGTAACAGCTCTCTTGGCGGTAATCCGCGTTGTACCAAGAAATTTCTATTGAGTCTAGACAACGTCAGTAAAAAGGATTTCTTCACTAAGTTATCGCCAATGGCAGACGCCGTCATTACTAAACCATGTGTAAATAGCGACGCGTTTAACAAAGAAGTGTCGAGAATAATATCTCTATGATTGGAAATAAAAAGATAAGCGGTATTTTTTTCTAATTTTTCAAATCCCGAAGTGGTGAGTCCATCTGAACTTTTCGCCAAAACTCTTTGAACAGATTGATAAATAAAATTGCATTGAAAATCACGGATAGAATGGGTTTTTAACAACTGCTCTTTCCATACCTCATCCGGCATTTCCGGAAAAGTAAAATTCATCAACGCTTTCATCATTGGATGGTTGATGGAGGAACGTATTCCTTCATTTATCTCAGCATCATAAAACGGACGAATGGCATCAAATTTTTGCATCTAAAAAATTCATTTTATTTAACAAAAGAACAAAATTAATTGACAACTTTTGCTATTTTTTGCTTTAAATACCGAATACAGCTATCGAATTTTCTGTGGTGATTTTGGCAATTTCTTCGACGGGAAGTGAATAAATCTCCGCCAATTTATGCACTACACCAACAATATAGCTACTTTCATTTCGCTTTCCTCGATAAGGAATTGGCGCTAAGTACGGCGAATCAGTTTCTAGAACAAGATGCTTCAAATCTATTTGGTGCAGAAACTGATCGATTTTGCCGTTTTTGAATGTCACGACTCCACCAATTCCGAGTTTCATATTGAAGGAAATGGCGCGCAAAGCCTGTTCATAAGTACCCGTAAAACAATGAAAAATGCCAAATAAATCCGCGCCTTTTTCAGATTCTAAAACCTCAAAAATTTCATCGAACGCGTCTCTACAATGAATGACAATGGGCAACTTATATTTTTTAGCCAATTGAATTTGTCGTTTAAAAGCTATTTGCTGTTCCTTAAGATGGGTTTTATCCCAATACAAATCGATGCCAATTTCACCGACAGCCAAGAACTTTCTTTTTGCCAATTCCGTTTCAACATGTTTTAATTCTGCTTCGTAATTTTCCTTCACGTAAGTTGGATGTAATCCCATCATCAAAAAAACGTTTTCCGGATAGGCTTTCTCTAATTCATACATAGATTGCGTGCAAGAAGAATCTATCGCAGGGACGAAAAAACGCGTAACGCCTGCATTGATGGCACGTTGCATCATTTCGTTTCTGTCTAAATTAAACTCGTCGCTGTAAAGATGCGTGTGGGTGTCCGTAATTATCATATTGAAGCAAGGCAAATTTTTATGTCCCAAAATTACAATTAAAACCAAACTATTCACGAAAACTTTACGACCTTAGCGCCAAAGCGGCAGCAAAATGAAACATCTTCAGGACCTTCTTAAAAAAGAAAAATATATTAAAATCAATTTTAAAGTTACCAAAACACAGCATTTGCTTCTCAAGGCGAGCATTAATGGCGTGAAAGGCAATTTTATTTTAGATACGGGTGCGAGTAATAGTTGTGTTGGATTTGAAAGCATCGAATTGTTTCAACTCACTGCAGGAAAATCGAAAACAAAAGCGGCTGGTGCCGGAGCAACTGGAATGTTTACGCAAATCGCCAAAAGCAATCAACTTCAGATTGGGCGTTGGAAAAACAAGAATTTTCATTTGGTTATTTTCGATTTATCGCATGTAAATCAGGCATTAACACAACATAAATCAAAACCCGTTCAAGGAATTATCGGCGCCGATGTATTGTTAGAAGGAAAGGCGATTATTGATTATTACAACCACTGTTTGTATCTTCAGTAAATCGAATTCTCGATGAAACCCATCAAATTCTCATTGACATCGACATCTCAACTTTCGCTCATTTATATTTTATATATTTGATTTCTAAACTTTCCTATTATGAAGAAAAATTACACCTCACTATTACCGCTATTGTTACTCATTTGTTTTTCGAATTGGCGTACTTATGCACAAACACCTGTGGCAAATAATGATAGTTATACCGAATCGCAAGGAGGCAGCTGTTCCCCAATTTATTTGGATGTATTGAATAATGATGCGCTATTCGGCACACCCGACAATTATCTTATAGATCTAGATCCTAGTCAACCTGGAATTCAAGACAGTTATAGTACTGGCTCGGGTTATTTTATGGTAGAAAATTATTATGTGGTCTATCAAGGCGCTCCTAGTCCTTTCGATAATTATGAATACATCTCCTATACGGTGCAAGACCTTTTGGGGAATGTATCAAACGCGGCTGTAATTTCATTAAGTTTAGTCCAAATGTATAGAAACATTTACGTCGGAAACACAAGCTGCGAGGCCAATACGGGCTCCCTTACCTTGGCTAGTTTATTCCTCGATATCGAAGGAACTGTTACGTTATATAACAATAATACTTTAGTTGGCTCGTATACCATTCCGGCGTGGAGTGATAACTACGTTATTTCAGGGCTTTCTGAAGGCAATTATAATTTTAATGTAACGCTACAGTGTGGAGCACCAATCCTTTTTCAAACAAATTCATTCACTATTAAAATACAAAATCCAATTGCAGGTGTAATAACTCCTGTTTATACAGATTATAATAATGACGGCATTGTGAATGTTGGAGATATTATCAATTATCCTATCAGCGTTACCAATACAAGTGCTACATGCGTGATGAATGATGTGAGTTTGGCTTATTTCTCTGGCACTTATATCAATAGTGGTGCTATTCCGACTCTTGCCCCTGGTGCCACAGATACTACTTCTCTAAATTATTATAGAGTGATTAATCAAGGTGACATCAACAATGGGTATGTTCAGGTTACTAATTATATTTCGGTTTCCAATCCAAATGTAGCTTACAACACAATAAGCACAAATACCCCTTTGAGTACTTCAAACGGCATTAGATTAAAAGCCTTTCTAGATATCAATAATAACGGCATTCAAGAGGGAAACGAACCCAATTATACGCAAGGCACTTATAGTTATCAAATTAATTCTGGACCAACGCATAACATTGCAACTTGGTCGGGCGAACATTATTTATATGAAACCAATCCGGCTAACATCTATGCTATAAGCTACAGTATCAATACAAATAATAATTATTGTGGCTCACAATATTTGGTTTCGAATTCTACCTTCAACAATGTGACTGTTGCTAATGGATCGGGCATTACTACTTATAATTTTGCCATATCGGTTGTTCCTTGCAATGACGTTTCTGTATATGTTTATGGCGATCGGAATCCGAGACCTGGATTTATATATGCCAACTATATTACCTATATCAACGAAGGAAATCAAATGGCTTCTGGCACCATCAATTTCACCAATGATAATGCTTTAACGATGCTTTCAAATTCCGTTAGTGCGCCAATGACAGCAACTGGTTTTACGTATGATTATACCAATCTTGCACCTGGTCAATCAAGAACTATTACCGTTTATATGCAGGTGCCTGTTATTCCAATTGTATTTATTGGACAATCAGTGACCAATTCTGTAAGCATTTCCCCAATTGACAGTAATCCGAACAATAATTTATCAAACTTAACCCGAATCATTACAGGTTCTTATGACCCAAATGATAAAACAGAAAGCCATGGCGGAAAAATTCTGCTTTCAGATTTTACAACTGATGACTATTTTACTTATACCATTCGATTTGAAAATACCGGAACCGCGGAAGCCATCAACATTCGAGTGAATGATCTTTTAGACGAACAACTCGACGAAACATCAATCAAGATGGTACGCTCGAGTCATCCGTATGTATTAGATCGAATGGGGAAAAACTTAACTTGGCGTTTTGATGGTATCAACCTACCTCCTTCTATTCCTGGAGATGAAGTTACTGGTCATGGTTATATTGTTTTTCAAATCAAACCAACTCCAGGATTTGCCATTGGAGATATCATCCCTAACACTGCCGATATTTACTTCGACTTCAATCCAGCCATCGTGACCAATACCTGTAACACTGAATTTGTTCCGTTGTTAGGGGTAAATGCGTTTGCATCGGATACTTTCGAATACTATCCGAATCCAACGTCAGATATCGTAACTTTTAATTTGAAGAACACTTCAACCGCTATTGAAACAATCGAAGTGATGGATGTCTTAGGAAAAACGTTGTTCACCAAAACCTACAATTATTCAAATGCATCTATTGATTTATCTAATCTTTCTAAAGGAATGTATTTGGTAAAAGTAAAAGCGGCTGGACAGGAGAAAACCGTCAAAATCACTAAAAACTAAGATGATGAAAAAAAATTACACCAACTTATTTCTGCTTTTGTTACTACTTTGTTTCTCAAATTGGAGTTCCTACGGGCAAACACCAATAGCAAACAATGATGACATTACTATTGTCCCGCCTTTGTGTCAACCATCGCCGCCTTTTCAAATTATGACGAACGATGTGTTGTTCGGGCCTGAAAGTAACTATACCATCGACCTTAATCCATTACAACCCGGAATTCAAGATAATGTCATTTCTCAGTTCAACGGCCTAGTTCAACTTCAAGGTTCGGCGATAACTTATATGGGACTGGGTGGTTCAAATATGCCGTTTGACAGTGTAAGTTACACCATTCAGGATGGTTTGGGAAATGTTTCGAACATTGCTACTATTAATTTTAACATATTACAGTTGTTCTCAACTATATACAGTACCAATACGAGTTGCGAAAATAATGACGGATCAATTACTATTGAATCTTTTTTTGAACCTACAACAATTCGGGTGAATAAAGATGGTGTGTTGTTACAAACATATAGTGTTTTGCCTGGTGATCCTCCCGTTGTAGTTGGTGGACTTTCTGCAGGAGAATACGATGTTGAAATTTCTGTTTCTTGTATACTATCTCTGTCTCACTTTTCTATTAGAATAACAAATCCAGTTACCGGGTCTATTACGCCCACTTATGTAGATTATAATAACGACGGCATCACTAATGTTGGGGATCTTATCAATTATGAGGTAGCTGTTGCTAATACCAGCAATTCCTGTACAGTGAATGATGTGGAGATTTATGATGGAGTAGGTCCTCAAAATGGCATAACTTACATTAATAATGGTCCTATTGCGACCTTTCCTGCTGGCGCCAGTGATACGTCTTCCTTAAATTTTTACCGAGTTCTCAAACAAAGTGATATCAATGACGGAAACGTGCAAAGAGTCGATTTTATCGGGGTATCCAATCCTCTTTTCGACACGAGCAGCCCCATTTTTACCAATCTTTCTTTAAACATTACCAACGGCATCAAACTCAACGCCTTTTTGGATAATAACAATAATGGCATTCAGGATAACAACGAAACCAATTATACGCAAGGCACTTTTGGATATACCATCAATTCGGAGCCTATTCACAATGTCAATACCTCAAACGGGGAACTTTATTTGTACGAATCCAATCCAGCGACAGTCTATAATCTAAGTTATAACATCAACACCAACAATAACTTTTGTGGTTCCCAATATCTAGTAGCCTCTTCTTCGTACAGTAATGTGACGGTGGCGCCTGGCTCTGGGATTACCACTTATAATTTTCCGATTACGGTTGTTCCTTGTGATGATGTTGCGATTTACCTTTATGCCGGTGGAAATCCGCGACCTGGATTTATTTACTATAACTACATGACTTATATCAACGAAGGAAATCAAGTTGCATCAGGCACGATCAATTTTACGAAAGACAGCGCATTGACTTTACTCTCCAATTCTGAAAACGCTCCGATGACTGCTGATGGTTTTTCATACAATTACTCCAATTTAAATCCAGGCGAGTCAAGAGTAATTAGTGTTGCGATGCAAGTGCCAACCATTCCAAATGTCATGCTTGGACAAAGTTTGACAAACTCGGTGAACATTACACCAGCCGACGGCAACCCTAACAATAATGCATCGACTTTAACGCGAAATATCGTGGGCTCTTATGATCCAAATGATAAAACAGAAAGCCATGGTGGAAAAATCCTGCATTCCGGATTTACAGCCAATGATTATTTAACTTATACCATTCGATTTGAAAATACTGGAACTGCGGAAGCCATCAACATTCGAGTAAATGATATTTTAGACGAAAAACTAGACGAAACATCTATCAAAATGGTTCGAGCGAGTCACCCTTATGTATTAGATCGCGTGGGTAATAATGTTACTTGGCATTTTGACGGTGTCAACTTGCCGCCGTCTATTCCTGGAGATGAAGTGACTGGTCATGGCTATATTGTTTTTCAAATCAAACCAACGCCTGGATTCGCTATTGGCGATATCATCCCGAACACAGCCGATATTTTCTTCGATTTCAATCCAGCGATAGTAACTAATACTTGTACAACCGAATTTGTTCCGTTCCTAGGTGTCAATGCGTTTACGTCGGATACTTTCGAATACTATCCGAATCCAACTTCGGACATTGTAACTTTTAATTTGAAGAATACTTCCACCCCCATTGAAACGATTGAAGTGATGGATGTATTAGGAAAAACGTTGCTGACTAAAAACAATAATTATTCAAACGCTTCTATTGATTTGTCCTCTCTTTCTAAAGGAATGTATTTGATAAAAGTAAAAGCAGTTGGGCAAGAGAAAACGGTTAAAATCACTAAAAATTAAAAAGATGAAAAAAAATTACCATCTTTTGTTTTTTTTATCGTTGTTGAGTTTTAGTTCATTTGGACAAATTGTTGCCAATGATCGTACTATTTGTAACAGTCCTATGAGTCTTTTTAATCTTATTCAAGACGTCACTTTAAATGGAGTTAGTGCAAGTATTTCAGAAGTAATTTTTACACAAATTAGCGCCAGCGATCCTGGAATTTATCTTGATGGAGATTTAGGTTATGGTTATCATCCATTTGATTTTGGCTACTATTCGCTAACGTATCAAGTGTGCGAAGCTGCCAATCCTACCAACTGCGCAACCGCTGTTTTGACTGTAAATAACTACACAACTCCCTATTTTTCAGTTGTACAACCCAATTGTAATTCTGGCCTCGGCGGTGTAGTTGATATCTTTAGTTTGCCTACAAGCGGTTGGACAATTACATATTTCGGTTTCGAGCCAGAAGTTATTCAAGGCAATTCATTTCAATGGCATGTTGAGGGTTTAAATCCTGGACAGTATGTTTTTAATGTTACTGCTACTAGCGGTTGTCAATTTGATCCAATTTTTGTTACTATTGAAGCACCTATGCTTACTGCTCCACCAACGGTTGTACCTCAAACTTGCGCTTCACCTATTGATACTATCACATTAAATGATTTGCCAGCAACAGGAACTTGGACATTATCTTACAAAACATATAATGGTATTCCGACCATCATTACCGGCAGTGGAACCACTTATACCATTACTGGGATGACGCCTGATTATTATTATTTTAAAGTAACCAATGAGTTAGGTTGTCCTTCACAAGAAGTTGGCGCAAGTGTTGGTTCTTTCAACAATGGCCTTTCAGGCAACATGACTGCAGCTTATGTTGATTATAACAACGATGGAGTCACTAATCTAGGAGACATTATCCTATACGATGTTAGCATCACCAACAACTTAGACTGTCCAATGGACACTGTTACTTACAGCATCCAAAGTTCGAACAATATGCTAGGAACTTTTGCCAACTTGGCTGCTGGCGCCACGGCAAACGGGACTTTAAATTATCCGCTGACGCAAAACGACATCAACAACGGTAGTGTGTTTAATTGGATTGCGGTGAATGGAACTTCCAATGGTTATGAAACTTACATCAAACTTTTTGATCAAAATCAAAACGTTACCCTTACGTTGTCAGACGGAATCAAACTCAATGCGTTCTTTGACACCAATAATGATGGGATTCAAAATAATGGCGAACAGAATTCTTCTTTAGGAAATTTTACTTATCAATTGAATAATGATGGCTCTGATCACTATTTATATAGCGAAAATGGAACTAACATTATTTATGAAAGTAATCCTGCCAACACCTACAATTTAAGTTACAACCTTTACAATACTTGCACGGACCAATACGATGTTTCCGCTACTAATTATAGCAATGTTACCGTTGCAACCGGATCCGGAATAACGACTTATAATTTTCCGATTTCACAAAGTCCATGTCGAGATGTTCAAGTATTTCTTTCTGGATGGGCGCCACGACCAGGCTTCAATTATACCAACTATATTACTTATAGAAACACCGGCAATCAAACATTAGCTTCAGGAACAATTACATTTACAAAAGATAATGCGCTAACCATTACTTCCATTTCCGAAGCAGCTGCGGTTACAACGCCGACTGGGTTTACGTATAACTTTACGAACTTATTGCCGAATGAAGCGAGATCACTCAACTTGACGATGCTTGTTCCGACAATTCCAACGGTTACTTTAGGGCAATTGCTCACAAATTCGGCTTCGATAACTATTCCTGTCAATGATATCAACCCAAGTAATAACAGCAGCACTTTAACACAACCGATTATTGGCTCCTATGATCCTAATGACAAAACGGAAAGTCATGGCGGGAAAATTCTACATTCCGGATTTACGGCCGATGATTATTTGACCTACATGATTCGATTTGAAAATACCGGAACAGCTTCTGCCATCAATATTCGGGTAAATGATATTTTAGACGAAAAACTGGACGAAACATCTATCAAAATGGTTCGTGCTAGTCATCCGTACGTTCTAGATCGAACAGGGAAAAACTTAACTTGGCGTTTTGATGGTGTCAACTTGCCGCCTTCAATCTCCGGCGATGAAGTTACCGGACATGGTTATATTGTTTTCCAAGTCAAACCAACTTCTGGATTTGCCATTGGTGATATCATTCCAAACACGGCAGATATTTTCTTCGACTTCAATCCAGCGATTGTGACCAACACCTGTACCACCGAATTTGTTCCGCTGTTAGGGGTAAATGCGTTTGCGCCGGATACTTTTGAATACTATCCGAACCCAACCTCGGATATTGTCACTTTTAATTTGAAGAACATTTCAACGACCATCGAAACTATCGAAGTGATGGATGTTTTAGGGAAAACGTTACTAACCAAAACTACTAATTATTCGAATGCTTCTATTGATTTGTCTTCTCTATCGAAAGGGATTTATTTGGTAAAAGTAAAAGCAGCAGGGCAAGAGAAAATAGTAAAAATTCTAAAAGAATAAATTTTAAATCAAAACTCAAAAAGCCATCTTACTTCAGATGGCTTTTTTGTTTCTTAAAAGAAAAATATGCAATGGCTAAACTCACTAGCATCAACAAACCACCTAAAAGAAAAGGCGCTCCAGCAAATTGAAACGGCGCATCCTCATGTGTGAAATAATAGAAAATACCTGACATCAAGGGCGGGCCTACAATAGCACTGGCACTCATCAAACTCGCTAATGTACCTTGTATTTCGCCTTGTTCGGTTGGTAAAACTTGACTCGAAACCACCGATTGCAATGCTGGACCTGCAACTCCTCCCAAACAATACGGAATCAAAAACACGAACATCATCCAACTTTGTGTAGCTGTTGCAAACAAAAACAAACCCACAGCATACAACAAGATTCCAACATAAATACTTTTGATATTACCCAATTTTGGATTGATCCAACGTATTAAAACGCCTTGAACCAATCCCACCAAAAGCCCAATAATTCCTAATGAAATGCCTACCATTTTTTCGTCCCAGCCAAATCGAAACATCGTAAAATAACTCCAGTTACTTTGCACCGCATGAGAAGCGACATACAAAATAAAAATCGCTAACATCAATCCAAATAAAGTAGGATGCTTTCGCAACCGCAACAAAGCCCCAACTGGATTAGCACGCTTCCATTCAAATTTTCTGCGGTTTTCTTTTGCCAACGACTCTGGTAAAATAAAATAGCCGTAGATAAAATTGATAAAACACAAAACTGCTGCGGCGTAAAAAGGAACACGTGAACCAAAATGCCCCAACAATCCGCCTATAACAGGACCAATAATAAAGCCCAACCCAAAAGCAGCTCCAATCATTCCGAAGTTCTTCGCTCTGTTTTCTGGTGTGCTAATATCCGCGATATAAGCAGACGCCGTTGTAATACTTGCGCCAGTCAGACCGGCGAAAATTCGTCCTATAAAAATCCATGTGATGGTGGGCGCAAATGACAGCAACACATAATCAAGGGCAAAACCCAAAAGCGACATCAAAATTATTGGTCTTCTCCCATACTGGTCGCTCAAATTGCCAATCAATGGCGCAAAAATAAATTGGGTAAATGCGTAGGCAAACGCTAACCAACCGCCGTATTTCGCCGCCTCACTTATACTTCCATGAATTAACTCTTCAATCAATTTAGGAATGACCGGAATAATAATGCCCCAGCCCGTGATGTCAATCAGCATGGTGATGAAGATGAATCCGATTGCCGCCTGTTTCTTGTTTCTTTCCATGATGAATCAAAGTGAGATGCAAATAAACAAAAAACTAATTAATTTTCTAACGCTACGCACTACGCAAAAAAATAGGAAAGTTACTTGTTTATCAATCTTATATCCCTATTTTTACGACTTAACATTAATTATAAAAAACATGAAAAAAATTTTCTTATTTGTGACCGTGACTTTTTTAAGTTTAGCTTTGAACTCGTGTTCAAAAAGCAGCAGTAATGATGATAATGGCGGTGGAGGCGGTGCCAATACCATTACCTGCAAAATAGGTGGCGCTAGTAAAACATTTACAGCAACTACTTCTTCATCGGGTGGTTTTGTATTTATTTATGGCTACACCGGAAGTCAAGCAGCTCCTACAGAAACCCTATCGCTTTATATGCTATCGGGTGCAACAGGTGCTAATAAAATTAATTCGATTACCTATATGAATGCTGCTGGAGCTGATTTTGATACAGACCCTATAACTTCTAATGTCACTACAAATAGCGCTACAGCTGCTGCAGGGACTTTCTCTGGAACCTTGATTTCATCCAGTGGAAGTGGTGCCGATCTTACTTTAACTGATGGCAGTTTCTCTGCTACTTTTTAATAAAATTTATAATTAAAAAAGCCGTCTCATGTAAAATGAGACGGCTTTTTTGTTTTGTTACTTTTAAATATTACAATTCCAACGCTTTCTTAGCATCACCACCCATCAATAATTCAACCGGGTTTTCTAGCGCTTCTTTCACAGCCACCAAGAAACCAACAGATTCTCTTCCGTCGATGATTCGGTGATCGTAAGATAACGCGACGTACATCATTGGGTGAATTTCTACTTGACCATTCACCGCAATCGGACGCTCAATAATATTGTGCATGCCTAAAATTCCGGATTGTGGAGGGTTGATAATCGGTGTACTCAACATACTTCCGAAAACACCGCCATTAGAAATCGTAAACGTTCCACCCGTCATATCATCAACAGTGATTTGTCCGTCACGAGCACGGATTGCCAAACGTTTGATTTCTGCTTCAACACCACGGAAGGTCAGGTTTTCTGCAGAACGAACTACAGGAACCATTAAACCTTTTGGACCAGAAACGGCAACTGAAATATCGCAGAAATCATAGGCAATTTTGTCGGTTCCGTCTATCATCGAATTTACATCTGGATACAATTGTAAAGCTCTTGTTACTGCTTTTGTAAAGAACGACATATAGCCTAAACCTAATCCACCGTGTTTGGCTTTGAATGCGTCTTTGTATTCGTTACGCACCGTATTAATTGGTGTCATGTTCACTTCATTAAAAGTCGTCAACATCGCAGTTTCGTTTTTCGCAGCCACCAATCTTTCGGCAACTTTACGACGCAACATCGATAATTTTGTACGACTTGAACCACGGTTACCGCCTGTCGGCGTTCCCATCGAAGGAATGGCGCTTACGGCATCTTCTTTGGTAATGCGACCGTCTTTTCCTGTTCCTACTATATCTGAAGGCTGTATGTTTTTCTCGTCTAGAATTTTCTTCGCTGCTGGCGAAGGTGTGTTGGTAGCGTACGTACTTGAAGCAGCCGCTGGTTTTGCTTCTACTTTTGGAGCCTCCGCTTTTGGCGCTTCTGCAACTGGTTTGGCCTCAGCAACTGGCGCGCTTCCTGATGGTTTTGCACCGTCGGTATCGATTAGGCAAACTACAGCACCTACGGCAACTGCATCGCCTTCTTCAGCTTTGAGTGTGATGATTCCGCTGGCTTCTGCAGGCAATTCGAGTGTGGCTTTATCAGAATCGACTTCAGCAATCGCTTGGTCTTTTTCTACGTAATCGCCGTCTTTGACTAACCAAGTGGCGATTTCAACTTCTTTGATGGACTCGCCTGGTGAAGGCACTTTCATTTCTAAAATCATTGTAACTTATTTTAAATTTTGAACGTTGTGTTGTTATTTATTTGGTGCCCTAGCCCTGATGGAAGCGGCATCCTTTTTTGCGCTCCTTTAGCGCGGAAAAGATATAGCGGACAGCAGGATTAGCTTCTCATTATTGAAATAAATTTTTATCAAATACCATTCGGATGGCATCGGCATGACGACGTTTGGCTCGGGTGTAACTTCCGGCTGCTGGCGCGGCATAGGCTTTGAGCGATGCCAATCTCCATTTTACGAGATCGAAATTCATTAGCATATAACTATAAGCACCCATGTTCTTTGGTTCCTCTTGTGCCCAAACAAAATCGTCGGCTTTCGGGTAACTCGCAATAATCGCTTTTAATTGCTCGGTTGGCAAAGGGAATAATTGTTCAATTCGGACAATGGCCACGTCTTTTCTGCCTTGATTAGCTCTTTCGACATCGAGATCATAATAGAATTTCCCGGTGCAGAATACCACCGTTTTCACGTCTTTTTTGTTTACCGATACATCATCAATCGTTTCTTGGAAACTGCCGGTTGCAAATTCCTCAACCGACGAAACCACTCTTGGGTCACGCAACAAACTTTTTGGCGTGAATACGACCAACGGTTTGCGGTATTTGGTCTTCATCTGACGACGCAACAAGTGAAAGAAATTGGCTGGCGTCGTACAATCGGCAACGAACATGTTGTGTCTTGCGCAAAGTTGCAAGTAACGCTCCATTCTAGCTGAAGAGTGTTCTGCACCTTGTCCTTCGTACCCGTGTGGTAGGAGCAAAACAATTCCGTTTTGGTTGTTCCATTTGTCTTCTCCGCACGAGATGTATTGGTCGATCATAATTTGGGCTCCGTTGCTGAAATCACCAAATTGCGCTTCCCAAATTGTCAATGTGTTTGGACTTGCTAGTGCGTATCCGTAATCAAATCCGAGTACACCATATTCTGATAAAAACGAATTAAAAATATAGAATTTACCTTCGGCATTTTTAAGATTTGACAAGAGTACTACTTCTTCTTCGCTGTCTTCCACTTTGACTACGGCGTGTCGGTGCGAGAATGTTCCTCTTTCTACGTCTTGCCCAGAAATACGAACATTATAACCTTCGGTCATTAAGGAACCGTAGGCTAATGTTTCCGCCATTGCCCAGTCGAGCGCGTTGGTTTCGAAGAACATGGTTTTACGATCGTTGATCAGTTTTTCGATTTTGCTGATGAATTTTTTGTCTTTCGGAAGATTGCAAACTACATCGGCTATTTCGGTCAATCCCTTTTTAGGGAAAGTTGTATCTACTTTTTGTAACATCACATCGTCGGAAACTTGTTGGAAACCTTGCCATTCGTTTTGCATGAAAGGCGTGATGATGGTTAAATCTTTTTTTCTTGACGCTTCGAGATTTTGATCTAGATCGAGTTTGTAAGCCGACTCCAAATCTTTGACAAAATTGTTGTCAATTACGCCTTCTGCTAATAATTTGTCCGCATAAATATCACGCGGATTTTTGTGCTTCGCAATGATTTTATATAACAACGGTTGGGTGAAACGCGGTTCATCGCCTTCGTTGTGTCCGTATTTTCTGTATCCAAGTAAATCGATGAAAACATCACGTCCGAATTGCATTCTAAAGTCGAGGGCAAACAACATCGCGTGTACGACCGCTTCCGCATCATCCGCATTGACGTGCAATACTGGCGACAAAGTTACTTTAGCCACATCGGTGCAATAAGTTGACGAACGTGCATCGAGATAATTTGTGGTAAAACCTACTTGGTTGTTGATGACAATATGAATGGTTCCGCCGGTTTTGTATCCGTCGAGTTGCGCCATTTGAATGATCTCGTAGAGAATTCCTTGTCCAGCAATCGCAGCATCACCGTGAACGGCAATCGGCAACACTTTCGAGAAATCTTCTGGGAAATAATGATCTTGTTTCGCGCGAGTAATTCCCTCAATCACGGCACCAACCGTTTCAAGATGAGATGGATTCGGCGCTAAATTGATATTGATATGTTTTCCAGTACTTGTTTTTCGATCCGACGTTAAACCCAAATGGTATTTTACGTCGCCATCAAAATATTCTTGGTCGTAATCTTTTCCGTCAAATTCGGAGAAAATATCTTGCGTTGATTTTCTAAAAATATTAGCCAACACGTTCAATCGACCGCGGTGCGCCATTCCCATTACAAATTGTTCAACACCTTTTTCGGCAGCTGCTTCAATTAACGCATCGAGTGCTGGGATGATGGATTCGCCACCTTCGAGAGAAAAACGTTTTTGTCCAACGTATTTTGTATGCAAGAAATTCTCGAAAGAAACCGCTTCGTTCAGTTTACTAAGAATGTGTTTCTTTTGTTCGTTGTTGAAGTTGGGTAGATTGTCATTGATGTTGATTCGGTCTTGAATCCATTGAATCCATTCTGGATTTCGCATGTACATATATTCAATTCCGATAT
>CANHEA010000059.1 GCA_947459635.1 Flavobacteriaceae bacterium | reverse complement strand
TCGACGGCGTTTTCAAGTAACTCCTTGACTACTGATGCAGGACGTTGCACCACTTCACCCGCGGCAATTTGATTGGCAACATGATCAGGAAGAAGTTGAATAATACTCGACATTACTATTTTTTAGAATCGGAATTTAGACCCAAGTGCACAAATTTAACGAAAATCCACTAGCTTTTACAGCCAAGAATATCATAAAAAGAAAAAACCTACTTAAGCAAAGCAGGTTTTTTTTATTACTAGACACAACATCACTATTCATGCAACGCTCGCGGTTGATCCACAATTTGTGGTTGACCACTAGGCAATTCTTGTAAGTTGTTGTGTTTGGAATTCAATTTTGATTGTTGACGCAAATACGCCATCTTTAAAGCTGCAATTGCGGCTTCTGTTCCTTTATTTCCGTGAATACCACCACTTCGATCAATTGATTGTTGCTCGGTATTGTCCGTCAATACACAAAAAATAACGGCAACATCCGACAATACATTAAGATCTTTGATTCCTTGCGTAACGCCTTCACAGACGAATTCAAAATGCATCGTCTCCCCTTTAATCACGCAGCCGATTGCAATAACAACATCTACGTTCTGTGACTCGATCATTTTCTTGGAACCATACACAAGCTCAAAACTTCCTGGAACATTCCAACGAATGATGTTTTGAGGCAATGCCCCGCAGTCGAGCAATGCACTTTCAGCACCAGAATACAGGCCATTTGTAACCTGATCATTCCACTCTGAAACAACAATCCCAAACCGAAAATCTTTCGCATTTGGGATTGAATTTTTATCGTAATTCGACAAGTTTTTATTTGCAGTAGCCATTTTCTTTAGGATTTGCGATTTAGGAATTAAAACCGAATCTTCCCTAAAATCTAAATTTACTGAGCCAAACCAATCATAGCATCTACCGAAGAACCTTCTGGAGTGCTCTCATATTTTTCTTTAATCTCTGTGAAATACTTCAGCGCATCCGCTTTCTTTCCTAAAGCCAATGCAGTTTGACCCGCTTTCAATAAGAATCGTGGCGTCGTCAAGTCGTTTTTGTTCATTTCAGATGCGGCAATATATTTTTCCAAAGCTTCACCTGGTTGTTTTTTCTGTGCATAAGCATCACCTACTGCGCCAACTGCCAATGTACTCAAAATCATATCATCTGATTTAAAGCTTTCAAGTGAAGTAATGGCTTCAGCATATTTACCAATATTTAAGTAGGAAATTCCCGCATAGTAGTTGGCTAAGTTTCCTGCTGATGTACCTGAATACTTATCAGCTATTTCAACAAATCCTAAACTTCCTTTTGCGCCTTTCAAACATAAATTAAATAAGGAATCTGCACTCGTAGGAGCGTCAACAGCTTTTTGGAAGTTTTGTTGCGCATCGAACATCTCCATTGCCGCTTCATCTTCTTTAGGCTGCACTATAAATTTTTGGTACATTAAATAACTTACTGTTACTAAAGCAATCGCAGCTACTACACCAAAAATATATTTTTGATTTCTAGCAACCCATTCTTCTGTTTTGGATGCAGTTTCATCTAAAGAATTAAAAACACCTGCCGTCGTACTATCTTTTTCATCAACCTTTACATCTTCAATAAATGTTGAATCTTTTTCTTCTTTTTCTTTCGGAGCTTTGTAACCTCTTTTATTATATGTTGCCATCTATTTTAAATTAGTGAGCCGCAAAAATAAAATTTTTATTCAAACACACACAAAAAAAAATGATTTAATATTGTTTTTTTTATTCAAAAGCCTGAATTAAAACTGATTTTCACAATCCATCCCTAAAATTCGTGGTAAATTATTTCTAATACCTTAATTCGAAAGTATTTTTTCAATAATTTGCAGGCGCATTCAAACACAAAATTGAACGCCCCAGATTGCCCTATTTTCAGTAAATAAACCCAATGTACTTAGAAAAAATTTCCTTATTCAACTACAAGAATTTTGCGGACGAGTCCTTTGATTTCGACACTAAAATTAATTGTTTCGTGGGAAAAAATGGCGTGGGAAAAACCAATGTTTTGGATGCCATTTACCATCTTGCCTATGGCAAAAGCTACTTCAACCCATTGGCTGTTCAGAATATTAAGCATGGCGAAGATTTTTTTGTGATTGATGGTAGTTTTGTCATAGAAGCACGAACAGAGCAGATTGTATGTAGCTTGAAAAAAAACCAAAAAAAAATTCTAAAACGAAACGGAAAGTTATATGAAAAGTTTTCTGATCACGTTGGACTGATTCCACTTGTTATTATTTCACCAACAGATCGCGATTTGATTGTCGAAGGCAGCGAAACCAGGCGAAAATTTATGGATACAGTAATTTCACAATCGGATCGTTCTTATTTGCAAAACCTGATACAATACCAGAAAGTGGTACAGCAACGAAATGCACTACTGAAGTATTTTTCGCTGAATCACGTTTTCGAAAATGATACCCTAGCTATATATAATGAACAACTTGACCAACTGGGACATCTAATCTTCGAAAAAAGGACACGATTCTTGGCCGAATTCACTCCTATATTCAACCAACACCATCAACAAATTTCAGGTGCAGAAGAATCCGTTCAGTTGGTTTATGAAAGTCAATTACAACAAAATAGACTGCTTCATCTGTTGGAAGAAAATATCTCAAAAGATCGCTTATTAAATTATACGTCAGTTGGCATTCATAAAGACGATTTGTCCTTTCAAATTGACAACTACCCTATCAAGAAATTTGGCTCACAAGGCCAGCAAAAATCTTTTTTGATTGCATTAAAATTAGCCCAATTTGAATTCATCAAAAAACAATGCGGTCAAAAACCAATCTTATTATTCGATGACATTTTCGACAAATTGGATGAAAGCAGGGTTAGTAAAATTGTTGCCATGGTAAACAACGACGAGTTTGGACAACTTTTTATTTCTGATACCCATCCTGATCGAACGGAAAATATTGTAAAACAAACCCACCAAAGCTATAAAATATTTAACCTTTAATTTGGATAGTGCGCTATTCTATGAAGGAATATTTAACTAATTTTGTACTCCTAATTTGAAACCGATATGAATATTAAGAACTTTTTTATTGCGCTATTTTCGTTGTTGATTTTGTCCTGCAATGGACAGAAAAACGATGCGTATGAAAACATCACAGCGGCCACATTTTCAGAGAAAATCAAGACAAGTCCAACGGCGCAAATCATTGATGTTCGCACACCGGAAGAATATGCTAGTCAACATATTGATAACGCTAAAAACATCAATTGGAACGGAAATGATTTTGAAATAAAAGCCAACGAGTTAGACAAAACACAACCTGTTTTTGTGTATTGTATGGTTGGTGGAAGAAGTAAAAAAGCTTCGGACAAATTAGTTGAAATGGGGTTTTCTAAAGTATATGATTTACAAGGAGGTATCATGAAATGGAATGCTGCGGGATTCTCAAAACCCAGCGATAAAATTATCGGAATGTGCTCGCAGGAATATGGAGATTTACTCAAATCAAAGTCGAAGATTATGATCAATTTTTACGCGGATTGGTGTGAGCCTTGCAAGAAAATGAAACCGTACATCACGCAAATGCAAACGGATCTAAAAGATCAAATTACAATTGTGCGCCTCAATGCTGACGAAAATAAAACGCTTATTGCTGATTTAAAACTAGATGGACTTCCAGTGATTTTAATTTATGAAAATGCCGAATTGAAATGGAAACATATCGGATTTATCAGCGAAGAAGACCTAAAAAAACAATTACAATAATTCGAAATGTTAAGTAACGAAACTTTGCTTTTTCTGGAAGACCTCAAAGCCAATAACAACAGAGATTGGTTTTTAGCCAACAAAAAAAGATACGACGAATACAAAAAAGAATACCACAAATTAATTGCCGATTTACTTGAAATCATGAAGCCTAAAGATGCTTCTTTAGAGTTACTTGAAGTAAAAAATTGCACATTTAGAATTAATAGAGATATTCGATTTTCGAAAGATAAGTCGCCTTATAAAACTCATATGGGAATTTGGTTACGATCTGGTTCACTTCATGCGGAAAGCCCAGGTTATTACATCCATATCGAAAAAGACGCGTCGTTTGTTGGTGGCGGATTGTATTGTCCGATGCCAGATCAAATTCAGAAAATTAGAAAAGAAATCAACTTCTTCTACGAAGATTTAGAAGCAGTTTTAAACGATAAGTCATTCAAATCTGTATATGGAACGCTGAATAGAGACGAAAATTCGACCCTTAAAAATCCTCCTAGAGGTTACGAAAAGGACCATCCTGCGATTGAATTTCTCAAACTAAAAAGCTTTACGGCGACTCAGAAAATCAACAATGCGGAGTTGACCAAAACTAACTTCGTCAATAGCATAAGTGAAAAACTAATAGCATTAAAACCGTTAAACGAATTTATTAATCGCGCGCTAAACTCCGAAAATTAGTGGAAAACCAACCTAAAAGAAAAATTCTGTTTTTAGGCGAAACCTACAGAGCCGACGCCATTACATGGATTAATGGTCTGAAGGACTTTGGTGACTTCGAAATTGTTACCTGGGAATTGAAAACGCCAAGCAACGGTTTTTTTAAACGCACGTCAAGAATCATCGAATATTGTGGCGCTATTTTCAATATCAATAAGCTTGTCCAAACCTATCAACCTGATATGGTTATTGCAGAACGAACAACCAGTTATGGTTTTCTAGCCGCTTTGTGTGGCGTGCAACCTTCGGCAATCGCGCAACAAGGAATTAGCGATTTATGGCCAGAAAATTCCATATTAATACCCGTCAAGAAACTGATACAAAGTTATGCCTTTAGAAACGTAACTATTATTCATGCTTGGGGCGTTGCAATGACCTATTCGATGAAAAGTTCGAATGTTGATATGACTAAAGTATTGGTCTTACCGAAAGGTATTGATGTGGACAAGTTTAGAAAATCAAATTCTGAGGAAATTCCAACAATCAATGCGATTGTTACCCGTTCGTTGCTTCCTGAATACCGCCACAGTACCATAATTAAAGCGTTTGACCTTATACATCAAAAAGGAATCGATTTTACTTTGACCATTGTAGGCGATGGACCTCAGTTGGCGCAACTAAAGAGCCTAGCCAAAACACTTAAAATCGACTCGAAAATTAATTTTACCGGTCGAATTCCAAATGAAAAACTACCCGAGTTGATGAACCAATGTAATTTTTACATCAGCATGCCGACCACAGAAGGCGTGTCTTCTTCCCTATTTGAGGCAATGGCAATAGAATGTTATCCAATTGTAAGTGACGTTCTAGGCAACCAATGCTTAATTACGCATCGCGAAAATGGGCAATTGGTAAGAGTTGACGATAAAGAAATGCTAGCAAATGAAATCATTTGGGCATATGAAAATCCAGAATACAGAAAACAAGTTGTTTTCAAAAACAGAAAATTTGTAGATGAGAATGCCAATTATAAAATTAATATGAAGATTATTGCTGACCGCTACCACCATTTAATAACCAAATCTAAAGGAAGTAAATAATGTGTGGTATTAACGGAATTTTGCATCTGCAATCACAAAAGAAAGTAAGTGAACGCGTACTTACCCAAATGCGCGATGCACTCGAACATAGAGGTCCAGACGATAAAGGAATTTATATTGACAAGAATGTCGGATTAGGTCATCGAAGACTATCCATATTAGATGTTAGCGCCGCTGGTCATCAGCCTTTTCTATCGGAAGATGGACGGTATGCTATGGTGTACAATGGGGAAATTTATAATTTTAAGGAATTCTACGCTGAATTAAAGTCGAAGGGATTTGACATCAAAACACATTCTGACACCGAAGTCTTAATAAAACTGTTTCAAATGGAAGGTTTGAAAATGTTATCTCGACTCAACGGAATGTTTGCTTTTGCCATTTGGGATACGGTCGAGAAAAAATTGACTGTGGCGAGAGATCGAATGGGTGTGAAACCACTATATTATTCGTTCTATAACGAAACTTTTTATTTCGCTTCGGAGCAAAAAGCACTTTTTACGGCTGGAGTTCCCCTAAAAATTTCACAAGACGGAATCGAAGAATATATTTTCAATCGCTTTGTAACAGGCGAAGAAACACTTTTCCAAAACGTAAAAAAAGTACTGCCCGGACATGCTTTAATCCTACATGAAAACGGCAAAATCGAAACCGAAAAATGGTGGGATTTGAAATACCAAATTCAAAACCATGACATCATCAAAAATCCAGTCGATTGGTTTAGAGAAACATTTGACGATTCTATTCGATTAAGAATGGTGAGTGATGTTCCTGTTGGTGTACTTTTAAGTGCTGGTTTGGATTCTTCTTCGGTACTTTCTTCGTTGCATTCTCAACAATACAAAGACATTCAAGCATTCACGATTGCTTTTAAAGAAGAAGAACACGACGAATCGCAATTAGCCAAGCGCTTGACAGCTCAATATCAATATGGTTTTAATAGTTTACAATTGGAAGATGATGATTTATATTCAAAACTATTAACAGCCACCTATTTTCAAGATGAGCCATTGATGCACTTGAGCGAACCGCATTTACTGGGGATTTCTCAATTGGCGAAACCGAAAGTAAAAGTGCTACTTTCTGGAGAGGGCGCTGATGAACTTATGGGCGGCTATGTTCGTTATAAACCATTGCAATTCCCATCATTATTACATTCTATAGCGATGTTGGGCAAATTAGACTTATTTGCCAACAAACCGCGCTTTGAAAAGTTAATTCGATATGCGCAGATTAAAGAGGACCGCGATCTTGTCCTTTTCAACGGAAGTAATATATATCCCAAAGACATTGCCGCGACTTTTGGCATGAATACGTTACCTAAGAACGAATACCGATACAAAATATACGAAGAAGCGAAATCATTATATCCAAATGATTTGCGACGTCAAGCCCTCTACTTTGACCAACATACGTACTTATGTTCGCTGTTAGACCGGAACGATAGGTGTACGATGGGTGCTTCGATTGAGTGTCGTGAACCGTTCCTAGATCAACGATTGCTGGCAGGTTTGGGATCGTTAGACAACAAATGGCTTTTTACTGGAAAAAAAGGGAAATACATACTTAAAACTGCGATGCAATCGAGATTGCCAGAAGAAATTCTGAACTTCAAAAAAGTGGGATTGAGTACACCTTGGGGCGATTATATTACCAAAAGTCCTGCATTTAAAGAAGAATTAGAGTCATTCTCGAATAGCGATCTATTTAAAATGCCTTACTTTGAAAAGATAAAAGTTAAAAACCTGATTGCAAATCTCCAAAAAGGCGATGTAACGATGGTTTCCTATATCATGCCTTTGTTTATGATGCACATATGGCTGAAGAACTATGTAAACAAATTTGATGGTTTACAACAAGAATAATAAAGCTTCAGATTGGACAATAATTTAATAAAATGACAGCAATTCACGCCAATTTCTCACTGAAAAAATTCAATACTTTTGGAATTGAAGCCAAAGCAAAACACTTTGTCGCGGTTGATTCAGTAGCATCCTTAACATCAGTTTTGCAAGAAAACCGAGATGAAAAGAAATTTATTCTGGGCGGTGGAAGCAATATGCTATTAACGCAAGACATTGATGCATTGGTGATTCACATCAATTTGAAAGGAAAAAAAATAGTTCAAGAAAATGACGATTGGGTTTGGGTAGCTTGTCAAGCGGGAGAAAACTGGCATGAGTTTGTACTTTGGACACTTTCTCAAAATTATGGTGGCTTAGAAAACATGTCCTTAATTCCGGGTAATGTCGGAACAACTCCTGTACAAAATATCGGAGCTTACGGTGCGGAAATAAAAGATACCATGATTTCGTGCGAAGCAATCAAGATTGACACTTTCGAAATGAAAACCTTTTCCAATAAAGACTGTCATTTCGGTTATCGTGAAAGTATCTTCAAGCAAGAAGCAAAGGATCAGTATATTATCACGTCGGTGGTTTTTCAACTTACCAAACGCAACCATAAGATCAATACTGCTTATGGAGATATTCAAGCGGAATTGGCGAAGAACGGTATTGAAAACCCAACCATAAAAGACGTGAGCAACGCTGTAATTGCCATACGTCAAAGTAAATTGCCAGACCCGAAAGAGTTGGGAAATAGCGGTAGTTTTTTTAAGAATCCGATTCTATTAAAATCAGATTTCGAGAAAATTCACGCACAATTTCCAGAAATGAAATACTACGAAGTGTCCGAATCTGAAGTGAAAGTTCCCGCTGGTTGGTTGATTGAACAAGCCGGTTTTAAGGGAAAACGTTTTGGCGATGCTGGTATTCACACAAACCAAGCACTTGTTTTGGTCAATTATGGCAATGCGACTGGCCAAGAAATTTTGGCGGTTTCCAAAGACATTCAAAAAACCATTTTTGAAAAATTTGGAATCCACATTGAAGCCGAAGTGAACGTCATATAGAGAATTAAATCGTCACTCATAAATCTTACATCGTAAACCCTATGTATATCCCTGAGCTTTATAAAAACGAAAACCAAGAAGAAATTACGCAATTCCTTCAAGAAAATAGTTTTGGGATTTTAGTTAACAACACAAACGGGAAGTTATGGGCAACGCATATTCCGCTAGAAATAGACCAAAACGAGAGCGGAAAACCAATCCTTTTCGGACATATATCGAAGGAAAATCCACAATGGGAAAGTTTCGAATCTGACGCAAATGTCCTTGCCATTTTTTCCGGTCCACACAGTTATATTTCGTCCTCTTGGTACGAAAAAGAAAATGTTCCAACCTGGAATTACATCGCCGTGCATGTCTACGGAAAAATCAAAATCATCGAAGGTGATGCCGCAATTACTTCACTTAAAAAGCTAACCGACAAATACGAAGCACATTCTGAAAACCCAGTGCGAATCGAAGAATTGTCTGAAAAAACAATGCGTCAAGCGTCTGGAATCGTTGCCTTTGAAATTGAAATTGAAAGTATCGAAGCGGTTAAGAAAATGTCCCAAAACAGAAATGAAAAAGATTTTGGTAATATCATCTCCGAATTAGAAAAAATCGAAAATGCCAACTCAAAAGAAGTGGCAAACGTGATGAAAAAATGTCCGTTTTAAATTACTCAATTCGAAGTCCATTTTCAACTTTTACATCCGAGGTTAACAAAACAATATCATTCTCCTCTCCTACTGAACCCAAAACCAAACATTCGCTATTGAATTTTCCAATTTGCTTTTTCGGAAAATTGACCACTGCCACCACTTGCTTTCCCACTAAATCTTCTTTCTGATAACGTTTGGTAATTTGTGCGGAAGATTTTTTGATACCCATTTCACTGCCAAAATCGATGGTCAATTGATAAGCAGGCTTACGCGCTTCAGGAAAATCGGCAACTGCGACAATGGTTCCAATTCGCATTTCAACTTTTTTAAAATCAGACCATAACAAATGAGACATCTCGGTTCTTTCCATTTCACATTGCAATATTAATACACGGATTGATTTTCAAATATACATTTTTACGATAATTAATTTTGCTTTGTTCCCATCGTATTTTTGAAAATGTATAGTTTTTATAACAGCGGCCTAACGCTTACGTTGATTTATTTTTATATATTTAGTGCAAGGATTTTCCTTACTATTTGAAAGTTTATTGCACTATGAATATATATCATATCAGCGCCGAATGCTATCCCGTTGCCAAAGTTGGCGGCTTGGGTGATGTTGTAGGTGCTTTACCCAAATACCAAAATCAATTGGGGCATCTGGCACGCGTTGTCGTCCCTGCCTATAACAACGCCTTTTTTCAGAAAACTGCTTACGATGTGGTGCATGAAGGAAAATTAAAATTGGGATATTTTCTCTTCTCCTATTCGATTTTGAAAGAAAAAACCAATCAATTAGGATTTGAATTATATCAAATTGCAATTCCAGAATTATTTGATCGGCCGAATGTATATTCTTATGAAGACGACACAGAGCGGTTTCTCTCTTTTCAAATTGCTTTCTTGAATTGGTTGACGGAAACCAATCAATTGCCGGATGTGATTCATTGTCACGATCATCATACTGGATTGATTCCGTTTATGGTGCAAAACTGCTTTAATTATCAAAATCTAAAAAATACACCAACGATTATAACCATTCACAACGGACAATACCAAGGTTGGTTTGGTTACGATAAATTGCATTATTTGCCGCCATTTGACTTATATAAAATTGGCTACTTAGAATGGAACGGAACGATTAATTCGCTCGCCTCGGCCATCAAATGCGCTTGGAAAGTGACTACTGTTTCTCCGAGTTATCTTGATGAAATTAGCAATCATGCCAATGGACTTGAGAATTTGTTGCGTTGGGAAAGACCTAAATCGTTGGGTATTCTAAACGGCATTGACACCCAAGTTTGGAACACTAAAACAGATGAATTATTGCATGCGAATTATTCATTGAAAGATTTCAAAAAAGGAAAGACCAAGAATAAGGAATTCTTATGTGAACAATTTAATTTAGATCCGTCAAAACCACTTTTCACGTTTATCGGTCGATTGGTGGGTGAAAAAGGCGCGGATTTGATTCCACAAATTTGCAGCGTCGCGCTCAATCAACATCCACAAGAAATTAATATTCTAATTTTAGGTTCAGGCGATCCATCCGTTGAAAAAGAGTTGGAAAGTTTGCGGCATTTTTACGGCGGAAATTACAATGCTTACATCGGTTATAATGAAAAACTAGCCCATATTTTATACGCGGGCGCTGATTTTCTCCTGATGCCATCGCGCGTCGAACCTTGTGGTTTGAATCAAATGTATGCTTTGCGATACGGAAATATTCCCATTGTGCGACGAACTGGCGGATTGCGAGATACCGTTGTAGATATGGGCGACGGTGGATTTGGAATTTGTCACAATGAAACCAGTGTATTCGATGTTTGTCATTCTATTTCCAGAGCTGTCGAATTATTTTACGACACTAAGAAATTCGATGCTATTCGAAAAACCATTCAGCAAATTGACCATTCTTGGGATAAAGTTGCTGAAGAATATATTGAAGTTTACCAATCCTTAAAAAAATAAAGACATGAATAAATCAACTTTAGCCATCATTCTGGGTGGTGGACAAGGTTCCCGATTGGCGCCATTAACAGAAAGTCGCTCAAAACCGGCAGTGCCCATTGCAGGTAAATATAGATTAGTAGACATTCCGATTTCAAATTGTATCAATTCGGATATTAAACGAATGTTCGTCTTGACGCAATTCAACTCCGCGTCGTTAAATCAACACATCAAAAATACCTATCATTTTAGTCACTTTAGTACCGCTTTCGTTGATATTTTGGCTGCCGAGCAAACCCCTGATAACCCGACCTGGTTTCAAGGAACTGCCGATGCGGTCCGACAATGTATGCAACACTTTATGAATCACGACTTTGATTATGCTTTGATCTTATCCGGCGACCAGTTGTATCAAATGGATTTCAATCAAATGATCAAAGCACATCACGACAGCGGCGCCACCATTACCATTGCGACTTTACCTGTGAATGCTAAAGAAGCGCCTGAATTCGGCATTTTGAAAACCGATGCGGATAGTTTTATTACATCGTTTGTTGAAAAACCTGCGGCTTCACTTTTACCGGAATGGACTTCGGAAGTGAGCGATGAAATGAAATCTGAGGGCAAATTGTATTTGGCTTCGATGGGAATTTACATTTTCAATCGTGAGCTATTGGTCGAATTAATGAAAAATCCTGACACCAAAGATTTTGGAAAAGAAATTATTCCACAGGCCATTGGAAAAGAAAAAATACTGAGCTATCAATATGAAGGTTATTGGACAGACATCGGAAATATCGATTCGTTTTTTGAAGCGAATTTAGGCTTGACTGATGACATTCCGAAGTTTAATTTGTTTGATAATTCAAGTAAGATTTATACTAGAGCTCGGGTTTTACCTCCATCGAAAATTACCGGAACTTCAACCATCGATAAGTCAATTGTCGCCGAAGGCTGCATCATCAACGGTACGACAATCGAGCATTCTGTCATTGGTATTCGAAGTCGCATTGGATTTGGTTCAACCATTATTAATTCTTATTTAATGGGAAATGATTACTACCAAAATATTGAGGAAATAAGAACCAATTCGATCAATAACATTATTAATGTTGGGATTGGCGAAAGATGCTTTATCAATAACACTATTGTAGATAAAGATTGTCGTATTGGTAATGATGTTCGATTGAATGGCGGCAAACATTTGGCCGATACAAATACGCCTTTATATATGGTAAAAGATGGCATTATTGTGGTTAAAAAAGGCGCGATATTGCCAGACAATTTTTCGGTTGACTAAATCTTAAGTACTCCATTCAAATGAGAGAAAAACTATTGACTTTATTGCTGATGCTGCTGGTTTACGGAAATTCATTTGCACAATACGAGTCACTCTTGAATGACAACCCTTCTTGGATAATGCATTATCTCGATATGCTTGGAGACTCAGGTAATTTTGCCATAACCCAAGTTGAAGATGTAGTTGTCGGCGACTATACGTACAAGAAATTCATCGATCCGTATTTAGTAGAAAATTACTTAGTACGAGAAGATGTTGGAGCAAAAAAAGTATACAAACGATTCAATAACAACGATGTTTTGCTTTTTGATTTCAGTCTAAACCTTGCCGATCAAATCCAAATCAATGGGAAGGATTTTGTAGTGGAATCAATCACAAATGTAAATGTCAATGGCGGACAAAGAAGGCAATGGAGGTTACGGGATCTGTCCTCTTTTCCTGGACCAAGTGAAATCTGGATTGAAGGTGTTGGGAGCATCTATTATCCTCTGTCAAATGTCTACCAGATGGTTTCTGACCCGACATTCTCGATGAAATGCAGCTTCAAAAATGACGTCAGTGTTTTCAATCAAGGAATATACAATAATGATGTTGCAACAGATTGTCAGGCTTTGGGAGTTACTGGGTATGATGATGCTGCGTCAAAAATAAGTCTCACCCCCAACCCATTTCGTACGGAGCTCACAATTAATACACTTGTCGGTTTGCAGGACGCAACCATAAATGTTTATAATATGATTGGCCAAATGGTAAAACAAGCCAACCACTTGAATGGTAACAAAATTGTATTTAACAGAGAAAATCTGAATCCCGGAATCTATTTGATCCAGTTGTTCCAAAACGGAAAATTGCTGGCTTCTAAAAAAGTTTCGCTGGTCGATTAGCTTAAACCCTATAATTTAGAGTGATTAAGATTTATCAGATAAAAAAGAGCATCTTTTTTAAGATGCTTTTTTTCTAATCCATCGATGCTATAACTGTGCGTAGATATAACTTGAAATACTAGCCATTTGAGCATCATTTAAGTGCGCTTTCTTTTGCATCTCTACTAGAATTGGCGCCCATTCTTCCTTCTTAAATTCCGTTGCTTCAAACAATCTGTGGCATTTTGCACAATTGTTTTCATATATATCTTTTCCCGCAGTAAGCGCAGGAGTCATCACAAGTTGCTTCACCTCTTTCCGCGATGTTTTTGCTACTTGATCAGGCTTTGCTTTTTCTTCCGTTGGTGCCTTTGCTGTTGTAGATGAACTTACTGCTGCTGGAGTACCACAGGATGCCAATAGCCCAACCGCTACAATTCCTAAAATATAATTACGTTTCATTTTTGTTGAATTTAGATTGTAAATATAAAAAAATCCCAATAGTATTCACCATTGGGATTTCTTTTATGAATATCAAAATTGTTCTTCGATAATTATTTTACGTCCATTAATTCAACGTCAAAAACGAGCGTCGCATTTGGTGGAATAACGCCACCAGCACCTCTAGAGCCGTAACCTAAATGTGATGGGATTACAAATCGAGCCTTATCTCCAACCTGCAACAATGCGATTCCTTCGTCCCAACCTTCGATAACGTTACCTTGTCCTAATGGGAATTCGATTGGTTTTTTTCTAGTGTATGACGAATCGAAAACTTTTCCATTTTCTAAAGAACCTGAATAATGTACAGAAACTGTTTTCCCATTCTCCGCTTTTTTCCCATTTCCTTTTTGGATCATTTTGTATCGCAAACCACTTTCTGTTTTTTCAAAACCAGCGGCTAATTTTTCCATCGCTGCTTCGGCTTCTGCACGTGCTGCTGCTTCTCTTTTGGCACGTGAACCTTCGAAAGTTCTGAAAGCTTCGATGGCGTTCCATTTTTGGGCTTCGTCACCCACTCGAATGATTTCAACACTATCTAAAGAATCACCTTGTGCAATCGCATCTACAACGTCTTGTCCTTCGACTACATTTCCAAAAACAGTATGTTTGTCATCCAACCATGGTGTTGCTACGTGCGTGATGAAGAATTGAGAACCGTTGCTTCCAGGTCCAGAGTTTGCCATCGACAAAACTCCTGGAGCGTCGTGACGCAAATCTTGGTGAAACTCATCATCAAAGTTATATCCTGGACCACCAGTTCCGATTCCTTGTGGACAACCACCTTGAATCATAAAGTCTGGAATCACACGGTGAAATTTTAATCCATCGTAATATTTATTTCCTTGTGGTTTTATTTTATTCTCTAAATTTCCTTCTGCCAATCCAACGAAGTTTCCAACAGTTCCTGGCGTTAAATCGTGAGTTAGTTTTACTAAAATCGCGCCTTTTCCGGTATTGAATTTAGCGTATATTCCGTTTTCCATTTTTGTGTTTTTAAATTGTGGTGCAAATTTAATATAATATTGTAGATATACTTCAAAATTGTACTTTTGGTTGACCATAATTTTAAAGTTAATCCGAAATTGAATCTGCAATCCGACTATATCAACATCAACAAACAAACTTGGAACAAAAAAACAGAAGTGCATCTTACTTCTGATTTTTATGATGTTCCTACTTTTCTAGAAGGAAAATCTTCCCTAAATTCAATAGAAGTTGCATTATTGGGCGATGTAAAAGACAAGAAAATCTTGCATTTGCAATGTCATTTTGGGCAAGACTCTCTATCGCTAGCGAGACTTGGAGCAAAAGTGACAGGCGTTGATTTTTCAGAAAAAGCAATAGAAAAAGCGAAAGAGTTTGCAGAAAAACTAAATCTTGACGCCACGTTTATTTGTTGTGATTTATATGATGCTCCGCAATTTATAGCTGAGCAATTTGATATTGTTTTTACTAGTTACGGCACCATTGGTTGGTTACCTGACATAGAAAAATGGGCAGCGGTAGTTTCCCGCTTTTTAAAACCCGATGGTAAATTCGTCATGGCTGATTTTCATCCGGTGGTTTGGATGTTTGACAATGATTTTAAGGAAGTCTTTTATAGCTATTTTAATGTAGAACCGATTTACGAAACCGAAACCGGCTCGTATGCAGAACGTGGCGCCAGCATTGAAACCCACACAATATCTTGGAACCATTCGATTGCGGATTTATTAAACGCACTAATCGGGAATGGGATTGAAATTAATTTGTTTCAGGAATATGATTATTCACCTTACAATTGTTTTAATGAAAGTGAAGAATTTGAAAAGGGAAAATATCGAATCAAACATTTTCAGAACAAGATTCCAATGGTTTATGCTATATTGGGGACGAAGAAGTAGTTAGTTACTCAAAAGCCCTAGCCCCGATAGCAGTGGAAATCCTTTTGTGCTATCAGCAGTCCATCGATTAAACTGCATCTCACAAGCACAAAAGATTGTAACGTATAGCGGGAATAGCTCCTAAAAAAACTTTGTACATTTGCGCCATGAGAATCGATATAATTACCGTTTTACCAGAATTACTGCGAAGTCCATTTGAAGCTTCAATTATGAAACGTGCCATTGACAAAGGTTTGGTGGAAGTGCACATTCACAACTTGCGCGATTATACGACCAACAAACAAAAAAGTGTAGACGATTATCCGTTTGGCGGCGGCGCTGGCATGGTGATGATGGTGCAACCGATAGACGCTTGTATCACGAAGTTGAAAAGCGAACGCGAGTACGACGAAATCATTTATATGACGCCTGACGGGGAAACTTTAGATCAGAAAATGGCGAATACGATGTCGATGTTGGGTAATATTATCATTTTATGTGGACATTATAAAGGGGTTGACCAACGTGTTCGAGATCATTTTATCACGAAAGAAATTTCGATTGGCGATTATGTGTTGAGTGGCGGTGAATTGGGCGCTTTGGTTTTGTCGGACGCATTGATACGATTGATTCCTGGTGTTTTGAGCGACGAGACTTCTGCATTGACGGATAGTTTTCAGGATGGCTTGTTGTCGGGACCAATTTATACGCGACCTGCAGATTATAAAGGCTGGAAAGTCCCAGATGTTTTGACTAGCGGCCATTTTGCAAAGATTGATAAATGGCGCGAGGATATGGCGTACGAGCATACAAAAAATCGTAGACCAGACTTGCTTAATGAATAATTAATAGTTAATAATTAATAATGAGGCGTTTACGCTCTGAAAAAAATATTAATTATTAATTGTTCATTATTAATTATTAATTATATTTGCGCCCACTTAGACCAACCTCTGGCGAAACTCGCGAATGTTGCTCTGATTTAAAACCATAATTAAAACAATTATCATGGCAGATTTATTAAAATTCGTACAAGACGAATTAGTAACAAGAAAAGATTTCCCTGAATTCGGAGCTGGAGATACTATCACAGTATTCTAC
>CANHEA010000058.1 GCA_947459635.1 Flavobacteriaceae bacterium | reverse complement strand
TTCGCCTGTTTTGAATTGCTTCAAAAAATCATCTGATAATAAATCTTCTTTTTTCATAAGACTGTGTAAAATTTAAAATTAAACAAAAAAATAATGGGGTTTTAAAACCCCATTATTTTTCTACTTACACAGTTTATGGTTTAGTACCATAATAAAAAACCCGATTCATTTGAGTCGGGTTTTTTGTTTTTTGTTTGACACGAATTACTCGAATTAGCACTAATTTATTCGTGTCAATTCGCGCCATTCGTGTTTTGTTATTTGATGATGATTTTCTGGACTTCGCTTCTGTTGCTTTCGTCAGTAAACTTGACGATATACGTTCCTTCGGCGAGACCATTCGTTGGAAAGGAATAAGTAGTTGTATTGTTGAGGGCGATGTTGTTTTCAGCAATAATTTTTCCTTGCAAGTCCGTCACTGTATATTTTAGTTGGTTTGAATTTGGCCAATTAATATTATAAAGAATTACTTCATCGGTACCTGCAGGATAACTAATAGTTACAAAAGATTTGTTGAGATTTGGTTCTGTAGTTCCAAGAAGACCAGGTAAAACCCAAATTTCTCCTATATTGACGCTGTAATTTTGGATTGCAGTTTCAGATTCAAAACGGAAACCAATTTGTGCAATTTCTCTTTGAGGAAAATTACCTTGTGAGACTGAACCAAGAAGCCATCCGCTCGCCGGGTTGCCTCCAATATCGAATTCATACTTTTGCGACGGTTCATCCGCGAAGACCAATAGCAATTTAGGGTACATGTCAGGAGTTTGACTTTTATACCTGTAGCTACATTGAAAGTACTTTTGATCAGTAGTAAGCTTGGTTTTATATAACATTAAATCTACGGGAGTGTTTGCAGGTAAATTTCCTGAAATTTTCATAGAATTTCCTTTTGCAAAAGCATCATCAAAATCCCATTCTGCTGTCAAAACTCCATTTGGTGAAAAAGCAAATTGCCAAGTGGGCAATATGTCTTGCCAATTCATATTGTGCCAACTATCAGAACTTGTTTGAACACCGTTTGTGAATTTTTTAAGACCATGACCTGTACAAAAATTGGTGTAAAATTGGTCGCCCATAATGGCAGTATCTTCAGGAATCCAATTACACAAGCCTTTAAATCCCGCTGCATCAACCGTCGCTGGGTTACTGTCATCGCCAGAGAACAAGTGATTCTCAGCATTGTAAAAAGAAGCGTAATCAGTCGGGTCGTTATTGAAATTGGTGTAAGTCGAGTTGTTGAAAACACAGTTCGGCGCAAAAATCCCCAAAGAAGTAAAAGGCGTTGTTACATTTTCGTGCAAACTCGTCATAAAAGTGTTGCCACTAAGTTCGAAATCACCTTGATTTCTGTTGGGCCAAATATCAACGCCAGTAAAAACATCGTAGGAAGAACGACCAATCAAGTTGGCTCTAGTTCTAGACGCAGTTGGATAAGTAGTGCCGCTCCAGAAAAAATTGATAAAAATGCTGCTACTCACTCTGGTTTCAAAGGTGCCGTTGGCGTCTTGATCGTCTTGCACAAATGGACTGTTGTTTAGCGTAAGTCTGTTTTGCCAACCTACAGCACCATTGAGTCGCATCGCATCATACCACATCACTTCTTTTCCGAAAGCTTCTGCCTGTGTAGTTAAATCTCGGACAAAATCTTGCATTAATGCTGCAGTTGTGGCATTTGTCGCCGTTTCCTCATTGATAAACCAACCATCAAAATTATAGTATTGCATTAGGGCAATCATCTTGGGAACTGCAACAAAATTGCCGCCTCCATCCTGTTCCAAGAAGTTCGTTAAAGTGGCAGTAGATCCTCCAAAAGCTGCCGGAGCAAAAAACACATTGCCATAAACCTTTACGCCATTTTTGTGCGCTGCATTGACCCATGGCGACGATGGTAATTGAATGGTTTGTGAAGCGGTACCACCAAACCAAACCAATTTATCAATGTAAGCCCAATGCGTAAAATTGAATAAATTGAATTGATTTTGCTCCCCAAAATAATTTCCAAAATTATTCATTCCGTCTGGTAGGTAAGCAATTTTCATATCATTCGATAATGCCGGATTGAATTGTGTTGCCGTATTGGTAAATCGTGGCGCTAAATTAACTGTAGCAATTAAATCAGTTGAGGCAGTTGGCCCAGTGGAAGTCCATTGTTTTAATTCATCCACAGTTAAGACATAAGGTGCAGTGTTGATGATTTGTGAAAAGGATTTTATTCCAAATAGAAGTAGCCCAATGAGTATAACTTTTTTCAAAACAGTGACATTTTGTGATTAATAGTGAAAGTAAATATAAAACAAAAAGCCCTCACATTTGTAAGGGCTCTTAAATTTTATAAGCGGGAATTATTTTCCCTTGATGGCTTTTACCAAATCTTCTAATTCGCTTTTTTTAATATCAAGTCCCATAATCGCATAATCAAAATAGAGCACTTCGCCATTTGAAGGGTCAAAAACAAACATCGATTTATTTACTGTTATGCCCGCTTGGAAATAATAGTAGTCTTTGCTTTTGTCTTTGATAGCTTGTTCGATTTTTTCTTTGCTGCACATTTCAAATTTATAAGGATAGACACCAGCGATATCAGCCTTGGTGAGTTTTGATCCAATGGTTTCTTGACAAAACAACAATGTTCTTTTTGCAATGGCAGGTGCTTTTTTATTGTATATCTCTTGAAGTTGGTCTGCGATTTTTTTGGAATTTCCTTTGAGGTCATTTTTTTGTACAAGGTCCATGGATTGCAGCATCGATTCAATCATATTGCGAACTCTATAACCGCAATCTACATCCTTCTGTTCGTTTTTGAAATGATTGATCGGACAGTAAGCAATCAAGTCACTGTATTTATAATTATTGATTTTCTTCTTTCCGCCATTTACTAGTGCCAGATAGTTGTACTCATTTCCATAGCTTCCAACGCCAATATCAACCAAAATTAGAAAAGAGGCAGATTTGTCTGAAATTTTGGTGTCGAATTCTTTTCCGCCAATAAACTCATACGGTGTGATTTTCCATGAATCGGCAATAGCAGCTTGCATTTCTGCATCATACTTAGCATCACCAGTCATAAGGACGTACGTCTTAGACGCTTTAAATTGATCAAAAAGTTCACTTTTATATGCTACAGCTGACAGTTGCGCATGCGATAGAAAAGAAACTAACAGAAGAGAAAAAATAGAGGCAATTTTGGTTTTCATAATAGTAAGGATTAATTATTTGATTTTATATAGAACATCGGTTATTTGCCTTTGATGGCGTCAACCAAATCTTCAAGATGACTTTTTTTGATATTCATACCGCCAAATGCTGGAGAAAAATCATAGTACAATACTTCTCCGGTAGCAGCATCAAAAACGTATAATGATTTTTTTTTGGTGCTGGCCACTTGTAAATAGCAATAATCGGTGTTTTTGTCTTTGATGACCTGTTCGATTTTCTCTTTGTTGCACATTTCGAATTTGTAAGGATAAATCCCCGAAATGTCCGATTTTGGCAACTTTGTTCCAATGCCGTCTTCACAAATCAGCAATGTTTTTTTCGAAATATTTGGTGCTTTTTTATTGTAGACTTTCTTGAGTTTTTCTTCTATTTTATAGTAATTTCCACTAATGCTATTTTTCTCCACAATTTCTATCGACTGTAGCATCGATTGGATCATACTGCGAACTCGAAAAGCACAATCTATATTCTTAGGCTCATTAAGCCAATAGTTGAGCGGGCAATACGAAATGAAATCAAGGTAATTGTACTGCTTAAATTTCTTTTTACCTCCATTGATCAGTGTTAAAAAATGCTCTTGTTCGCCTTTATCAAAATAGATATCTATGAACAATAAGAATGAAGCGGATTTGTCGGGCATTTTGGCTTCAAAATCATTCGGGTTCATAAACTCATAAGGTGTGATTTTCCATACATCGGCAAATGCAGCTTGCATCTCGCTGTCGAATTTTTGATCTCCAGTTAGCAGCACGTAGGTTCTTGACGCTTTGAACTGACTGAATTGTTTGCTGTCATATTCTACTCCTGACAATTGCGCATGTGAAAGAAAAACGGTAAAAAAAACGAAAAACATGCAGGTGATTTTGGTTTTCATAAAATAGTAAGGATTAGTACATTGTTAGTAATCTTGCAAACCCAATTTGAGTTGTCATTTGACAGAAATAACTCCTAGAAAATTTATTTCTTTTTAGCCTTGATTTGTTTTGCCATATCCTCAATATTACCTTTTTTAACTTTTAAGGCCTGAGATGCGGGTAATTCAAAATCGAGGACAGCGTAATAGTATATAATCTCACCATTGGACGGGTCAACAACCGACAAATTCTTAAATTGATTGATAATGGGCTGAAAATAGTAATATTCAGTGCTTTTTTCCGCTATAACTTGCGCTATTTTTTCCTTTGAACACATTTCGTATTTGTATGGATAGGTTCCTGCAATGTCAGTTTTTGTAAGCAAATCACCTAACGAGTCTTCGCAAAATAACAGGGTACGACTTGGCATCTTACCAGCGTTTGAATTATAAATATTTCTGAGATACTTGTCAATATTCCAAGGCCTGCCTTTTAAATTATTTTGCTGTATTAAGTCCATACATCTTAACATCGACTCAATCATGTTTCGTAATCGATAGGCACAATCTGTAGGATTAGGTTCATTTGTTCTTTGGCTAGCATCGCTAGCTGTTAGGACATGGCATTGTCCCAAGGTTTTTCCGCCACCATTAATCAGGATTAGACCTCCTTTGCTACTCATAAATAAATACGAAGCACTTACATCTTTATCTTCAAGTATTTTTTCAAAATCAGAGCCCTTTATTGTTTCAAATGGAGTGACCTTCCAGCTTTCGGACATTGCAGCAATCAATTGAGTATCAAAATTATGATCTCCGGTAAGCACTGCGAAAGTTTTGGAAGCTTTAAATTTGCTGAATTCTTCACTGTCATAGGGAAGGCTAGAAAACTGCGCATTCCCATAAATTGAAAAAATAAAAAGCGAAAAGAATAAAATAATTTTAGTTTTCATAAATGTTTTCGACTGATTATTAGGTTTACAAACCTAAACAATTATTTTTGTCAACCAAACGAAATCGATCCTATGAGTGCATTTTATCAGAATATCTTCAAAGCTACGGTCATCGGTATCTTGTTATTGGCGATTCCGCTACACTTAGAAGCACAAAATAACCCAGGAATCCTTAGAACCAACCCTTCTGGGGCGGAAGTTTTTGATAATAAAGACAATAAAATTGGGGAAACGCCTTTTAATCTCTCCTTGATAAAATCAGAAGAAACGACCATCAAGATTGTAAAGCCCAATTATGTACCAGTTGAAATTTCGTTTTATAAAAAAAGGGCCAAAGATGAACTGTATTTTCCAGCCTCGGTCACAGATTGCAAAGAATGTGTTGTTGAGATGGATGCAGCTTCTGTCGAAAAGCAACCAAGTGCGGCTATTAGATTGTTCAAAAAATTTAACGAAACTGACAAGCCAATTTTAGTTGGGGTTGATAATCCGTCTATTAAAATCGATGAAGAGGTTGAACTTGGAAGAGTTAACGGGTATAGAAAGAGACTTAAAGATAAAGATGTTTTCAGACTCTTGGGTTATCCAGAAAACATGGAAATGAAAATGCTCAATTCGTTCGACAACTCTTATTTGTATGCCGAGTTTTTTTCGATAAAGGATTATAAGAATACTGAGTCAACACTTCAAGCGCCAAAGGTAATTTTGAAACCAATAGTGAAAAGCATGAGTTTTAGCCTTCGTGGAGATTTACTTCGTGATTATGTCGGTTTCTGCACGATTTCTTGTGATTGGCAAGTGGTTGATTTGTCGGATACCAATACCATTCTAAAAACCTATACTACGACCACTTCCTTTTATCGCAATCATGAAAATTATGAATTGCTATTGCACCAGATGATTGCTTTGGCGGAGAGAGATTTGCTCGAAAACGAAACGTTATATTCCGACATAGAAAATTTTCAGAAAACGTATCTCGAAAAATCGAAAGGCAAGGAAATCAAACTTAAACTTTCTGATCATCGCGAATTTGCGAATACATCACAAATGATTAATGAAGTCAAAAAATCGGTAGTGACGGTCGATTGCACTAAAAAATTCGGTAGCGGTGTCTTCATTTCAGACAATGGTTATATCATAACGAATTATCATGTAGTCGAAGACGCAACTGAAATCTTTGTCAAAATCGAGAACGAGAAAAAACTGAAAGCAGAAGTGATTAAAGTCAATAGAGACTATGACTTGGCGATTATCAAAGTGAATTTACCGACCTCAAAAGGAGTGTCTTTAATGAACAGTCGAAATACATCGGTTGGAGATGAGGTATTCGCGATTGGAACGCCGCTCGAAAAAAACCTCGGTCAAACCGTAACTCGAGGAATCGTGAGTGGTTATCGTGAGATGAATGGCGTTGATTTTATTCAAACTGACGTAAGCGTCAATTCGGGAAACAGCGGCGGACCATTGCTCAATGCCAAAGGAGAAATTATAGGTATCAATACTTTGAAAGCTTCCGGAAAAAACATATCGGGAATTGGATTTGCAATTCCTTCTGACGTTGTGCTAAAAATGCTGAATATTTCGAATCAGTAACAGGAACTCGATTTTCAAAAATTCACAGGACTCAAAAACAAAAAACCCTCGCTGTTCAGCAAGGGTTTCTTATAATCTTAAGATCCTAAAATCTTACAATCTCATTTAGTATCTGTAGTATTCTGGTTTAAATGGACCTTTAACATCAACGCCAATATAAGCAGCTTGATCATCTCTCAAAGTTTCCAATTCAACCCCTAATTTAGCCAAATGCAAGGCAGCTACTTTTTCATCTAAGTGTTTAGGTAACATATACACTTCGTTGTTGTAGTTAGCGCTGTTTTTCCACAATTCGATTTGTGCCAAAGTTTGGTTCGTAAACGAGTTACTCATCACAAAACTTGGGTGTCCCGTAGCACAACCTAAGTTCACCAAACGACCTTCAGCCAAGATCAAGATGTCTTTTCCTGCAATGGTATATTTATCTACTTGTGGTTTGATTTCTACTTTAGACGCACCGTGGTTTTTGTTCAACCAAGCCATATCAATTTCGTTGTCGAAGTGTCCAATATTACAAACGATAGTTTTGTCTTTCATTTGCTCGAAGTGGCTTCCCAAAACGATGTCTTTGTTTCCAGTTGTTGTGATGATGATATCAGCATTGGCAACAACCGTATTTAATTTTTTCACTTCAAATCCGTCCATCGCAGCTTGCAACGCACAAATTGGGTCGATTTCTGTAACTGTTACGATAGAACCAGCACCTCTAAAAGAAGCAGCAGTTCCTTTACCCACGTCACCGTATCCGCAAACAACCACTCTTTTTCCTGCCAACATGATATCAGTAGCACGACGAACCGCATCTACCGCTGATTCTTTACAACCGTATTTGTTGTCAAATTTAGATTTAGTCACCGAGTCATTCACGTTGATCGCTGGCATCACTAAAGTTCCATTTTTCATTCTTTCGTACAATCTGTGAACACCTGTTGTAGTTTCTTCAGACAATCCTTTGATTCCAGCAACCAATTCCGGGAAACGGTCAAATACCATATTCGTCAAATCACCACCATCATCCAAAATCATATTCAAAGGTTTTCTGTCTTCACCAAAGAACAAAGTTTGTTCGATACACCAGTCAAAATCCACTTCGTTCAAACCTTTCCAAGCATAAACTTGAATTCCAGCAGCAGCAATCGCAGCAGCAGCTTGATCTTGAGTAGAGAAGATGTTACATGAACTCCACGTAACTTCAGCGCCCAAAGCGATTAAAGTTTCAATCAAAACTGCAGTTTGAATCGTCATGTGCAAACATCCAGCAATACGAGCACCTTTCAAAGGTTGTTCGTTTTTGTATTCCGCACGAAGTGCCATCAATCCTGGCATTTCAGCTTCCGCCAATTCAATTTCTTTTCTTCCCCAAGCCGCAAGAGAAATGTCTTTTACTTTGAAAGCCACGTAAGGCATAGTAGTAGTACTCATTTATAGTATATTTGTATTGATAAAATTTTGCGCAAAAGTAAGCATTAAAGTACTATTTCAAAAGTATTTTTAAAAAATTATGAGTTGTTTATTTACGTAAAGTTTTAAAAATCAATAAAATAATATTTTTTAGAAGCTATTCCCGCTATCCGTTGCAATCTTTTTTGTTACGGCGAGCGCAGTTGAGAGGTCGTTTTTTTTGAACAAAAAAGGATTTCCACTGCTATCGGGGCTAAAAATCAGTAGTTCATTCATGCCATTCTATAAAAAGATACTTCACGATTCCGATACAGAAATTTTAGTTTGGAAAATTTCCGAAACGCTCAATCAATTGCTGTCAGAAGTAAAATTGAATGAAAGTAGCAAGGCGCGTCTAAGCGGAATGAAGTCAGTGGCACATCAAAAAGGATTTTTAAGTGTGCGGAAATTACTGCAAGAAAAAGGTTATACCGATTTTGATTTGTTTTATGATCAATTCGGAAAGCCCCATTTGAATGACGGTCGACATATTTCTATTTCACACTCGCACGATTTTTCCGCCATCATATTAAGCGACGAAAACTGCGGAATCGATTTGGAAATGCAAAGAGAAAAAATCATCACAATTGCGCACAAATTTGCGGACGAAGAATCTAAATTTTTGAAAGAGCAAAATCAGCACGACTATATCCGCCAACTTACCATCATTTGGGGCGCAAAAGAAGCAGTTTTCAAAATCCGAAATGAAGTCGGTATAAGCTTCAAAGACCACATCCATTTAAATCCCTTTGCGCTAGGAAACAAAGTGGCTTCAGCAGTACTCAAGTTTGCTTCACTAGAAGTAAATTACAACATATTTTTTGAAGAAGTCGAAAATTTCACCTTAGTTTACGCCTTCGAACAAAGATGAAAAAGTTATACCAAGAAATAGTAGAGGCAAAAGCAAGTAACCAAAAGTTATTGGCAATCCTAATCGATCCCGATAAAGTAGCATTGTCACAAGTAGCAATCATTATTGGTAAAATCAATAGTTCGCCGGCAACACATATTTTTCTCGGAGGAAGTACCGTCGAAGCAACTTCGTTAGACGAATTAGTTCATTTAATAAAGCAACAAACGGCACTTCCGATTTTGCTATTTCCTGGCAATCCTTCGCAAATAGCCCCCACTGCAGATGGCATCTTATTCCTATCTCTGATATCAGGACGAAATGCCGACTATCTCATAGAACATCAGGTAAATGCAGTCCCATTACTTAGAGCAACCAACTTAGAAATTATACCAACGGGCTATATTTTGATCGAAAGCGGGAGCGAAACAGCAGTGGCAAGAGTTAGCAAAACCACACCGTTGAATAGAAATAATCATGATTACGTTATGCAAACGGCACAAGCGGGTGTGATGTTGGGCAAGAAACTGATTTATCTCGAAGCAGGAAGCGGTGCAAAATTGCCTGTTCCCCTCGAAATGATTTCATTGGTCGCTAAAAACATTGCCATTCCGCTTATTGTTGGAGGTGGAATAAAAACAATTGATGAAATTCAAAACGCTTACAATGCAGGTGCAGATTTAGTGGTTATTGGAAATGCCTTCGAAGAAAATCTTGATTTTTTCAATTAAAATGGAGATAATAAACTTTTTCCTAGATCCGTACAAAAACACGTCTACTATATTAATTTTATTGGAGTTTATAGCCTTTGTACTAGGCATTTGGAGCGTGTGGTTGGCGAAGAAAGTTAACATTATGGTGTATCCAACAGGATTGCTTGCCGCGATTATTACAACTTATTTGCTGTACCGCGCAAACTATTTGGGCGACATGATTTTAAATGGCTATTTCTCGATTATGAGTATTTATGGATGGTATCAATGGTCGAGACGAATGGGACATACAGAAGACCGAGTTATTTCGAGAACAAATTTCCGAGAAAAAATAATTGGGATTGTATTGTTTTTTGTTACAATTTTTGTAGTTTTCGCAGTCTATAAGGCTTGCGATTACAAGATAAAGTCAGACAATTATGTAGATATCTTAGCGTCGGGAATTTTTTTCACAGCCATGTGGTATATGGCGATCAAGAAAATTGAAAACTGGACACTTTGGATTATCGGAGACATCATTGTAGTGCCATTGTATGCCTATAGAGGATTGGGGATGTTAGCGTTACAATATTTAATTTTTACAATTTTAGCTGTTTTGGCTTATATAGAATGGAAGAAAAACTTAGACAACAACATTCGCAAGTAATAAAAATAGCGCTATTTGGACCAGAATCTACTGGAAAAACAACATTAGCGCGGCAACTAGCTGAACATTTTCAAACCAATTGGGCACCTGAGTTTGCGCGCGAATATTTGCAAGAAAAGATGGAGAAAACAGGGCAAATTTGTGAGCCTGAAGATCTTTTGCCTATTGCTATTGGTCAGACCAAAATAGAAAATGATGCGCTTCTGACAGCCAATCAATATTTGTTCTGTGATACTTGCTTGTTGGTGACGAAAGTGTTTTCTGAAATATACTATCAATTTTGTGATCCTGAAATAGAAAATGCAGCGCTTGAACACAATTACGACTTGTTTTTTCTCACTGATATTGATGTGCCTTGGGAAATTGATTCACTTCGTGACCGACCAGAAGGCAGAGAAGAAACCTTCCAAGTCTTCAGAAAGGAATTGGTAGACCATCATAAACCTTTTATTACCTTGTCTGGAAATTCCGAAATTAGATTGAACAAAGCGATTGCCGTGATAGAGGAATTTGTCAGGTCAAAAGCAATGGGATTTGACTCACATGACTTCGTGGGGATTTATAAGAAGAGAATTCAAATAGAAACGATTCAAGAACATTTGGGGATATTTTCTAATGGTATTTCAAAAATAAATGTAGTTAGAGCAGCTGTAATTAATGATGGAATTACCAAGTTATCGGAAGATCAATTTTCAGAATGTATTCATTACTTTGAAAATAATATCGGAAAATTAAAGCTTTTGAAGTTTGTCCCAGCCTCGGGAGCAGCGAGTCGAATGTTTAAATTCTTAAATGAGTTTTTGAACGAGTTTGATATAGAAAACGACACGATTAATAGCTATATCAATAGGAGGAACATTCCTAATTTATCTTTGTTTCTGGCGGGAATAGACAAGTTTCCGTTTTTTGACACCATCAAAACAATCTTGAAGGAATTGCATACAGATTACGCAACATGGAGTAGTGATAAAAAGTACTATTATTTCATCAAATTGCTCTTAGAACCGGAGTATTTTAATTTTAGCAACAAGCCTAAAGCGATTTTGCCATTTCACAAATATGCAACGCACACCGCCACACCAATCGAGGAGCATTTGAATGAAGCGGCGTTATACAGTTCATCAAACGGCGTGGCAAATTTGCATTTTACGATTTCAGAAATTCATAAATCTCAGTTCGATAAGATTATTGAAAATGAAGTGAAAAAGGTGGAGCAAAAATTCAATACAAAGATTAATATTGAATTCTCATTTCAAAACGCCTCTACCGACACACTCGCGGTGACACTTGATAATTTACCGTTTAGAAACGAAGCGGGCAGTTTGGTTTTTCGACCTGCGGGGCACGGCGCTTTGCTGAAAAATCTAAATAATATAGATGCCGACATCATATTTATTAAGAATATCGATAATGTTATTCAAAACCACATTGATTTGATTGCACGACACAAAAAAGCCTTAGCGGGTTATTTGCTTGAAAAGCAAAAACGCGTATTTGAAATCTTGCATCAAATTGAAAATAAAACACTTGAAGAAGATGAGATTGGTGTTTTAGTGAACTTCCTTCAAAAAGAACTAAACATCGTCATTTTAGAGGATTTTAACAAATTTACTTTTGAAAACAAAATCGAGCAAATTCAGATGTTGCTCGACCGTCCAATCAGAGTATGTGGAATGGTCAAAAATGAAGGCGAACCAGGCGGAGGACCATTTTGGACCATCGACAATAAAGGTCGAATTTCACTCCAAATTGTTGAGAGTTCCCAAATTGATATGCAGAACCCTTCTCAAGCCAACATATTTGCTGGAGCAACTTATTTTAACCCGGTCGATATTGTCTGTTCCATTAAGGATTTTAAAGGTAATAAGTTTAATTTAGAGGATTTTGTTGATCATCAAAGTGGCTTTGTCGTTTATAAAAATAAGAATGGAAAAGACATTAAGGCGTATGAACTTCCGGGTCTATGGAATGGCTCAATGGCCAATTGGATTACGATTTTTGTTGAAGTTCCATTGATCACATTTAATCCAGTCAAAACGGTAAACGACTTGCTAAAACCCGCGCACCAACCCCAATAATGAATCTAGAAAAGATAAAATCAGAATTGAATTTTAAGGCAGTTCGTAGTTCTGGCGCTGGCGGACAAAATGTAAACAAGGTGTCTTCAAAAGTAATTTTGACTTTTGACATTCCCAACTCCAATGGGTTGTCTTTCGACGAAAAGAATCAACTGAAATCGAAACTAGGGCCGCGATTGACATCCGATTTTATATTGAACTTAAGTGGGGATCAAGACCGAAGTCAATTTAGAAATAAGGCATTGGTTACGAAACGTTTTTTTGAAATTCTTGAAACAGCACTAAAGATTCAAAAGCAACGAAAGGCTACCAAAATCCCACGATCTGTCATAGAAAAGAGAATCAAAGCCAAACGAAATACTTCCGAAATCAAACAAAATAGAAAACGCCCGGAGTTCTAAAGGAAAAGTTTTTTCATCTTGAGTTTGCAACTTCAATTTAATGATTTACATTTGCCTCGTCTCAAAGGGGTGCTCTAAATAACGAGCTGAGATCATACCCAACGAACCTGAACAGGTAATGCTGTTAAGGGAAGACCAAGAGTAAAAAATAATCCATAAGGTGTTTTAGCGAAGAAACAAGCAGGCGCAGCGGGTAATTTCATTACAGAAAGTCACGAAGAATCAATTTAATTTAAAAAAGAATAATTCCCCCTTTTATTCGTAATCTATTGCGAATGAAAACTTTAAAAACTACATGCACAACGAGACAAAACTTAATTGTTGCATCTCTTTTTTTATCTATTGCCGCTTTTTCTCAAAATCAAATTAGCGATTCCACTAAAGTAAATGCTTTAAGCGAGGTTATGGTTTCTGCCATTCGAAGTACCGCGAAGACACCTATGAGCTATAGCAATATCGGGAAGTCTGAACTTGCGTCGCGAAATCTTGGTCAAGACATCCCAATATTACTCAATTTCTTGCCTTCTGTAGTCACGACCTCGGATGCCGGAAACGGTGTGGGTTACACAGGAATTCGAGTGCGAGGAAGCGATGCGACTAGAGTCAATATTAGCATCAATGGCATACCGTATAATGATTCAGAAAGCCACGGGACATTCTGGGTGAATATGCCAGATTTTGGATCTTCCGTGGAAAGTGTTCAACTGCAACGTGGTGTCGGAACTTCAACCAACGGGGCTGGAGCATTCGGAGCCAGTCTGAATCTAGTAACTGATAATTTTTCAAAAGAAAGTACAGGTGAAATTTCAAATTCCTATGGAAGTTTTAATACGCACAAGCACACTATAAAGTTTAGCTCAGGGTTGTTAAACAAAAATTTTGAGATAGCTGGACGAGTTTCTAGCATTAATTCACAGGGATATATTGATCGCGCATCATCTGATTTGAAATCATACTTTATTCAAAGTACCTACATAGGAAAAACAACCCTAATCAAAGGGTTGATTTTTGGAGGAAAGGAAAAAACGTATCAGTCTTGGTACGGCCTAGATGCACAAACACTAGCTATTGACAGGACCTTTAACTACGCAGGAATATATACGGATGAATTGGGGAATACGCAATTCTATGATAATCAAACAGATAATTATCAGCAACATCATTTTCAACTGCATTGGAACGAAAAAATCGACGCTAATTGGTCAAGTAACCTCGCGTTACACTATACCAAAGGAAGTGGTTATTATGAGGAATATGTTGAAGACCAGTCCTTTTCTGACTACAATTTAACGGCTCCACAAGAATCAGCAGTTACCGATTTGGTACGACAACAATGGCTTGATAATGATTTCTTCGGCACAACTTTCTCATTAGCGTATAAAAAAGATAAGACAGAGATGCTGCTTGGAGGAAGCTGGAATAAGTATTTTGGAGATCATTTCGGACAAGTCATTTGGACAAAAATTCCGACACCATCGGAGTTGCGAAATAAGTACTATGAAAATGCGGCTACTAAAACTGACGAGACAGTATTTCTAAAAGTGAATTATCAATTGCATAAAAAATGGAACTTATTTGCAGACATCCAATATCGAAGTGTAAACTATATTGCTGATGGCGTGCAACCCAATTTTGTAGACGATGTGTTTGCATTCCTAAATCCAAAAGCCGGCGTCACTTTCACACTAAACAAGCCTAATGCTTTCTATTTTTCCTATGCGAAGGCCAATCGCGAACCCAATAGAACGGATTACGAAAACGGAACTCCAAATTCAGAAAGCTTGGATGATTATGAACTGGGTTGGCGTCATGAAAGACAAAAAATTAGATGGAATACCAACATCTATTTTATGAATTACAAAAATCAATTGGTTCTCACGGGAGAATTAGATGATGTTGGGAATCCCATTCGTGCCAATGCTGGCAAAAGTTATCGATTGGGTTGCGAAATGGAATTAGGCGTTCAAATCGTTAAGAGGCTGAGTTATCAGGGAAATGTGACGCTAAGTAAAAACACAATCGCTGGAGAAAATGGCGCTGGAGATTTTCAAATTGCCTTTTCTCCCACTGTAATTTCGAGCAATATGTTGCGATTTCAACCCACGAAAAGGATAGCTGTAAGTTGGCTTCAAAAATACGTAGGCGAGCAATATTTGAATAATGCTGAAGCAGCGGAGGCCAAACTTGGAAGTTATGCAACGCATGATCTTAATATTTCGGTTGAATTTGTTCCAAAGCGACTTTTCAAATCGATTCTTTTCAGCGGTTTAGTCAATAACATATTTGACAAAGAGTATATTTCAAATGGTGCTGATTATGGTGGCGGTGCGGTTTATTATTATCCGCAAGCTGGAATTAATTTCTTGACTGGAATTACCTTAGTATTCTAATTGTAAACGCGAATTGTATTGTTTCCTAAGGACTCTACACGATAATTAATCATCGGATAAGAGGCGTTTTGTGCAGTTCCAGTGAATAAACTGTATAGAAATCCATCGTCGCAATTGCACTTTCCATTCAACCCAGAAATAGAAAGTCTAGAGCAAGTAGTTGGCGATTGATTAGGACAGTTGCCGTTCCAAGCGTAGAATTGACCGTCAGAAACTTTCATGATGAGTAGGTATATGTCGCCTTCAACCGTTATTGCAATAGGATTTACAGGAGTAAGAAGTCCACTATAGCTTGGTAAATTCAAATTAAGGACGGCGGAGAATCCGTAATTTGGCAAGTAAGGATTGTCAGTTCTTCTGTTGGAGTCTTTTTCACAGCTAACTAATAAAGCCAGCAAAACAATTGCAATAAGTAACTTCTTCATGTGTAAAAAAGGATGAATTAATGGTGGAAACAAATATAAATTATTTAAATTTGGCTTTGTATTGGTTAACATATAATTATTAAGTAATAAGAAATATATTATCTTTGCCAACAAGGAATCCCGTCGAGATGGGATTTTTTCTATTTATATAAATGACGGAAATTATGAGCGCAGTATCCTATTACACAGCAGAAGGATTAAAAAAATTAAGAGAAGAGTTAGATTATTTGAAAAGTGTGGCGAGACCTAAAGCCTCACAAGATATAGCTGATGCAAGAGATAAGGGAGATTTGTCTGAAAACGCAGAATACGACGCTGCGAAAGAAGCGCAAGGGTTACTTGAAATGCGAATTTCGAAATTAGAAGAGGTGCATTCGAATGCTCGTCTGATTGATGAATCTCAACTAGACGTTTCAAAGGCGTTGGTACTTTCTAATGTGAAGATTAAAAACCAATCTAATGGTTTGGAAATGAAGTATACTTTAGTTGCAGAAAGCGAAGCGGATTTGAAGTCAGGGAAAATTTCTGTTACTTCTCCAATTGGAAAAGGATTGCTTGGAAAATCAGTCGGTGATGTCGCTGAAATTACGGTTCCCAATGGTGTTTTGAAATTCGAAGTTATAGAAATTTCTAGAGATTAATTGCGATGGCTACTATTTTCACAAAGATTGTAAATGGAGAAATTCCGTGTTATAAAGTGGCTGAAGACGAGCACTTTTTAGCTTTCTTGGATGTTAATCCAAATGCCAAAGGACACACTTTGTGTATCCCCAAAAAAGAAACCAATAAGATTTTTGATATTGAGGATTCGCAATACATGGCCTTAATGCTTTTTTCGAAAAAAGTTGCTATTGCGTTAGAGAAAACAATTCCATGCAAAAGAATCGGAATGGCTGTGATTGGCTTAGAAGTGGCGCACGCTCATGTGCATTTGATTCCGCTAAATGAAATGGACGAAATGCGTTTTCAAAATAAAGTAAAAATGACTCCTGAGGAATTCGAATTATTATCGAAAAGCATCCAATCAAATTTATAATAAAAGAGTACTAAACCATAAACTGTGTAAGTAGAAAAATAATGGGGTTTTAAAACCCCATTATTTTTTTGTTTAATTTTAAATTTTACACAGTCTTATGAAAAAAGAAGATTTATTATCAGATGATTTTTTGAAGCAATTCAAAACAGGCGA
>CANHEA010000057.1 GCA_947459635.1 Flavobacteriaceae bacterium | reverse complement strand
CAACGTTTCTGTAGGCACAAGTTATACTGGTATTTTAGAAGGATACACTGGTGGTGATTATACAGATTATTTTAGAGTTTTTGTCGATTGGAATCAAGACGGTACTTTTGATAGTGCTATTGAAGCTTATGACATGGGAAGTATTACCAATTCAACAGGAGTAGATGGTATTCAAACCTCAGGAACATTGACAGTTCCCACAGACGCAATATTGGGAACTACAACTTTAAGAGTCATTAAGAACTACGATCATTATACTAACAATGCCTGTTCTATTGACAGCTCGTTTGGTCAAGTAGAAGATTATAAATTAATTGTAGATGACGGATTAGCAACGACAGGTTTTTCTTTAACCAACTTTAAAATTTATCCAAATCCTGTTAAAGACATTTTAAATATTTCCAATACAAATATTATTGAATCTGTATCTATTATCAATACTTTAGGGCAAATAGTACTTCGCAACAATCCAAACAATACTTCAAGTCAACTTAATTTAACTTCGTTACCTTCCGGAAGTTATATTGTTAAAGCAACTTCTGGAACCGATGTGAAAATAATTAAAATTATAAAAGTCTAAAAAAAGTAAATTATAAAAACAAAAAACCACCAATTCCCATTGGTGGTTTTTAACCCATTAATTTAATTACAAAACAATTATTAACTATAAAAAAAACTTCTTTATTCTTCGTTGGTAAGCGCGGTGTTTTTGTCAACCACTTTCAAATTGACGGCCAATCCTTCTTGGTTTAGCATTGTCATGTTAAGCGAATCTAATTTGGATAAATTTTTCGATACTGGCCCGTTAAACATATTATACGAAATGTTCATTTCTTTCAATTTGTTTAGCTTTTCTAGATTCCAAGGAATTTGTCCTTCCATATTGTTATCAAATAAACTAAAAACTTCTAATTGCGTTAAGTTGGCGATTTCGCTTTCAAGTTTGCCTGTAAATTTATTGCTGTTTAGAAGCAAAATCTTTAACGATTTCATTTGATATAACGCGAGAGGAATACTTCCTTGTAATTCATTATTATAGACTGACAGCTTTTTCAACTTCGTTAACTTTCCAAGATCACTTGGCAATTGTCCAGATAACTTGTTCATGTATAGCTCCAGCAGAATCAATTCGCTTACATCTCCAATTGACGTCGGAATATTTCCAGTCAATTTATTGAAAGAAATGTTCAATATCTTTAGCATTTTCATGTTTCCGATAGTTTCAGGAATTGATCCAGAAATTGCATTTCTTGTCAATTTTAGTTTTTGTAGGTAAACAAGATTTCCCAGTTCTTTTGGCAATTCGCCAACCAAATTGTTGTTGGAAAGATCTAATGAAATTACTTTGTCTTCGCTTACTTTTACGCCAAACCATTTTGAAACTGGTTCGTCAAGATTCCATTTGTTTTTCCATTGGCTACCATTTGTAGCGATGTATAGTTTAATTAGCGCATCTTTCTCAGGCAAGGAAACACTTGCCAAGATTGGCGTTGACAAGAGAATTGTCAGGATGAGTAGTGTAATTTTTCTCATGATTTGGAGTTTTAGAAATAACTATGTGTTGAGTTTGTTTTGACTTTATTTTTTAATCTTCGTTAGCATATGCTGAGTTCTTATCTACCACTGGTAAATTAACCGCCAATCCTTTTTCGTTGATCATGGTCATATTCAGTGTATCCAGTTTCGCTAGGTTTTTAGAAACCAATCCACTAAACATATTGTACGAGATATTCATTTCTTTAAGATTGTTCAATTTTTCTAAATCGAATGGCACTTGACCTTCCATGTTGTTTTCGAATAAACTTAAGTTCTCTAAAGATGACATGTTTGCTACTTCTCTTCCTAATCTTCCTGTCAACTTATTACTGTTTAACAAAAGTACTTTCAACGACTTCATGTCATAGATTGTAGCTGGAATGTTACCTGTCAATTCATTGTTGAATAAGGATAAGGTTTTTAGATTTTTCAAGTTTCCTAGTTCATTAGGAAGTTCACCAGAAAGTTGGTTCATAAAAATTTCAACCGAAATTAATGCCGTTGCTTGACCAAGAGATGCAGGAATTTTGCCGGACAATTTGTTGAACGCTAGGTTCAAATTTTTCATTTGTTTCAAATTTCCAATAGTATGAGGAATCAAACCTGATATATCATTTTTGAATAAATTCAATTGTTGTAAGTATACGAGATTACCTATTTCGTTTGGCAATTGTCCAACCAAATGGTTATTGGAAAGATTCAAAGCAATTACTTGATCATTTTGAATTTTCACGCCATACCAAGTGGTTTCTGACGCTTTCAAATCCCATTTGTTCGTCCATTGACTTCCATTAGTCGCCTTATACAATTTTACTAATGCCTCTTTTTCTAAAGTAGAGATATTTGCCATCATCGATGCTGTCGCAACAAAAGACAAGAATAAGGTAGTAATCGTTTTCATAATGAATGTTTTTACGTTTATTGATGGTGTAAACTTATGGCTGTTATCGATAATGAGCAAATAAAATCGATGAAATGCATCTTTTTCATTTTTTTTACTATATTTTTCTTACAATAATTAATGTTGATTTATGCAATATCGATGAACTACATCATGACAAAAAAGCTAAAATTTGTAAGATTCGTTTAAAAAAATAAGTACATTTGACTACCTAACCAATTAAACAAATCATAATGGAAATTAATTTTTTAGCATTATTAGTTGCAGCACTTTCGACTCTAGTGGTCGGATTTATTTGGTACAATCCTAAAGTTTTCGGGACTATTTGGATGAAAGAATCAGGAATGACTGAAGAAAAAATCAAAGGAGGGAACATGTTTAAAACACTCTTGATTTCATTTTTGTACGCTTTCTTGATTAGTTTTATTTTACAAATGCTTGTCATCCATCAATTTGGTGCCTTAGGGATGGTTGGAGGAGATCCAACAATCGCAAAACCATCTTACGCGGAGTTTATTGCAGATTACGGTAATGCGTTCCGCTCATTTAAGCATGGGGCTTTGCATGGCTTCATGACAGGCTTATTTCTAGCGTTACCACTCATCGGTACCAATGCGTTGTATGAAAGAAGAAGTTTTAAATATACTTTAGTTACCGGCGGTTTTTGGATTGTGTGCTGCATGATTATGGGCGGTATCATTTGCGCTTGGGTATAATTTAGATTACAAATAAATTTGAATCGCGTCTTTACACAGGACGCGATTTTTTTATGAAATCAAATCAATAGCAAGAGCCAAATCAAAGTCTTTTTGAGTAATACCCTTTGCATCGTGTGTCATTAAACGAAGTTTTACTTTATTATACTCATTGGCAATCTCTGGATGATGATTCATTCTTTCAGCAAGCGCTCCAACTTTATTAATAAAGGCCAAGGCTTCAACAAAATTCTTGAAAGTAAAATCCTTTTCAATGCGGTTGTCGACATAAAACCAGTTAGTCAACGACGTTAGTCCTTTTTGGATGGCGCTTTCGTTCATTATACTCATTACTTTTTTATTATAAAGTTAGGTTAAATTTAGATGTGATACTTGTACTTTCGCTAAATTACGCCACATTACTGCAAGAGGAAAACTTATTGGACACTTTGTACTCTTTTCAAATCTATAGCGCAACATCGCAATTACCCGAAGACTGGGATTGTTTGTCCGTAGACAATATTTTTCTTTCAAAAGCATATTTATCAGTCTTGGAATCTTCCGCTCCAGAAAATATGTCTTGCTATTATATTGCACTTTTTGAAAACGAGCGCTTAGCTGGAATAGCATTATCTCAATTTATAGATTTGATGCAATTAGCCTCTTTTGGTGATCGTGATCAATGTATAAAAACCAGCATTCGAAACTTCATATTCAAAAGGTTTTCCTCTAACGTGTTGTTTGTTGGCAACAATATGCTTACGGGTCAGAACGCTTATGCTTTTTCGAAAGACCTTCCAATCAAAACAGCATTAAAAACAATCTCAAAAGCTGCCAAATCGTTACAAGTACTTTTAGATTCTCAAGGAAAAAAAATTCATTTGATTTCGTTTAAAGACTTCAGCGAAACAGAAATAAAGTGTTTTGCGCTTCCCGAATACAAGAAACACTATGTGTTTACTACCCAACCCAACATGCTTTTTTCAATTCCAGAGCAGTGGAGTTCGGAGCAAGACTATGTTGATGCTTTGAACAAAAAATACCGCGATCAATACAAACGAGCGCGAAAAAAAATAGTGGGACTAGAAAAAAGGAAGATGACATTGGAAGATATTATTGCCTTTGAAGATGTCATTTACGATCTATATTTTCATGTTGCCAAGAATGCGCCCTTCAACACTTTTTTCCTGACCAAAAACCATTTCCGTATTTTTAAAGAAAAGTTGAAAGACAGTTTTCTTTTCTATGGCTATTTTGAAAACGAAAAACTCATCGGCTTCAATACTTTAATTAAAAATGGCGCGACCTTAGACACCTATTTTCTGGGTTATAATGAAATGGTTCAAAAAGAAAAAATGCTTTATCTCAATATGCTCTACGATATGATTGGATATGCGGTAGAGAAGCAATTTAAGTCGATTGTTTTTGGTAGGACAGCCTTAGAAATTAAAAGTTCCGTGGGTGCCAAACCCATTAAAATGTATGGGTTGATGGAACACCGAAATGGATTTATCAATGCTAATATGCCTAAGATTTTTCCGTATTTAGAACCGGAAATGAACTGGCAAGAACGGAATCCATTTAAGAATAGCTAACCTACAACTAAACGTCGAAATACAATCAACCACCCTAGCCCCGATGGCAGTGAAAATCCTTTTGTGAGTTATTGCGAGGCACGATGCAATCTCACAAAAGATTGCAACGAACAGCGGGAATCAGCTCCGAAAATTAAGCGTTATCGATTTCTAATTGCACTTGCTCCCATTCTTCTAACAATTTGTCCAACTCCGCCTTTTTCTTGTTGTAGGCCATAAAGAACGAAGCGTCTTCGATGTGTTTGTCATAGTTGGATGCCAAAGCTTTGTCGTCGTTTTGAATATCGATTTCGAGTTGTTTGATATTGCTTTCTACCTTGCTCAGTTTGTTTTGAAGCGTCTTATTTTTCTTCTGATCTTCGTAGGAAACTTTGGTGTTGTTGGCTGCAACTTCCTTTTTGACCACGTCTTTTTTCTCTACTTCCCGCATGTTTTCGAGATTGCGTTGTTCTAGGAAATAATTGATGTCGCCAAGATATTCTTTGATTTTTTGGTCTTTAAATTCGTAAACGATGTTCGACATACCTTGCAAGAAGTCACGGTCGTGAGAAACTAGAAGCAGTGTTCCTTCGAATTTTTGCAATGCCGCTTTGAGGACATTTTTCGATTTGATGTCGAGGTGATTCGTTGGCTCATCCATCAGCAACACGTTTATTGGCTGCAACAACAATTTGCAGAGTGCTAGTCGATTTCGTTCGCCACCGGAAAGCACTTTTACTTTTTTCTCTACATCGTCGCCTCGGAAAAGAAATGAACCTAGCATATCGCGCACTTTGGAGCGATTGGTATCGGTTGCGGCGTCTTCCATAGTTTGAAGTAAGGTGATTTCACCGTCGAGATATTCCGCTTGATTTTGGGCAAAATAACCCACTTGCACGTTGTGACCGAGTTTGATAGAACCATCGAATTCGAATTCGTGCACAATGGCTTTGATGAACGTAGATTTTCCTTGACCATTTTGGCCTACAAAAGCGATTTTACTACCGCGTTCTACTAGCAATTCGATGTCTTTCAGAATGGTTTTGTCTCCATATTTTTTGGTCACGTGTTCCGCTTCGATCACCACTTTTCCAGGTACTTTAGAAACTGGAAAGGAGATATTCATGACAGAATTGTCGTCTTCATCCACTTCGATTCGTTCTACTTTATCGAGTTTTTTAATAAGAGATTGAGCCATCGATGCTTTGGAAGCTTTGGCGCGGAACTTTTCGATGAGTTTCTCTGTTTCTTCTATTTTCTTCGCCTGATTCTTTTGAGTTGCCAATTGTTTTTCACGGATTTCGTGGCGTAGTTCTAAATATTGCGAGTACGGTTTGTTGAAATCGTAGGCTTTCCCTAGTGAAATCTCTATGGTTCTATTGGTCACATTATCAAGGAACATCTTGTCGTGAGAGACGATTACCACTACGCCAGGATAATTGCGAAGGAAACTTTCTAACCAAATGATACTTTCGATATCGAGGTGATTGGTGGGCTCGTCCAAAAGCAAAATGTCATTGGATTGCAACAATAGTTTAGCCAATTCAATTCGCATTCTCCAGCCACCTGAAAAGGTTTCGGTGAGGTTGTTGAATACTTCTCTTTTGAATCCTAATCCAATCAGAATTTTCTCGGTATCGCCAACGTAATTGTAACCACCCAGTAACTCAAATCGATGGGTGTAATCGGATAAGTCTTCGATAATTTGGGAGTATTCTGCGCTTTCGTAATCTGTTCTAGTGACTAATTGGTGATTGATATCTGCCAATCGTTTTTCGACTTCTTTAATTTCGGTGAACGCTTGATATGCTTCTTCAAGAACGGTTCTACCTTGTTCAAAGTCGATATCTTGACGAAGAAAACCAATCTTCACCTCTTTCTCTGTAGCAATACTTCCTGAATCCGGAATCATATCTTTTGCTAGTATTTTTAGCATAGTTGATTTACCAGCTCCATTTTTCCCGACTAGACCTACTCTATCGCCGGCACCCATTCTAAAAGTTACTTCTTCGAATAAGTATGTTCCACCAAATGAAACTGAGAGATTGTGTATGTTTAGCATATAATTGTGACTATTGTTACATTAGAAACTTCTACAAAAGAATACCTTTGTAAAAAATTTTTGCAAATGTTAAAAAAAGGATCCAAACTAAATAGTATTTTAACAGGAACTTGTCCGAGATGTCAGAATGAGAGCATGTACGTGAATCCTAATCCATTCAATATGTTGACTGTGTTGAAAATGCATGAAACTTGCAGCCATTGTGGATTAAGATACCAACTCGAGCCTTCCTTTTTTTACGGGGCAATGTATGTGAGTTATGCATTGAATGTGGCGATTGGAATTGCTGCTTTCATTATATCCCACGTGTTTTTTAAGCTTAATTTGAAGATCTCTTTCGGATTGATTGTCGGTTCGATAATTGTTCTGTACCCTTTAGTTTTAAGATGGGCTAGAAACATTTACATTAATATGTTTATCTCTTACGACGCGAAGTCAATTAAATAGCTACTTTTTTCTAAACCTATTTATGTTGATTTCAGGAGGCAAAGTAGTGCCGTTTTCAATGGATTCAAATAGTGCTTTTGCCATTGATGGTCCAAGCATAACGCCACGGGTTCCCAAACCGTTTAAGATATGAACATTATTAAATTCAGAATGGGTTCCTACTAATGGTTTACGGTCTTTTACTGTTGGCCTAACACCAGCAAAATGAGAGACGATCTCAAAATCACAGGTTAGTACTTCTTTAATTCTGTCAAGTAGCTCTTGTCGGCCCTCTTCGGTAGGTGTATCTGTTTTATCAGTCCAGTTATAGGTAGCGCCCACTTTAAACAACTGGTTTCCTATTGGAAGAATAAAAATGCTAGTATTGACAATTACATCTAAATCTAAATAAGGCGCTTTAATGATCAATAATTCCCCTTTCACACCATCTAGTGGCAAATCATTAAAAAAAGGATTCTGATGCATTCCAAAGCCTTCTGCGAATACGATGTGCTTTGCTACGATTTCTCTATACTGAATTTGATTTTCTTGAAATAGCAGCGCACTATGATCAAAAGCATGCACGGCATACAAGCCTGCGTCGATTAAAAAAGTACGATATAATTTCAAAAGCAAAGCAACGTCAATGTATCCTGTTGATTTAACTTCACCAAAGTCAAAAGGAGAATCAATTCCAGAAATTTTTTTTGTTTGCAACTCCGTTGACAAGAAAGGTGCTAATCCTAATTTATCACTTGCTAAGAACCAATTGTTTTGTTCTTCAATCGAAAAAAATTTTCGTAAAAGTGGTGTCTTATGATTCAATTGCTGTTGCAACTTTGCTTCCATTGTCCGATAAAACTCATCGAGAAGCACAAGTTGATTTTCCGCTTCCCAAACCGCAGTAAACCTTTTTAATACAACGGGATTGTACAAACCCGCAGCTACCATTGAAGAAGAATTAATATTATTGTCGATTACGTAAAAACTCTTGTTGTTGAGAAATGCTGTCTCAGCAAAGGAAACTCCCGCCAATCCAGCGCCAATAATTAAGTAGTCTATCATATCGTAAAAATAAAAAAACTCCCATCAAAATGACAGGAGTCTGGTATTACATAGGAAATTAAATTAATAATTCCACATATCTTGCTCAAAATCTCGAATTTTATCTTTAACGCGCTCCGACTCTAATAATTGCATTTGTGAATTTTCTTTTAAATATTCAGCAATTTCTCTATCGCCATAGACATTCTCCTCTTTGTAAATCACGCCATTAAATCGTCGTGAATTCAAAAGGTGATCAAACGTTATTGGCATAGCTGAATTTCTATCATTAAAAGCCTTTGCTTCGTGAAGAACTTCTCTGGCCGCTGGAAAATAAATCCAGAAAATCTCAATATAATCTTGTTCTTCTTTACCTACAGTATACACGTCTGGTACAATCGGACATAAGCCAAGTAATCGATACTTCAATTCACTTTGTCTTTTATCAAAATACCAATACCCTTTAATTTTATAATCAGCCACGTCAATTGCAGCTAAATCTGTACGAACAATATATTGAGGATCAATTGGAATACCGGCATTAAACTGCTCTCTACCAGGATCTGTTGTGTCGATTCTAGTCAATGATGCCTCAATATCCTTCAATGTCTTTTTGGTATTAAAATAACTATCGGTATATACCTCCGTTAACTTACCATCTTTCATCGCTTTTGTCAAGACATCATACAATGACCTTCTATCTTTACCAATATTAGCAGTATCGATTGGATAGTATAAAGGGAAGTTTATTCTTTCATCTAAATCGATCGTCTCCCAAGTTGTCTTTCCCATCAATACATCTCTGTCGTGAACATAACCATAGGCTAATGGTTTATCATTATCAGAAATTAATTGAGCAGCAGTTTTCTTCCCAATTTCAGAAGGAACTTTTGCATTAAGCAAATTCGACTGCGCATTAGTACAGAAACCACCAAGAGCAAATGCCACAACGATTAAAAAAATTTTATACTTCATCTTTATAATATTATTAGTGTTTAAGTAAGTAACGTTAGAGTCGCACTTAAATTACTATTGTATTTCAAAAATAACAGGAGCAGTTCTAGGTAACATATAACTACCAGCACCTGATAACTTCGTTTTAATTTCGGAAATAGTTACTTGATCACCTCTTCCAGCTTTTGACAGTACTGCAACACATTGCGGAGTCATTTTGTTTCCTTGAACTACCACAGTCGGCTGACCAGCTACCTTAAGATTAAATCCAACTACATCTAAGCCTACTTCAAAATCGAAGTCAACCAATTTAGCACCAACAGTTGATACTTGCAAACTAGATTTAGGGCCTTTAACAACACCCATTTCACCTCTAATCGTTCCAGTTGGACCAGGAATTCCTTTAATTCTAAAAGTTTTCTTGTCTGAAACAGGCTTACCATCAGGTAATTTAGCAGTAACACTAATTGTCAGTTCAGTTCCTTGACCTGGACGAATTTCATATTTACCAGGCTTGCTAGTTTTAGTCATCCCGGGCGCATTCGCAGATACATTATTATCAGAAACACCCGCAAATGAAATTGTCATAGGGTTTACAACACCACGATAAACAACATTCATTTTATCTGCAGAAATTGTCGCAGAGTTCGGTCTTGGAACAACTACGTAATTCCCTTTAATTGGTAAGCTAACTACTTTACCATTCTCATCAAAATTAAAAGTACCTGTAATATCATGCTCACCAACAGCTCCTGCTCCAAAAGAGAAATCAGCTTGTCCAGCCGTAGCTTTAACAGATTGTCCATTTACAATTACTGATTTTGCAACCAAATCCGGATCAAATTTCCCTAAAATAATTTTCCCCTTTACAGCTTCACCTTGAAAGAACGCTGTTTTTTCTGGAACAACAATTGGTTGATATTTCGTTAAAGACGCAGCAGCCACAAGATCCGATTGGAACATTCCAGTCATTACATCACTTTCGGTAGTTTTAATATCAGCTTGTAATTGCGTCAACTTTGTAACTGATGCAATCAATGGAAAATGATGATAATTATAATCTAGCCATGGTAATTTAGCTTCCGCTTTTTCAGAATAAACCGCCTCAGTCGCAAATCTCTTTTCGATTTTTTTCATTTCAACATCGGCAACAGAACTACCACAAATTGCTTTAATTCGACCTGGAAAACCTTGAATCTTTGCCATAAACTCCTTAGCTTTAGGGGATTCTTTGTCTCCTATATAAAACATATTATCAACCGCATCACTCTTATCCATTTGTTCACAAGGATAATTTCCTTCCTTATCTTTGGGAAATCCTTTCGTAATTGTAGTCTTAATTTCTTCAATAAAGTCACTAAACTCCTTGGCTGCTGCTCTAACCTTCTCAGCTTTAGCTTTCTTATCACCGTAAATACCAGGTTGTTCAGAAGCTTTTTGCGCTAATTGTTGAAATGAGCTTGAGTTACGATTATCGGTAATCGCATTCGATCCTTCAATTTTATTATTCAAAATTCCAAATGCAGATAACACTTCTTTGGACATATTTAATGCTAACATCGCGATGAAAACCAAATACATCAGGTTAATCATCTTCTGTCTAGGGGTTAATTTTCCTCCTGCCATTTTTTTCTAATTAAGTTTGTTTTGTTTATATTAAAAATGTAGTGAGATACTAATTCCCTTTATTACTCATTGCAGAAAGCATTCCTCCATAAACATTGTTCAATGAAGACAAGTTTGAAGTTAATGACTGCATTTGATCTTTTAATTTTAGATTATTTTCTGCAACTTCATTATTTATTTGAGCATTTCTAGAAGCGCTATCTAATTGAATTTTGTATAAACTATTCAATGATTCCATTTGTGCAGCAGCCAATGTCAACTCTTCACTGTATTTTTTTGTAGCAGCAATGCCATCAACAGCAGGAGCAATTCCCTTAGCAGCAGATTCAAAATTTTTGATACTATTACCTAAACTAGCCATCAATTCACCATCTACTTTAGCTTCTTTAAGCATAGCATCTAACTTTTGAGACAACATTCCTTGCGCATCTTTTGGATCTTCTTTCTTAGCTTCCTTTTTTCTAGCCTCACCATTGGCAAGCTCTGGATAAACTAATGTCCAATCCAATTCGTCATCTACAGGTTCAAAAGCTGATAATCCAAAAATAAGTGCTTCTGTTACAAGACCAATTGTTAACATCAAGTTACCTGTAATAAAGCCAAACTCTATGTGAGTAATTTTGAATAGTGCTCCGATGATTACAATTGCCGCTCCCATACCGTAAGCGAAATTCATTGCTTTTTTGCTTAAAATTGCCATAATAAAAATTTTAGTTAAGTTATTGTATATTTAGTTGGTTAATTATTTATCTTTTAGGTGCTTTACCAGTCGTTACCGTTCCCATATAATCCTGAACAGTTCTAAAACCAATATAACTTCTAGCTGTATCAGCATACTCAAAATCGCGAGTACTAACCTGAAGAAAATACGCTACATCTTTCCAAGAACCACCACGAACGACTTTACGCATATTTTTCGAATCTGGAACATTTGGATTCATCGAAGAAACATATTCATAAGCCCCTGCGTCATAAGAAGAATCTGTCCACTCCGCAACATTTCCAGCCATATTATATAAGTTATAACCATTTGGCTCAAATGATTTTGCTTCCACAGTATAGAGGGATTGATCAGCGGCATAGTCTCCACGATTAGGCTTGAAATTAGCTAAAAAACAACCTCGATCATTCTTCGTATATGGCCCACCCCATGGATAAGCACCTGATTGAAGACCACCTCTAGCAGAGTACTCCCATTCTGCCTCTGTAGGCAATCTAAATGAATTAGTCAAATCTCTACCTTTCTTCTTAGATTTGATATAAGTATTTTTCTTTAGTGTTCTCCATGCGCAAAACGCTTTAGCTTGTTTCCAATTTACCCCAACAACCGGATATTCAGAATAAGCTTGGTGCCATAAATAATCATTGTGCATTGGTTCGTTGTAAGAGTACGCAAAATCTTTAATCCAAACAGTTGTATCCGGATAAACCTTTGTTTGTTCGGTTTTAATAAAATCCTTTCTCTTCCCCGTCTTAGCTTTAGCGGCTGCCTGAATATCCATGTAAGAATAACGGAATTTCAATTTATTTACATCTACTGTTCTAAGACCATTAAAAGACTCTGCGACCGGCAGATACATAGTATCCATCACTTCAGTATAATATTCATCGGGATATTTCGAAGTGTCTTTTATAAGTTTCACTTTTCTATTTAATTTTCGTCCTGCATAAGGATCATCATCCGTTCCTACACTATAGTAATTTTCATACATATACTTGTCGTATGCAGTCATTTTAGCCGGATCCGCATCATTAAATGCAAAATCACCAATACTACCAGAGTTTTTTCCTGCCTTTCCACCTTTGGCGGCTCCTGCAGTTCCCCCTCCACCAACTTCATCAGCTAAAATAGCTAATCGTACTCTGATTGTCGAATCTTTGACCCATTCTACAAACTCACGATACTCGCTATTAGTAATTTCAGTTTCATCCATGTAAAACGACCTCACTGTAACAGTTTTTGTTGGAGCATCTTGCACATTTGCTAAATCATCGTCCGATTTTCCCATAATGAATGAGCCACCTGGAACCAAAGTCATTCCATAAGGCTTTTCAGGATGCCATTTCTTACCTTTTACTCCTACCAATTCACCTTTGTCGCTCGAGCCTCCACAGCCTACCAACATAGCTAATATTACTGAAAATGAAATGAATTTCTTCATATATATTGGGGTTATGTATGTGTTAATATTTTAAGGGCGTAAACCTATTTATTATTTTTTAAAAAAGCAATTAAATATTATTAAATTTTAGATTGAAAAAACGAATCTATTCATTTACCATCCCAAATTTAGAATTTTAAAAACAACTAAAAAAACTTTTTATCGATAAAAAGCAAAAAACATCGACAAAATGAATTTTTTTGAAATATTTATAAGAAAAATCTTTCCTTACTAACCGCTTATATGAGCTTAAATTATATTTTTGCGTTGCGCCTTCCACCATCGTTCTGGAATCTCATGATTGCAAGCGGCAAGATATTCCTCATGTGAACATGGTAACAACGTATTTTTCTTAAGTTTAGTATTTGCAGTTGGTAAAAATGGAATTTCAATCCACCATCTATCTGTTTTATGGCTTTTGAAGAAAACTAACTCTTGATCATCTAGAGGAATAATGTATTTTAAATAATTGTCTTTACTTCCAAAAGGATATTCATTTGACCGATAATGAAAACCTTCAATAAAATACCAAATTATCTGGGTGATTAATTTTGACTCTTGAATAGTATCACTATGATTGAATATTCCAAACAGTGAAACTTTATCACTTAAGCCAGCATACCTAGCTAGGGAGCAAATTTCCTTCCCGGAAAATCCATTTGGTATAAAAGTACTAAAATTTCCTGAATCAGAAGTCTTAATTGAAGTTAAATCGAGACTAACCACATCAGCATCTCTAAAAACAGGCTCCGCAATAGAAATATTACTACAAACGTCTCCCAATCGGTAACCGTCAAAAAATAATTTTTCTACTAAATCAATTTCTTCTTGCGAATTATAATAGGTTTGATAACCAATATTACAAAAGTTAAAGAGATTGTTGGGTTCATCTAAAATTATTTTGGTTAAGTACGAAGACGCCGAAATCGTATCGGTTTCTTTTCCAAAATCAAACTTGCTGTCAATTGCTACCAAATTAACCATCTGTTCCAAATCATCATAAGCTCTGTATAGCGCATAAGTCAAATCTTGTGAACCACCAATTATTACCGGAATTATTTTTCTCTTTATTAATGCCGAAGCGACTGTCTGAACAGCAAAATAAGTATCTTTTTGAGAATGCCCTGGCAATATATTGCCTAAATCAGCAATTGATGTTTCCCAATTTCCCGGATATAATGCGTATAAATCTTTCCTAATATTATTCAGAGTAGTGACTGTTCCGTCTTGTTTTGATTCTAAAACCCCAACAATGGCCACGCGAATCTTGCTTAAATCTGGCAGATCTTCAGAATTGTGAAAAACAACTTTACTCCCTAATTGCTGGGTAGACAATTGCTCTAAGAAAGACTGAATCTCGATGTCGATAGGCTCCAAAAAATTAAACTCCATTATTTATTTCTTTTTAACAGTACCTACTTTTTTTACAGAACTTTTTTTAGCAGCAATTTTCTTGGCAGGCGATTTCTTTTCAATTAACTCCTGCACTTGTGCAAGCGTGAGCTTTGTAGCATCAACATCTTTGCTCAACTCAATTTTCAACTTCCCTTTTGTTATTACAGACCTCCCCCATCGTGCTTTTTCAATAGTTATTCCTTCTGCCTCCCAGTAATGAATAACTTTGTCTATATCTTTTTGCAATTTTTCCTCAATTAAGGACTCAACATCTGACTGTGACAAAGTATCAAAATTGTACTTTTTGCTAACATTAATAAACAATCCGTTCCACTTGATGAATGGACCAAAACGACCCACCCCTTTTTGAACAGCATGACTTTTATACATCGCAATCGGTGCATCCGCCTTAACTTTTTCATTAATGAGCTCTTGAGCACGCTCCATAGTAATATCAAGCGGATTCTCTCCCTTTGCCAACGAAATAAATGCGCTTCCAAATCGAACATACGGTCCAAATCGACCATTGTTTACTTCCACTTGTTCGCCCTTATATTCACCAAGACTCTTCGGTAATAGAAATAAGTTTAATGCATCCTCTAACGTAATATTGCCGATGTTTTGATCTGACATCAAACTTGCAAATTTCTTTTCTTCATCATCCGCCTCTCCAATTTGAGCCATGGGACCAAATTTTCCTAAACGAACACTGATTGGTTTGCCAGATTTCGGGTCTATACCTAAAATTCTTTCGCCACTTTCCCTTTCAGCGTTTGCCTCAACTTCTACAACATTAGGATGAAATTTATTGTAGAAATCTTGCATCATCTTTTCCCAATTCACATTTCCTTCGGCAATCTCATCAAAATCTTGTTCAACTTTAGCCGTAAAATTATAATCGAGTATATTTCCAAAGTTCTTAACCAAGAAGTCCGTTACTATTGTTCCTATATCTGTTGGTACCAACTTTCCTTTGTCAGAGCCAGTGTTTTCTTTTAAGACTTGTTCTCTAACAGCTCCTAGTTGTAACGTTAATTGCGTATAATTTCTTTCTTGTCCCTCTAAATTTCCTTTTTCAATATACGTTCTATTAATAATTGTTGAAATTGTTGGTGCATAAGTAGACGGACGACCAATACCCAATTCTTCTAACTTTTTTACCAACGCAGCTTCAGTATATCTGGCGGATGGTCTAGAATATCTCTCCGTAGCTGTAATATAGTTATTGTTTACTCTCTCTTTGATTTTCATAGCTGGAAGCATTCCTTCTTGCTCTTCTTCATCGTCGTCATTTCCTTCCAAATATACTTTCAAAAACCCTTCAAAAAGTAGTACTTCACCTGAAGCAAGAAACAACTCATTGTGTTTGTTTGCTTCAATTTTGACCGCTGTACGCTCTAACTCCGCATCGCTCATTTGGGACGCTAAAGTTCTTTTCCAAATTAAGTCATACAATCTCGCTTGATCTCTATCAATGTTTACAGAATGTCGAGACATATCAGTAGGGCGAATGGCTTCGTGAGCCTCTTGTGCACCTTTGCTTTTGGTAGCGAAAACTCTAGGTTTTGAAAATTCCTTTCCGTAAGATTTAACAATTTCCGCTTGAGCAGCCTCCATAGCGTCTTTCGAAAGGTTAACGCTATCGGTTCTCATATAGGTAATCAAACCGGCTTCATAGAGCCGTTGTGCCAACTGCATTGTAATTCCAACTGGCAAATACAATTTTCTAGCTGCCTCCTGTTGCAAGGTAGAGGTCGTAAATGGCGCTGCTGGAGATTTCTTAGCTGGCTTGGTTTCTATCTCAGCTACGGAGAATGAGGCATTAATATTACTTGTCAAAAATGCTTCTGCTTCCTTCTTCGTGGCAAAATTTTTTGGAAGCTTTGCTTTGAATGTTTTGCCAATTTCATTCGTAAATTCGGCACTCACAGAGTAAGAAGCCACTGATTTGAAATTTTGTATTTCTCGCTCTCGCTCTACAATCAAACGAACCGCGACCGACTGAACTCTACCTGCCGACAAACCTCCCTTTACTTTTCTCCACAAAACTGGCGACAATTCATAGCCAACCAATCGGTCTAAGACACGTCGAGCTTGCTGCGCATTAACCAAGTTATAATCAATCTCTCTTGGGTTTTCAATCGCTTTGAGGATTGCCGTTTTCGTAATTTCATGAAAAACGATTCGCTTGGTTTTATTTTTATCGAGTTTTAATTCCTCCGCTAAATGCCAAGAAATAGCTTCTCCTTCTCGGTCCTCATCGGAAGCCAACCAAACCATTTCTGAATTCTTTGCTAATGTTTTCAACTTTGAAACCAACGCTTTCTTGTCGGCGGAAACTTCATATTTGGGTTTAAAACCATTGGCAACATCCACTCCAATTTCTTTGGATGGCAGATCGGCAATGTGACCGTAACTGGACTCCACCTGATAATCGCTTCCCAAAAATTTTTCGATAGTCTTTGCCTTTGCAGGAGACTCCACGATCACTAAATTCTTTGCCATATTGCTTTTTTTTACTACCTCAGTTGAATTAACATTGGTTTTACACTCGGGGCAAAAGTATCTATTTTTTTTAAATATTGTGCTTTTGAACGAAATTTTGGGTTCTTGGTCGATAAACCGTTGAAATTCTGAATGCCCTAGCCCCGATGGAAGCGGCATCCTTTTTCGCTCCATTTTCGGTTCATGTTCTACCAAATTGTGATACGAAAAAGATATAGCGGACAGCGGGAATAGCTTCTGAATAAAATTAGAAACAAACCATAAAGTTCGTCTGACATCTTGTCATATTCTCATTCAATTGCATTATCTTTGTCGTGAATCTGAAGCTTTTTAAAAAGGAATATGGAAAAGATTATTGAAGAGACCAAACAAGGCGAAAGTCTCACCCTACAGCATAAACAAGAAAATACAAAAAAACT
>CANHEA010000056.1 GCA_947459635.1 Flavobacteriaceae bacterium | reverse complement strand
TTTTTTGCTGAACTTAGAAATACTCCTCGACTATCCTCGGGGTGAGAACTAAAAACAAGTGCCATAGCCCCGATGGAAGGGAAAATCCTTTTGCTTTTTTCTTTTAAAAAGCAAAAGATTGGAATGACAGCGGGAAAGAGCTCCGAGAAAAGAAGCTGAAAGATTAATCGAAACGAATGGCTTTTACGGGAGAAATTTTGGTGATGATGTACGACGGAATCAATAAAACCAAAAGACAAATGATTATCGTGCCGATGTTGAGCGCAACGATATACATCCAATTGAGATAGACCGGCGCTTCGTTGACGTAATAATTTTCGGGGTTGAGTTGAATGATTCCAAAATATTTTTGAATGAGCAGCAAGCCAATTCCGATGAGATTTCCCCAAAATAGCCCACGTGTCATGAGATAAAAGGCGTTATACAAAAAGACTTTTCGGATCGTCCAGTTGTTGGCACCCAAAGCCTTGAGTATTCCGATCATTTGGGTTCGTTCGAGGATGAGCACTAATAACGCGACGACCATATTGATGGTAGCAACGGCAATCATCACAATCAGAATAACGATAATATTGAAATCGAAAAGCTGCAACCACTCGAAAATATAATAGTACTTTTCGGCGATGGTTTGGGTGTCGAGCGTGGAGTTGGTTTGCTCGTAGACTTCTTCTCCTTTGGACTTAATTTGCGTGAAGTCATCGACAAAAACTTCAAAGGCACCGACTTGATCTGGCTGCCATTTATTGATGCGTTGAACATGTCGAATATCACCAATAATATAGGAAGCGTCGAATTCTTGAATGCCAGAATTATAAATTCCAACCACCGTAAAAACCCGCAAATTCGGCAGTTGATTGTTGCCTTCTTTCATGAAAAAGGTGTTGAAAGTGGCGCCTAATTTTAGATTGAGTCGATTGGCTAAGTATTGTGAAAGTAAGATTTCATTGTTTAATTGGTGCGTGCAATCTGGAATTCTGCCCGAAACAATGTATTCTTGGATGTTCTGCCATTGATAATCTTTGCCGACCCCTTTAAAAATGATGCCTTCAAAAGCGCTTTCTGTTCTGATAATTCCCGCTTTGCTGGCAACTGCTTGAATGTGATTGATGCCTTCTACAGACTTAAACTGAGGATAAAAATCTTGATGGGTCGAAATTGGTGTGACGCTGACTTGCGACTGGTTGTCATCGAAGTTGGAAATGATTATATGTCCATTGAAAGCCGAGACTTTCTCCCGAATTTTTTCTTGTAAACCAATTCCCGTCGCCACAGAAACAATCATCATAATCATTCCAATAGCTATAGCAGCAATTGCAATTTTTATAATTGGTGCAGAAATACTACTTTTACGCCCTTTAGCCGTAATGAGTCTTTTGGCTATAAAATATTCTAGATTCAATTTGGTTTAGCTGTGGATTTAAGGTTTCAAAAATACAGCTTTAGAACGATTTTAGGATTAATTTATTTAGGATTTATGATTAATGATTTCGGATATCGGTTGAACCCAACTTTTTTAGCATCAAAAAAAAGATACTGCTTGCTATTGATTATTTCCATTGTATTTGTCTCGTGTAAAACTGCAAAGCCTATCAATTATTCTGCTCCACAAGCAACGATGGTGAAGAGCAAAGTCAAATCGACCAAATTTATGACCGGCGCCGAAAATATGGCGAGTTATTTCTCTTTACTCAAAAATAAGAAAGTAGGCATATTGACCAACCAATCTGGACTGGTTTCTTATGATTACGGCTATTCAATTACGGATACGGTGAAGCATATGCAACAAACTGGAATCAAAACGGCGTCGATGCACATCGTTGATTATATTGTTAAGAATACGAAAATAGATTTGGTCAAAATTTATGCGCCGGAGCACGGTTTTCGCGGTACTGCCGACGCTGGAGAATTGATTGTTGACGGAAAAGACACCAAAACTGGTTTGCCTATTATTTCATTATACGGCAATCATAAAAAGCCATCAGCAGAGCAACTGCAAGGCATTGACGTTTTGCTTTTTGATCTTCAAGACGTCGGCGCGCGTTTTTATACTTACATTTCGTCCTTGCATTATGTGATGGAAGCCTGCGCAGAAAATAATATTGAACTCATTGTTTTGGATCGACCTAATCCCAACGGCAACATTGTAGACGGACCCATTCTAGAAAAGGAATACAGCAGTTTTGTTGGGATGCACACTATTCCTGTGATGCACGGGATGACGATTGGCGAATATGCCTTGATGATCAATGGCGAGAAATGGCTGAAAGACAGTATTCAATGTAAATTGAAAATTGTGCCTTGCGAAAATTACCGACGTGAAATGACCTACAGTTTGCCAGTAAAACCTTCGCCAAATTTACCCAACGACCAAGCTATTAATTTATATGCCAGCTTGTGCTTTTTTGAAGGAACGAATGTTAGCATTGGGCGAGGTACGAACAAACAATTTCAAATTTATGGTTCGCCTTACCTGACGACAAATCATTACAGTTTTACGCCAGCTCCTAATGAAGGTGCTAAAGATCCGCCGTGGAATGGCACCATTTGCTGCGGTGAAGATTTGACACAGGTTCCAAAAGTGAATCACCTTGAATTGAAATGGCTGATTAAAGCTTATCAAGAAACAGAAGAACCGACTAAGTTTTTTAATTCTTACTTCACTAAGTTAGCAGGAACCAAGGCACTGCAGCAACAAATTGAAAGCGGCCTATCGGAAGAGGAAATTCGCGCTACATGGAAAACAGGAATTGAAAAATTTAAGGAAATGAGAAGAAAATATTTGATCTATCCTGACAGTTTTTTATTCGCCAACGAGACCAATTGATTTGGATTATCGGTCTTTTGAAGGTTAATTTTTAGTAGCTAATTCCGGCTGTCCACTAAATTCCCGATTAAGAAAAGCTACGGCTAAAGCCTTGTTTTCTAAAAATCGGGAGATACCGTTCCCATCCGGGCTAGGGCAATCGCTTTTTCATCGCCTCTACAATGTTGAAAGCTGCCGGGCAAATTGCCACATTTTTCAAAGTCAAATCGGTAATTTGCTGGAATTTTTTTCTGTCGGTGTGCGGAAATTCTCGACAGGCTTTCGGACGAACCTCATAAATCATACAGTAATTTTCTGCATCTAGAAAAGTGCATGGAACGCTTTGCAATACGTAATCTTGGTCTTCATCAATTCGCAAATACTGCGCTATAAATTGTTGCGGTTTTTGACGTAAGTGTTTGGAGATTCGTTCGATATCCGCTGATGTAAAAAGCGGCCCTGTTGTTTTACAGCAATTGGCACAAGTCAAACAATCGGTTTTTTTAAATTCGGCATCGTGCAATTCTTGCATGATGTAATCTAAATTCTTTGGCGTTTTCTTTTTTAGCTTGTCAAAATACTTTTTGCTTTCGAGATGTGTATCTTTGGCTAGTTTTTCGATGTCGTTCAATGACGGTTTTAGACTCATAATAAAGATGATTACGACAAATATACTCAACTTTAACTACTAACCAAGAACCAATCTGTTCTGGCAACAACACAACAAACTAAACCAGATAAACTTTCCTAAACCTCCTAAACTTATAGAAATGAAAGACCTTTTCGGAAAAGCCATCCTCGATTTTCAAACTAACAACGCGCCAGAAGACTTGATTACAGAAACTTCCATTTCAGAAGCTGATGAAATGAGTGTGGCGTATTTGTTTCGTTCGTACAAAGAAATGCCCGCGATGGAACAAACAGCATTGCGATTGGCGAAAGGGAAAATTTTGGACGTAGGTTGCGGCGCTGGAAGCCATAGTTTGTATTTACAGCATGAAAAACAGCTGGACGTTACTGCGATTGATATCTCTCCAAATGCTATTGAAGCCTGTCGACTTCGAGGTATTGCAAAGGCTCGAGTACAAGATGTGATGAAGATTGAAAATGAAAAATTTGATACCATTTTGCTTTTGATGAATGGCGCTGGCATGTGTGGACGACTTAAAAAGCTTGGGGCATTTCTCTCAAAATTAAGGACATTATTAAATGAAAACGGACAGATATTAGTAGATAGTTCCGACATCATTTATATGTTTGACGACGATGAAGATGGTGGAAAGTGGATCCCTTCTGATAATGAATATTATGGCGAATTGGTTTTCAACATTGAATATAAGGGCGAAAAAGAAGCTCCTTTCGATTGGATGTACGTTGATTATAACACATTGCAAAATGCCGCTATTGCCAATGGGTTGGAATGTGAATTGGTTTTAGAAGGAGAACATTACGACTATTTAGCAAAGCTGTCCATTAGCTAGAAGAATGAGATTAGAAGTAAATTCAAGAAACAAAATTATTTATGGAAAATTTGGATTTAGAAAAATTACGATTCCCCATTGGGGCATTTAGCGCACCATCAACTTATGACTCCCAAGTCATTCCTGCACAAATTGAAGCGATTGCAAGTTTTGCCGGTAGGTTGAAAAATGAAGTTTCGCATCTATCAGATGCCCAACTGGATACCCCATATCGACCGGGAGGCTGGACGATTCGGCAGGTCGTTCACCATTGCGCAGACAGTCATATGAATTGTTTGATTCGAATCAAGTTGGCGCTTACAGAAGAGCTGCCAACTATTAAACCATACAAAGAAGAACTGTGGTCTGAATTAAACGACAACCGAACAATGCCTATTGCACCGTCACTTCTTTTGCTAGAGGGATTACACTTTAGATTGCACTGGATGCTTTCGAATTTAACTGCTAGTGATTTTGAGAGACGGTATGTTCATCCGCAATACGGAAAAGAATTCCCTCTTTATGAAGTAGTAGCACTTTATGCTTGGCATGGCGACCATCACTTGGCGCACATTACCGAGTTGAAGAAACGCAACCATTGGACATAAAAAAATCCCGAAAGTCATTGGTTGCTTTCGGGATTTTTTAAAATTTATAACTGACTATTTTTTGATAACCTTATCTGATTTCAAGAATTGTCCTTGATTGTAGATTCTTAAGTAATACGTCCCTGAGGCAAATTCTTCGATATTAATCACATTATTAGCTAGCGACAATTTTTGTGTTTTTACCAACTGTCCCATCGTGTTAAAGATTTCAACTTCGTCTATTTCTACTTGTGGAGAGGTAATCATAAAATATTTAGAGACAGGATTTGGATAGACTGCAATGGCTCGTATCGCTTCCACTTCATTTAATCCTAAGGTCGAACAGCCGTTAGAGGTCAACAAGCTCAATCTTGGCCCTGCTAAGGTATTTTGCATAATTGTCTTTTGCCCCGCGGTAAAGAACGCCATACAAGCATCATCCACGTAATCCATATAGTTCATGAACATCGCTCCGTTAGCCGATGACGTACAAGTGTTGGTATTACTAGGAAATGACGGACAACCATAATAAGGATTGTCTGTTGCTGGCGTGTCAGCTACTCCATCGCTATTAGCACCAGACCCACAGCTACTTCCATCATTACCCCACGGATGCTCTAGACCAAAATAATGTCCGATTTCATGGGTTCCTGTTCTTCCTTTATTATAAGGCGCACTGGCAGTTCCAGTTGTGCCAAAATACTGATCTCCAATACACAAACCGTCAAATGCTTGTCCAGCAGAAGAAGGAAGGTAAGCAAAACCCAAAAGTGTATTATCTGAAAAGCGTCCAATCCAAATATTCAAGTACTTTGTTGGATCCCATGCCAATTCACCAGCAGCCAAATAATAACTGTCTTCAAAAACAAAACTAGAACCTACAGATTTTCTGGTAATTCCTGTAGTTGTAGCGCCCGCTGGAGTTCTCGTTGCCTTACAAAACGCAATTTCCATATCAGCTCCCAAAGGTCTAAAAGCAGCAGGAACTACGGAATTGAAATCCGCATTAAGTTTTCGATAATCGTTATTCAATACCGCTAATTGCGAATTGATTTGTGCATCACTAATATTTTGAGTGGCATTTTTGTATAAGACGTGAAAAACGACTGGAATAGTCACCACCACAGCAGGAGAATTCGTTCCTCGAAGAAAGTTGGCTTGTTCGTTATTTGGATTTTGGATATAATCCATCACATCTTGATGATGCTCAGCAAAGCCCGGAACAGTATTTTTAAGTTCATTTAATTTTGTATTCGTCGAACAGGTTCTTTGCGAGAAAACGGAGACAGAACAAAGAAGAATTAAAAGGGTAAGGTTTATTTTCATGGTTGGTTTATTATTAGGCTACAATAATACAAACAATATTTTGAAAATTAATTTAAAAGCATCTTAATTTTAACCTGTTGAATGTAAACTATTTGCGCTTTTATTTCAATAAATCTGTACTTATCTTTATTGATGACAGTGCTTCAAATAAGATATCTAGGTCGTTTGGATTGTTGTAGGCGTTTAATGAAATTCTGATAAAAGTCCCGTGATCAATTTTCATGATAGGAATTTCAATATGGTATTCGTTGTATAATGTTTCTTTCAGCCCAACAGGATTCATGGTGTTGATTGGAATGCTGCACATTTGCCCGAGGAATTCTGTAGAGATTGGACAAATTGGTTGGGTTCCTAGCAATTTACAAAATCTCTCGTAATTTTCTAAAATCAACTGTTTGGCGTTGGCAGATTTCTCTTTCCAGTTGTGGTCAGTTAGGAACTGAATTACCATCGGTGCGGTCAAAAAAGCCGAAATGTCTCTTGTTCCTTGATGCTGATGATAATCTAAAAATCTGCTATTTGAAGGCGTTTCGCTTTGATAACCCCAGCCGACAATTAGCGGATCTATCTCGCTTTGACGTTCTCTTTTGACATATAAAAACGAACAGCCTTTCGGTGCCAGCATCCATTTGTGGAGCGTTCCTGTATAAAAATCTGGATCTAATTCCGTTAGGTTTAAGTCGATGTGGCCCGGCACATGCGCGCCATCTATAATAGTAATCAAGCCCAGCGATTTTGCTTTTTGAATAATTTCCTTTACTGGAAAAATCAATGCAGTTGCGCTCGAGATTTGATTGAGGAATACGATTTTTGTATTGGGGGTATAACCGCTCCAAAATTCTTCAAGTAGACTTTCCTTGGATTGAATTGGAATTGAAATATTTTGTCGGATGTATTTGGCTCCTGACTTTTCACAGTAGAAATTCCAAGTTCTGTCCATGGCGCCATATTCATGATTTGTGGTGAGAATTTCATCTCCCGGCTGCAAATCCATGCTGCGCATAATGGTATTTATAGCGATCGTAGGATTTGCTGTAAAGAAAAAATCATTTGCGTCACAACCAATATACTTTGCCACTGCATCTTTCGCTGATTGGAGAAATTGCGGCGCTTTTTTTTGAATAAACTGCACAGGTTCCCATTCTAATTCTCTTTGCCAAAATTGATAATTCTCCAAAATTGGTTTTGGACAAGCACCAAAGGAACCATGATTCAGAAAAGTGACTTCGGGATTGAGGAGAAATTGCGACCTTATGTTCATACTTAGTTGGTGCTAATTGGAATGGGTAAATAATATTTTACACGTACAACTTTACCCTCTTTTCTTCCTGGAATCCATTTGGGAGACAGCTGCATCACGCGTTCGGCTTCAGCTCCTGTGCCGAAACCAATGTCTCTTGTCGTGTAGATGTCGGTGAGTGTTCCGTCTATTTCGACAATAAAGGATACGAATACTTTACCAATGAGTTCAGGAACCTCTGGCTTCTTAAAGTTTTGTTTGATAAAGTCGTAAAGCGCATCTTCCCCGGCATAAAACATAGGCTGGATATCGGCATCTTTCATTTCGACGATCGGTTCGTCAGATGCTATTGGTTCTTGTGCTTGAAGTACCTGCATTGAAAGAAAAAAAACGAAAAAAGACAATAATCTATTCATAACAAACTGATTAACACTTGATACATTCTAGGAATGAATATTTATTGGTAAACTATATGCTACCCTAACAGGTTTGCCGTTTTGCTTGCCTGGAATCCATTTCGGAGACGATTGTAGAACGCGGATTGCTTCTTCACTTGTTCCATAACCGAGATCCTTAAGAACTTTAATATCGGATAAACTCCCATCGGTTTCAATAATAAAAGACACTATTAATTTTCCTTTGAATCCTTGTACCTCTGGCACTCTAAAATTAGCGGAAAAATATTTATAAAATGACGTCAATCCTCCGGCATATCTTGGTGCAGCCTCAACTTTATCTATCGGATGAACATCACCGCTACTTGAGTTTGAATCCGCTTCCTTTTGATTTCCTTCCGAACTAGCAACGCGATCTTTCGATTCTTTTACTTGACTTTCTCGTAATCCTGCGTTAAACACCATCGGGTATTTTACTTCAATACTAATTGGTTTTCCGCCACGTTTTGCAGGAATCCATCTTGGACATTTGTTGAGCACTCTGATAAATTCGATGCCTGAATCAACGTCGATCATTTCGACTAGTTTGATGTTTTTGAGGGTTCCATCTGTCTCAATGGTAAAGGAGGCAATCATTCGACCTGCTTTTTTTACTTTTGAATAGTTGAATTGCTCGTGCACAAAAGCACTAAACTTTTCAATTCCACCACCATTGAATTGCGCTTCCACACGATCCCCATTCAGATAAACTTCGTCTTCGCCACCGATTTGAGAAAATGCAAGTAGTGGAAAAAACAATAATAGCAAAATAACAATTCGCTTCATAATTGGAGTGTTTATGGGATATTTAAGTATTTATGTGTCTGCAAAGAAACACGCCATTTGGGGTTTTGCATCACATAGTCAACGATTAATGGTGTCATTTCGTCTCTTTTGCTCCATTCGGGCTGCAGAAATAAGATTGCTTGATCATTTACAAGAGCTGCTTGCTCCTCCGCGAATATGAAATCGTGTTTGTTATAGATGATTACTTTTAGCTCATCGGCTTTGGCATAAACGGTCGCAGTAGGCAATTTGTTTTTCTTTGGCGAGAGACATATCCAATCCCAATGACCGGAAAGTTGATAGGCACCAGAGGTTTCGATATGTACTTTCAGATCGCTTTCCTTTAGTTGCTCAGTCAATGGATTCATGTCCCACATAAGCGGTTCTCCACCTGTCACCACAACCGTATCAGCATATTTTTTTGCGTTCGCTACTATTTTATCGATAGCGGTTGGTGGATGCAATTCCGCATTCCAGCTTTCCTTTACGTCGCACCAATGACAACCCACATCACAACCACCAATTCGGATAAAATAGGCCGCGGTTCCGGTGTGGAAACCTTCTCCTTGAATGGTATAAAACTCTTCCATTAAAGGCAACATAGTTCCTTTTTCGACGGCTGATTGTATTTCTTTTGCTAGCATTTTTTGATTTAAAGGGCAAAGATAGGAAATTGGGATTTGGGATTTGGGAATTGGGATTTAGAATTTCTGCTCTTTGAATAGATACCTAAGAATTGGGGTGCCATAGCCCAGATGGGAATGGCATCCTTTTGTGCCGTGGTTTACTTCGTCAGTTCACCAAGGCTCGGGTGGCACAAAAGATAGAATGGACAGCTGGATTAGCTTCGAATAAAAAAACCGATAACTCTTTTGGAACTATCGGTTTTGCTATTGGAATAGAAGATCTATTTTTTTCTAGGGGTGAGGGATTTTAGAGACTCCGTTGCGTAGGCATTTGTCGGATCTAAAGCTAAAGTTTTGTTGAAATATTCTTGTGCTTTAGTGACATCGGAATTGGCATAACTCGCCGCGATGTTGTTATAGCTCTCGATGAATTTCGTCTTGTTTTTAGTCACTTCTTCCTCCCCTTTTTCCGTTACAACTCTCAAATAATCTTCGTAATATTTGATAATCATCTCCTCATTTTCAAGAAGCCTGTTTGTTCTTGCTCTGAAAATGTAAGCGTCTTGCGTCGTTGGAGAAGCTTCGATAACTTTTCCGAAAGCCACGTCGGCTTTTTGCAATTCGATAGGATCTGGTTTTACTACATCTTTTCTGGTGTTGTTATAATATAAAGAGTTTCCAAGATAGAAATTGTCTAACAGATAATTTTTGGATGTGGCGTTTGACGTTGCGATTTCATAGATTGCCGAAGCTTGTTTGAACAATTTTTGTTCGTAGAATTTTTTTCCGACTTCGCTTAGGTCATTGGTCATGGTAATTTCCATTTCGACTGATTTTTTGATATCGGCAACACCAGCATCAAATAGGATTTGATCGACTGTTTTGGTTTCTATATTGTTAGATTTTTTAAGTTTTGACAGACCAAGATAAAGATAATCTCTTGCTATAATTTTGTTAGATCCGTTGCTTAGAAAATCTTCCAGCGATTTGATGGCTAAATCTGTATTTCCGTTTTCGTAGGCAGAGTAACCCAAATAACGAAGGATTCTTGGATTTACTTTGTCTAATTCCTTCATTTTATTTGCCTCTACTTCTAGCGCTTTGTAATCTTTGGCTAAGATTAGGAAATCGGCGTGTCGCATACGTGAAGTTAACGAGTAGTCTGTTAGACTCATATACTTCTCGTAATAGCTTAGTGCTTTTTGTATGTATTCGTTATATTTTTTCGGTTCGTTGTTACCCCAATAGTAATAGGTTTCTGCCAACTCTCTGTAGACTGGGCCATAATTCGCATCGCTTGCAATGACATTATCGTAAGCTTTTACAGCCTCGGTGTAAGATTTTGCTCCTTTGAGCAAGACACCCAATTGCATTTTTGCACGGATTAGTGTTGCGTCTGTTTGATAGGCATTTCGGTAAGCAGCGTAAGATTCGTTTTGATTCTTATCGCCATAAAAAGCATCTCCCAGGCCTAATTGAATATTAGCATCTGTTGGATTTATCGCTTTCGCTTTATTTAAATAAGTTAACGCTGTTTTGAAATCTGGTTTATCCGAATTCATATAAGCTTTCGCAATATAAAAATACTCTTCGATATCTTTTTTCTTTAACTCTTTGGTAACCAAATCAAAATTTGCTTGTGCTGCAGCTGCATTACCATTATTTAAGTCGATTTGACCCAACCCTATATTGTTCCATCTTGAGTTGTCACTTGCAGTTAATCCTTTCTGAAAATAAATTTTGGCAGAATCCTCAATGCTTTGTTTTAGATATACATTTCCAAGAAAGAAAGTTGCTTTGCCATTTCCCGGTTTGGATTGCACCATTGTTTTTAAAATTGCTTTCGCCTTTTCGTATTGTTCCGCGTCAATAGCTTTTTTAGCAAGTTCTATATCTTGAGCGTTGCTAATCATCGCCGTCAAAAGAAATAAAACACTAAAAACCGTGTAACTTTTCATAGTTGTCAATTTAATTTTACTTTTTATCATTATTGATTGTATTTCTTATACGAAATTTTCTTGAAGGAATTTCGTAAGGTAATAACCCTGATTTTAGAATAATTCTTTGTCCAATTTCACTAGCAATGAATGCAGAAAACCGCAATCCTAAACCTTCGTGTCCTTGGGCGTTCAGCACAAACAATTCGCGTGCCAAAGGATAGGTGCCCTCTCCCAAATTATTCTGTGTTGGACTATAATACTGATTATCAACTGTATTTAACACATTAAGAACATTGATTTTCGGAATACTAGCCATTATTTTTTCAGAGGGCTCAAAGATATAATTTATTCCAACAACTCCAATTATTCCATTATTCTCTGCCACATAATTTATTACTTCATTATTTGTCTTGAATGAAAACACATTTTCCTTTGGTATGCTACTTATTCTTGACAATTCGCTTATTAGTCGCACTGTACTTGAATTGAGATTGTCAAACACCAATCCTTTGATTTTAGTGGATTTGCTTCCCTTCATAAAATCTTTGACTTCTTTCAACGTAATTAAGGTGTCTTTAGTATTCTTATTCGCTATAAATGCGATTGCATCGTGCGCAAAAGGAGTCATTCTCGGAATTAGCTTTTTAGAATTAAAAAAAGCCTCTTCCTCTTTTGTTATTGTACGGGTTAAGACAGCAATTCTGGCAGTATCTTTCGACAAGGCTTGAATCACTTCTGCTTCTGATTTGGCAATAACCGTTATTTTGGCGTTGTACTTACTTTCGAATACTTGTACCAGATCTTCAACAATGGGCTGAATAGATTCATCAACGAGAACAGTTGCTTCTTCTGTTTGGATTGTTTTGTCGGTTTTTGCCACATTTTGTTTACAAGTAATAATCAGAAACAACAAGGCAATAGTTAAAAAAAAGGAAAGGTAACGTCTCATAATTCTTCTTTTTGAGCAGCAAAAAATCGTGTAAATCTAATATAAGCGTATACGATTAGGAGTATTCCAAAACCAATTCTATAGTTTGGTTGCATCGTAATTGGCATGTTTTTCCAAAATATAAAAATGAGTCCTAATACGAAATAAAGGAAAAAAAACAACATTCCTATAACGAGAAGAAACCGCTCTTTTAGCGATTTCTTCTTAAAATTGACAACTATTTCTTTAAGCATTATTCTGCTGATTGAATGCTAATAGGTAAAGAGTAAAGAACCCTTACTTTTTTACCGTTTTGTTCTCCAGGATTCCATTTCGGACATGACTTTAGAACTCGAATTGCTTCTTTACCTGTTCCATAACCTATGTCACGGATTACTTTGATGTCGGTTAACGAGCCATCTTTCTCAACCACAAAAGAAACAAAAACTTTTCCTTTTAAACCTTCCTCTTCTGGAACTTGATAATTTTTACCTACAAATTTGTAGAACTTTTCAATTCCTCCAGGAAAATCAGGTTTAACTTCGATACCTGCAGTGTTATAGATATTATTATCTTCTTCTACCACGTCTTTCGGACCGTTACCCACAGGCTCTACGGTTAGTTCTGCATCTGGATCCCCTTTAATTGTTTCGGCGCCAATTTTTTTATCGACGATTTCTTTAATTTTAGGTGGTTCCTCCACTACTTCTTCCGCTTTTGCAACAACAGGTTTCACAAATTTTACTTGATCAACCTTTGGTGGTGGCGGTGGCGGCGGCGGTAAGTTTTCTTTTGGTTTCTCTTTAGGAGGCAATTTTACCGTTGTAATCTTTTGATCTAAAACTGCTTCATCATCTCCACTAGGAAGAAAATTTGCGAGTACCGGAATACTTACTAAGAAGGTAAAAATAATACCACCTATAATAAGTGATCTCATAGTAGTCTTACCATTTGATTTTCGCATCTCGTAAGCACCATATAACTTGTTTCGTCCGTCAAAAACGATCTCTAACCATTGATTTTTTAATAAATCTAATTTCATCTCTTTTCTTTTTTAATTAGATTAAGGGTTCGCAGGTGTTGGTTCAGTGGACGTAGCCGTAGCTGAATTTGCTGACGAATCTCCAAGTAATTTGGTTTCTTCAGGTGTAAATTCATTGACTATGGCATAAGTTGGAACGTTTACAATCGCCATCTCATCAAGTATATCGACAAGATTGCGATAATTTGACTTCTTACTTGGTTTGATAATCACGATCATTCCTTTGTCTTTGTTTCCTGTATATTGAAGCACTTTTTCTTTTCTGCTCAACAATTCTTGTCGGATACCATCTTTACCGTAAGCAAAATCTTTCGGAGCTCCTCCTGCAACAGGCGTTGCCAACAATCCAACGTAACGAACCAATTTATTATTATCTCCTAATAAAATAGTCATAGTACGATTCTCGTCTACTTTGACATCTTTATTTTTATCCTTGTCCGGATCTTTATCTGGCAACCCCAAATTCATAGATTGAGGTTTAGACAAGGTAGTTGTAAGCATAAAGAATGTAATTAGCAAGAAGGCCAAATCTACCATCGCGGTTAAATCCACTTTAGAATTTGATTTTTTACTTCTTACCTTTTTACTGCCTTTTTTACCACCACCACCGTCGCCGGTATTTAATTCAGCCATTTAGTATATTTTTTAAAATTATTTTTCTTTTCCTCTCAAACCAGTAACCAAACTAAAGTTATTGATTTTCTGATCTTGCAATATATCCATGACCTTTCTGATTGCAGGATACTCTTCTTTTGCATCACCTTTTATAGCGAGTTCCAATTCTTTATCATGCAACTCAATATTCGCAATCCTAGCGTTCTGAACCCAATCCGCCAATTGATTATCAAGAGAATCTTTTGGAATTCCTGGTTGTTGAACTTTCTTTCTGTCAGCAGGTTTCAAATCAAGAATTTGCTTTAGACTTCCCATAGGAACACCAAAACTCTCCATAATTGCAAAGTTTCTTTGATCATCTTCAGAGAATTTAACACCGTATTTATTACCCATCAACTCGAGGGTTCTTATACGAACATCTTTCCCTTTCACATCAAAAAACACTTTCCCATTTCCGACAGTCAAAGTCGCCAAGTCTTTTTCAGGCAATTTTGTCTGAACCGTAGATGCTGGCGTATCCACAGGCATTACTTCAGGAACTTTAGCAGTAGCAGTCAAAATAAAGAACGTAAGCAAAAGGAATGCAACATCACACATCGCCGTCATATCGGTAGATGTTGACTTTTTTTTCATTTTTATTGCCATTGTTTATGTTTTAGAATTGATAATAATTATCAAAATTATTGTTTTAAGCTACCTCTAAAGTGTCTGTAAGTATTTACAATTGTAGTTCCAGCTTCGTCAATTGCATAAGTTAAGCTGTCAATTTTTGATGTAAAGAAGTTATAACAAATAATCGCTAAAGCAGAAGTAGAGATTCCTGTAGCAGTATTAATCAACGCCTCAGAAATACCATTTGCAAGTTCCGCCGAATCTGCTCCACCACCACCTGCTAATCCAGCAAATGCTTTAATCATACCTGTTACTGTTCCTAAAAGTCCAGCAAGTGTACCTAAAGATACTAAAGTCGACAAAATTGTCATGTGTTGCTCTAACATTGGCATTTCTAATGAAGTTGCTTCTTCAATTTCTTTGTGAATTGTTTCAGAAGCTTCTTCGCTGTTGAAACCTTCTTTTTTCACATCTTGATATTTAACTAATGCAGATCTAATTGCATTCGCAACAGAACCTTGTTGTTTGTCACAAGCAGCAATTGCTTCATCAATTTTCCCGCCTTTAATGCTTGTTTGAACATTTTGCATAAATTGATCTAAATTCCCTTTTCCAGTTGCTTTAGTAATAACGAAGTATCTTTCAAAAGAAAAAACTACTACCATCAATAACAATCCCATCAAAACAGGAACGATCGGACCTCCTTTGTAAACCATTGCTAAATAATTTCCTTTTAGTGGACTTCCTGTGTTTACTCCTCCTTCAAAATTTGACCCATTACCCATGATGAAATTCCAAATCAAGAATCCAACAAAAATACATGCTACAATTACGATCGCAGAGAACATCCCTCCTAAGTTTGAACTACCTTCTTTTTTAACGTTTGCCATTTTTTTTAATTTTAATAGTTTTAAATAATTTATTAGTTTTAGTTGTAATTAACTTGAATAGGAGCAAATTTAATTTTTTAGTTGAAATAAAAAAACTTTTTTTAGTTTAATTGACAAGCATTAAAAAAAGGTAGTTTCGCAGTATTCTTCACAATCTAACAAACCCGTTCAATACGAGCAATCTACTTTAAATTTACAGGTTGTCTGATACTTAAACGCAACAATCGTTCTGTATAGTATCAATCGCTAAAACATTTTAATATCACTCCTAATCTCATCGCACGAACTTTCTACTTTCTTGCTCAATCCTTGCCTCAAAAAAATTATTTTGCACGTTCAAAACTAACAAGTGCTTCTTGAAAAAAAACAATTATTTTATTTCCAGGATTTTCCGCCACCAGAGCATTTAATTAAAATGAAATATTTGTTTTGGCAATTTTGAAAAAGCATAAAAATGAAGTCCATAGTAAAAATCAATACCATTTAATCTTATATTTACTAACTAAAAAAATCGAAATGAAAAAAATTACTTTGATAACAATACTTTTTCTAACAGCAACTCTAAATGCACAATGTTGGTCAAGTTTTGATTCTGGAGGCGGTCACACGCTTGCATTGAAAAGCGATGGAAGTATATGGGCGTGGGGCGCCAATTATAACGGACAACTCGGCATCGGAAACAATGTCGATCAGTATTTTATCACTAGAGTGGGAACCGACGCTAATTGGGTGAGTGTTGACGCAGGAGATTCTGATTCCTTTGCCATAAAAAGTGACGGAACACTTTGGGCATGGGGCCGAAATGAATATGGCCAATTGGGTATTGGTTCTGCGGAACAATCGTTGACGCCTATTCAAGTGGGGACAGATACCAATTGGAAGTCCGTCTCCAATCACGGGTACCATACGCTTGCCTTAAAAACAGATAACACTTTATGGGGTTGGGGTAACGAAACGGTTTACTACGGATTCATCAATTCGATGGTGCCAGTTCAAATCGGAACCGATACTTGGAAATCCATTAATACCGGTCATCATTATGTCATGGGTATCAAAACAGACGGAACTTTATGGGCCTGGGGAAGAAATGAATACGGCGTCTTTGGCAACGGAACTACTGCCAATCAAACAACCGGCCCAATCCAAATTGGAGACGAAAACCAATGGGATAGTATTGCCGTATTTTCTGATCATACTATGGCAATCAAACTCGATGGAAGTTTATGGGGATGGGGTGGTAATTTTTACGGACAATTAGGCGATGGTACAGTAACCAACAGATTGCTTCCAACGCGAATTGGCTCTGGAAACAATTGGCAATCTGTCAACTCCGGATACCTAACTACACACGCTATCAAAACGGACGGAACGTTATGGGCTTCCGGTTTCAACAGTAGTGGTCAGTTGGGCGATGGAACCACCTTAACTAGAGTATCGCCTGTGCAAATCGGAACGAGCACCAACTGGAAATTGCTAAAACCTAATTTTACTTATTGTCAAGTTGGATTGCAAGACAATGGCAAATTATATGGCTGGGGAAGTAATCAATACGGACAAACGAGCGGAGATGGGAATAATTTTCAGCACAACAGCCCAACGCTGATTAGCTGTCCTGCGCTTTCCATCAATTCGGAATTCGCAAATCAATCTATTTCGTTTTTTCCTAATCCTACTAGAAATGTAATTCATATTTCTACTAACGCAGCGATTACCTCGTTACAATTGTTTGATGTGCAAGGTCGCCTATTAGAAACGATAAGTCCTAACCATGAAACTGTTGATTTCGATTTAAGTCAAAAAAGTAATGGTGTTTATTTTGTGAAGATTTATACTGTGAAAGGCGTTAAAGTAGAAAAAATAATTAAAGAGTAAAAAGAAAAAAGAGTCAAGAAACAAGAAACAAGAAATAGGAAATAAGATTATACATTTGTAAACCGCTAGTCTTGGCTCTTGACTCTTGACTCTTTCCTCATAACTATGAAAAAATACACCCTCCAAAAATCACCCTTCATCGTTCCCACCACCGACGGCAAACTTATCGAAGAGCATCACGGTTTGGCAACGACCAACAACCCGAATATTTCCATCGCGCACATGATTGCACCGCCGCATTGGAGTGAACCTTTTCAAACGCCCGAATTTGATGAATATACCTATATCATTTCGGGGAAAAAGCAATTTATTATTGAAGACGAGGTCGTGATTTTAGAAAAAGGGCAATCCATTCACAT
>CANHEA010000055.1 GCA_947459635.1 Flavobacteriaceae bacterium | reverse complement strand
GCGGATAATAGGACTCGAACCTACACGCCTTGCGGCACCAGATCCTAAGTCTGGCATGTCTACCAATTTCACCATATCCGCGAAATAGAGGTGCAAATATAGATATTCTTTTTAAATTCCAAACATCAAATTCCAAATTACAATAAAAAAACATCAACTGGGACAAATTTGGATTTTGGAACTTCACAATTGGAATTTCAATTTGTATATTTGAAATACTAAAACACTCAAACCAACATGGACAACATTAAATCATACGTGCAGCAGCATAAAGACCGTTTTATTAATGAATTAATCGAATTACTAAAAATACCTTCCGTAAGCGCCGACCCCGCTTATGCGCAAGACGTTATCGACACCTCAGAAGCGGTCAAATCAAGCCTTGAAAAAGCAGGTTGCGATTTCGTAGAAATATGCGACACACCCGGTTACCCAATTGTTTACGGTGAAAAAATAATTGATAAAAATTTACCAACGGTCTTAGTCTACGGACATTACGATGTGCAACCACCAGACCCAATGGACTTATGGACATCACCGCCATTTGAGCCCGTCATCAAGACTACCGAAATTCATCCCGAAGGTGCCATTTTCGCCCGCGGTTCTTGCGACGATAAAGGTCAAATGTATATGCATGTCAAAGCGCTAGAATACATGGTGCAATCCAACTCATTGCCGTGCAATGTGAAGTTTATGATTGAAGGTGAAGAAGAAGTCGGCTCGAAGAGCTTAGGCTGGTTTGTAGAACGCAATCAAGAAAAATTAGCCTGCGATGTGATTTTGATTTCCGATACGGGAATGATTTCCAACCAACAACCATCAATCACTACTGGACTTCGTGGATTGAGTTACGTAGAAGTCGAAGTAACCGGACCCAATCGCGATTTGCATTCTGGTTTGTATGGCGGTGCCGTTGCCAATCCCATCAACGTTTTGGCGAAGATGATTGCCTCGCTTCACGATGAAAATAATCACATTACGATTCCAGGTTTTTACGATAAAGTCGAAGAACTCACGGCAGCCGAAAGAGCCGAAATGGCCAAAGCGCCTTTCAATTTAGACAATTACAAAAAAGCTTTAGACCTCAACGACATTTATGGCGAAAAAGGCTACGTGACCAACGAACGCAACTCGATCAGACCAACGTTAGACGTCAACGGAATTTGGGGCGGCTACACCGGCGAAGGTGCCAAAACCGTCATTGCGAGTAAAGCTTACGCGAAAATATCCATGCGCTTGGTGCCGCACCAAGATTGGGAAGAAATCACAAAATTATTCACCAAACATTTCGAAAGCATTGCGCCTGCAGGGGTTACCGTAAAAGTAAAACCACACCACGGTGGTCAAGGTTATGTTACGCCTATCGACAGCGTCGGCTATAAGGCAGCCAATATGGCTTATACAGAAACCTTCGGAATTCCAGCGATTCCGGTGCGTTCGGGCGGAAGTATTCCTATTGTTGCCTTGTTTGAAAAAGAATTGAAAAGCAAAACCATTTTGATGGGCTTCGGATTGGACAGCGATGCCATTCACTCACCCAACGAACATTTCGGAATTTTCAATTACTTAAAAGGTATCGAAACGATTCCGTTGTTTTACAAGTATTTTGTGGAATTGAGTAAGTAAAAGTTAACACGGATTTCACGGATTAACACGAAAAAATTAGTGCTAATTCGTGGAATTCGTGTTTTATATTTTGGCGTTACCACAAGGGTCGGGCTTTCCGCTATATCTTTTTTTCGTGCCTCAAAAAAGGATGCCGCTACAATCCCTAACGCAACCTGTCCAAATTACTTGTTTTTCGCTTCAATCCACCGCGACATATATTTGGTACTCGCAGTGGTGTGGTGGAGCAAGATCGCTCCCATAAAATTAGCATTACGATGCGGCGTCAAATTTTTTTGTGTCGAAAGAATCCACATTATAAAATCATTTTCATAAAGAGATTTTTCGTACCGTTGATTGACAATAGTAATTCCATTTTGCTGCGCTTGATGCCAAAGATCTTTGTCTTGATATAAAACAACCGCCGCCTTTGCAATAGTTTCGGGATCATCGGCAATACTGCCACTCCAAGCCAAATCACCATTCATCGATTCTGCGCCAACCGTAGTTGTAACGCTCGGGGTTCCGCATTGCATCGCTTCGATGAGTTTGCCTTTAGCGCCTGCTCCAAATCGCAAGGGAGCTAAAACTACTCTTGCCTTCGAAACCACCTCAAAGGCATTTTTCGCTCGACCCAAAACCGGAAATCGCTCTTTAGGATTGTGCAACTGTAAAACTTTTTGAGATGGATAAGCACCATAGATTTGCATCGAGGCTTCTGGCAATTCCTTTCTTATCAGCGGCCAAATAGATTCTTTGAGATACTGCACGGCATTCCAATTGGGTTCGTGGAGAAAGTTGCCAATAAAAATAAAATTCTTTCGATGTTCAAAAGAAGTCCAACTTTGAATGGTTTCTTGGTCGATAGCATCCACTAAGAAAGGTAAATAATATAATAGACTTCTATCTATTTTATAGTGTTTTTGAAGCAGTTCCATCTCTACTTCAGAAATCAAAAGCGAAATATCACAACGCAAAATACTAGCAATCTCGCGTTTCGCCGTATCGGAAAATAAATCATCTAGCTTAAAATCCGCTTGCTCTTTTGTCGCTTTTTGACGCGCGATACGTAACGAATGTAAGTCGATGGTGTCTAATACCCGCAAAGCATTCGGGCATTGTTCCGCAATCCGCCAACCAAATTGTTCTTCGACCATAAATCGATCGAACAAAACAATCGTCGGATTCAACGCTTTTACAAAATCATCAAAACCAGAATCATTGATTGCAATAGCTACTTTTTCAACGCCAAGACTAGTTACGTCGAACATAAACTCACTGTCTGAGGCTGCACTAGCAAAAGTGATTTTCCAGCCTTGCTTCAAAAACAAGTCGATGAGTTGCAGCATACGTGTTCCCGCTCCAGATGAATTCGGTTCGGGCCATACAAATCCAATAATCAAAAGTTGTTGCTGCATGTGAAAGCTAGTATTAACGCCTGCAAATTAAAGCAAATTATTATTGACAAGAACTTAAAAAAGTATAAAACAAATCACGACAAAAGAATAAAAATCAACAAATTATAACAATATAAATTTATTGGCGTTAAATTTGTAAAATCATCAATCAATCATTGCTAGACACGTTTTAGCATCTAAATCAATCATCATGTTAAAATCCTTTTTTCTACTCTGCTCTGGAGTCGACAGAAACCTGCTACAAGGTTGCTCCGAAGGCGAACAAACCAAATATGTTGGGATTGGCGCCACTGTTTTCTTTACCGCCGTTATGGCCTTTATCGCTAGTGCTTACGCACTTTTTACGGTCTTTGACAGCGTTTATCCCGCCTTGCTTTTTGGCGTTGTTTGGGGTTTATTGATTTTCAATCTCGACCGATTTATCGTATCTACCATCCGAAAAAGAGATAATTTTTTGAATGAATTGATACAAGCGTCACCCCGAATTATCCTGGCCGTGATAATTGCCATCGTTATTTCAAAACCTCTAGAAATTAAGATTTTCGAAAAGGAAATCAATACCGTTTTATTGAAAGAAAAAACGCCATGGCATTGAACAATAAGAAAGAAGTTGCGAATTATTTTCAATCGGATCTCGATAAAAACAAAACCGAAATCGACAGTCTCAAATCCGAAATTACCAAAAAAGAAACAGCAGTTAATCGTCTTTACGAAACCTACATTAGCGAAGCCGAAGGCACTAAAGGCACCATGAAATTGGGGAAAGGCCCAGTCTTTAAAGAAAAAATTGCCAAACATGACTTGGCGAAATCGGAACTCGACACCTTGCGAAAAAACAATTTGGACAAAATTGCCGAACGCGAGAAAAAAACCAAAACATTGCAAGCGGATTTGGATAAAAAAGTCACCGACACCCAACCTATTATTGACGGTTTCGACGGATTGATGGCGCGTATTAATGCATTAGGAAAGTTGCCACTGATTCCTTCTCTATTTATCATGTTGTTGTTCCTAGCAATTGAAACTTCACCAATTATTGCCAAGTTATTATCTCCAAAAGGAGAATACGATTTTAAATTAGAAGACTTGGAAACTGCCTTAAAAGCATCACTCACACAAGACAAATACCAAAGAGAATTGTTGGTAAAAACCAGCGCTAGCATGCATGATCGCGTATACGATGACATTTCACAAGACAAAAAACTCTATGATTTGCAGCGTAAGAAAGCAACAGAATTGCTAGAGTTGCAGGCGAATGGCTTTTTGGAAAAACAGAAGAGAACGCTTTGACCATTGTCTTTTACCGCAAGGTGCGTAGAGGATTACGCAGAGCGCGCTATGAAATAGTATTAAGAACTAAAACCCCGCAACTTATAAATTGTCGGGGTTTTTTAATCTTAGCGAACCTTGCGCATACCTTTGCGTACTTTGCGTTTAAACTCCTAAAACCTCACCCTGAATTTTCTTCGTCAAACTTTTAAAGACCAAATCATAAGAATGATCAATTAGTTCCTTTACGAATTTATCGGACAAATCTCGGTTTACTTTCACCGTATTCCAATGTACCTTGCTCATATGATAACCAGGTTGGATATCGTCATATTCTGCTCGCAGTTCTTCTGCTCTTTCTGGATCGCATTTTAAATTTATCGACGGATTTCCTTTTTCCCATTCTTGCAATGACGCCAGGGCAAACATCTTTCCGCCTACTTTGAAAACCAAAGTGTCTTCATCAAACGGAAAATGTTCCGTCACTCCTTTCTTGCTAAGGCAATATTCAAAATACGATTCAATGTTCATGTTGCTTATTTTTTTCAAGTGAACCTAAGTGTGTGAATTTGAAACCGGATTCGTATTTCAATCCATACCCCATCATTCTATCCATTGCTGCATGAGAAAATAAGATAATCCCAATTAATTGCAAAATTGGATTTGCCGCATAGATTCCAATCAAATAAATAGCGATGGCGATGCCACGATGATGGAAAATATTGTAACTCCACGCTCCTAATTTATTGCCAAAAACATACCCAAGCATTCCGATATCAGGAGTCAAAATTAATGCAAGAAACCACCACCAAGCAAAATGCAGTTGATTAAAAAGAAAGATTCCAAAAAGGAATAAAGCCAGTTCTTCTAATTGAATAATTGTTTTCATCATCGTATTTTTTCCATCATCCGCTCTGGATGGGCTAATGATTTAAATCCGAATTTTTCATAAACATGATGCGCATCTCGTGTTGCCAAACGCCAAATTTTTACGTTTTGTAATTGGGGTTCCTTCATCATGGCTTCAATCAAAATAGAGGAATAGCCTTTCCCACGATGCGCTTCATCAATAAATACATCCATCATATAAGCAAAAACCACATAATCGGTAATGACTCGGGCAAAACCAATTTGTTGGTCGTCGAGATAAATTCCAAAACAAAAAGAATGGTCAATGGTAATTTGTACTTCCTCTATGGTTCTGCCTGCCGCCCAATAAATATCTTTCAGAAAATGCTGAATAAATGGAATATCAAGCTTGCTTTTATCTGTCGAAACTGCTATCATCTTTCATTGATGGGATATAATACAGGTTTACTTGGACTCGCATCATTCTCAAAAGACGCTATTTGTAGATTTAACAAATAACTGCCATCTTTCACTTCGTCTGCAACGAAAATTAATTCCGTAATGGTCGCATTCAATCGCGCATCCGCATTGAGATTGTTGACGTCCTTGACATTCCAAAAAGCTTTATGCGCCAAAAGCAAACCATCGTCGTGTTCTTTATCCACACTAGGTAGATCAATCAATAAATGTTGAATTCCATTTTCTCTGATAAAAATCGCTGCCGCTTCTTCTAAATAAGGCGGATTGGTATTGGAGTATTTTTGATGCAATTTCTCTTCGTCGTTGGGCAAAGTTCGAATAACTACTGCTTCTGGAGTTTTTCCTGCCAAGGCTTTTTCGACTTGATTCTTGGTGATTACCCAATCCTCAGTAATCCATTCTGGAGCAATAGAAATGAGTTCTGCCACAAAGAAAAACTGTTTCAACAATTGATTGACACTGTAAAAATCTCTCGTAATATGACCCAAACACTCGGTGTGTGTGCCGTGTCCGTGTGGGTTAAAGTGAATGTTATTGAAATTGGTAGATGAACTTCCTTCTGAAACTTTGCCAATCCAATCACCAAAACGAACGGGCTCGATGACTGGTTTGTTAAGATACCAAGCGATGGGGTTTTTATCGGTGTTGGTAAGTGGAATAGAAATATCGATGGGTTGGGAAAGATCGACTTGGAAGGTTTGTTTTTTGTGTTGAATTGTTGTTTGCACTTGTTTTATTTTTGAAACTACTCCAAATTTATCAAAAATAAATCACTCGCAATTCCATCGGTCAAAAACTTCCCTTTTGTGGTTGTTTTTAAAATATGCGCATCTAGTGAAAGTAAGCCGTCTTCAAGAAATTTAGCGGATTGCTTTTTTAAATAAGTCAATGTTTCTAAACCAAATTCAATTTCAATTCGATTGAGGTCAACACCCCAAATCGTCCGCAATCCAGTCATGATATATTCATTATAGCGGTCGTGCATGGATAGTATTTCTATTTCAGTCGGCAACAAATTGTCCTGAATTGATTTCAAATACAAACTGTTATTTGACACATTCCAACTTCTCGAAAAGCCGTCATAACTATGCGCTGAAGGGCCGATGCCGAGATACTTTTTCCCCAACCAGTACGCAGAATTGTTTTTCGAAAAGTAATTTGATTTGCCAAAATTGGAAAGCTCATAATGAATAAACCCACGCTCTTGAAGCAATTCAACCAAAATTGAAAATTGCTCTTGCGCCGCATCATCGCTTGGTTGTGCTATTTTTCCGGTTTGAATCAGTTTCTTCAGTGCCGTTTTGGGTTCAACTGTCAAAGCATAACTGGAGATATGTGGAATGCCAAACGACAAAGCAGTTTCGATGTTTTGAATCCATCTTTCGTTGCTCATGCCGGGCATACCATAAATCAAATCGACCGAAATATTATCAAAGTGTTTGGTCGCTTCAGCAAGACAATTTTTGGCTTCCTCGGCATTATGCGCGCGGTTCATCAGCTGCAAATCATCTTCAAAAAAAGATTGAATTCCGATGCTTAGTCGATTGATTGGACTTTGCGCCAAATCGACAATTCGGCTTCTTGACAAATCATCTGGGTTGGCTTCTAAAGTGATTTCAGGATTGTCGACAACAGTATAGTCTTTATAAAGCGCATCGAGCAAAAATTGAATTTCATCGAGGGTCAAGACACTTGGCGTTCCTCCACCGAAATAAATGGTTTCAATTGTTTCGTTTTGAAATTCACTCGCTCGTAATTGGAGTTCCTTTGCCAAAGCCAAAACCATTTCGTCTTTCTTTTTCATAGAAGTCGAAAAATGAAAGTCGCAATAGTGACACGCTTGTTTGCAGAAAGGGATATGGATGTAGATGCCAGACATTTTAATTTGAAAATTTTATGATTTGAAAATTTGAAAATAATCGAACCACTTTGATTTTATTCTCAAATTGGCACATCTTCAAATTATTTAATTCTGTCTTCATTCTGTTTGACAAAAGCATCCCAACCAGTATAACTTTTCGCGCCGACGACTTTGCCCGAATTGAAGAAATGACAAACTGCCGCCGCCAATCCATCAGTGCTATCAAGGTTCTTAGGTAAGGTTTTTAAACCCAACAACTGTTGCAACATTTTGGCAACTTGCTCTTTGCTTGCATTTCCATTTCCGGTAATCGCCATTTTGATTTTCTTAGGCTCGTACTCGGTGATCGGAATTTGACGCGATAAACCTGCCGCCATGGCCACACCTTGCGCTCTTCCTAACTTCAGCATCGATTGCACGTTCTTCCCAAAAAAGGGCGCTTCAATCGCAATTTCATCGGGATGATGGGTTTCGATGAGTTCAATCGTTCGCTCGAAAATAACTTTGAGTTTGGTGTAATGGTCGTCGTATTTGCTTAGAATCAATTCGTTGAGTTGAATAAATTCCATGTTTTTTCCAACAACTTTAATGAGTCCAAAACCCATAATCGTGGTTCCTGGATCGATTCCTAAAATGATGCGTTCGTTTGCCATATTTTGCCACTAAGACGCGAAGGCGCAAAGTTACTATTGATTGGTTATTGTAAAGTGTTTTGCTTTACTTTGCAACGATGATTGCAATTCCTCACAAAGCTAAACAATTCCTTGTTTTTACCATCAAAGTTTTGATTGTATCGGCAGCGTTTTATTTTGTCTACCGTCAACTGCTGCAAAATGACCAATTGGATTGGCAAAAATTTGAGGCTCTTTTTGAAAGAAAATGGACCGTCGGCGGGATATTATTTATCTTACTTTTCAGTGTATTGAATCGACTGTTAGAAATTTTGAAGTGGAAAAACCTAGTTTCTTCCTTTCAGCCAATTTCGGTATGGCAAGCCACCGCAGAAGTTTTAGGCGCTTTGACTGCGGGTATTTTTACTCCAAATGGCTTGGGTGAATATGCCGGAAAAGCGTTCTTTTATGAAAAGTCAAAAACCAAGAAAATTGTCTTTCTCAATTTGATTTGCAATGGCGTCCAAATGCTATTGACCGTGTTTTTTGGGGTATTTGGATTGCTGTATTTTAATGCTGAATTCAACGTTATCACGCCAAAGTCGATTGCGATTTTGTTTGGACTTTTTCTAGTCTTGCTTCTTGCCTCTTTTTTCTTAAGAGGTTTCACTATCAAAGGATATTCGTTGGAAAAGCTCGTGCATAAAATCAACCAAATTCCTAAGCGAATTCATCGTAAAAACCTGCTTTTGGGATTGGGTCGCTATTTGGTTTTTTCGCACCAATACTACTTTTTGTTTTGGGCTTTTGATGTGCATCTTCCCTATTTGATTTTGATGTCGGCGATTACTAGCATTTACTTTATTGCGTCGTCACTGCCTAGTTTTCAGTTTCTAGATTTTGCCGTAAAGGGCAGTGTCGCGGTTTATTTCTTCGGATTGTTGGGCATTAACGAATGGATTGTTATTTTTATCACGAGCTTGATGTGGTTTTTGAACGTCGTAATTCCCGTCTTGCTCGGCAGCTATTTTGTGATGAATTTTAAATTGAAATCCTAGTATGACTCTAGTTTTACTTTTGATCCTCCTGATTTATGTGATTACGATTGCGCAACTGATTGCGGGCTTTGATCGCTTCAAAAAATTTGAGGCAACAGCTAAAACTCCATCTACTTTTTTCTCGATTGTGGTTCCGTTTCGAAACGAAAGTGCTAATCTTCCTATACTTCTAGAAAGTATTCGAAGTTTGAACTATCCAATAGATTTATTTGAGATTATCCTGGTGGATGACTTCTCCGAAGACGATTCGGTGCGACAAATTTACAATTGGCGGATGGAAAACGGTTCGTTTCAAACCACGCTTTTAGAGAATATTCGGTTGTCTAATTCACCTAAAAAAGACGCCATTTCGCGTGCCGTTCCGATTGTGCAGCAGCAATGGTTGGTTACGACTGATGCTGATTGCATTCTCCCAAAGGATTGGCTATTGACTTTGGATCAGTACATACAAGACCAGGAAGTCGCTATGATTGTTGGCGGTGTCGTTTACGATGGTAAGAAGTCGTTTTTGCATCATTTTCAGCAATTGGATTTGATGAGTTTGCAAGGCGCTACCATCGGTAGTTTCGGAATGGGATTGGGATTTATGTGCAATGGTGCCAATTTGTGTTATACCAAATCCTTGTTTCAAGAATTGCATGGCTTTGCTGGAAATAATAAAATCGCGAGTGGCGATGATGTATTCCTGCTTCAAAAGGCGATGAAAAAATGTCCGGAGAAAGTGCATTTTCTAAAATCGAAAGAGACTATTGTACATACCAAACCTGAATCGAGTTGGTCGAAATTGGTGGAACAGCGGGTACGTTGGGCTTCTAAGACGAGTTCCTATCAAAGTGTGTTTGGGAAAGACTTGGCGGTGATTGTGTTTGCGGGGAACTTAACTTTGGTTGTGGGTTCTGGGTTGTGGGTTGTAGGGTCTTTGCATTGGATGAATTTGGCGTTTATGTTTGTTTTGAAATTTGTAACGGATTACCTTCTCTTATTCAAAACCAACCGATTTTTTCGAAGAAAACGAATGCGCTATTTGTTATTGAGCAGCGTGATTTATCCGTTTTTCTGCGTCGTTGTGGCTATTCTTTCTTGGTTTGGAAAGTATGAGTGGAAGAATAGAAGCTATTAGATATTTGATATACGATGTAGGATTTACGATGTAGGATTTACGATGTAGGATTTACGAACTTTGAACTACAGTGTCCTAGCCCAGATGGAGCCGGCATCCTTTTTTTGGGATTGGTCCGAAGCAAAGCGGAGGACACATCAATCCAAAAAAAGATAGAGGCGAGAGCTGGAAATAGCTCCTGAAAAAAATTACCCTAGCCTACTTTTTAGCTGTGATGTTGAGAATTACAGGAAGTACAAACTGTGTTTTTACGGGAATGCCGCGCTTGATTGCTGGATGAACCGTTGGAAAATCAATCAATCGCGCTTTGAGAATGCTATCGATTTTAGTCGTATTGTAGGATAAAGTATCGGTGATTTGCGGTTCGAAAACCATGGTGGCGTCTGGCGAAATCGTCACTTTTACGTTGATGGTGTCGAGTTGTGGATATAATACAGACAGCGTATCAACGCTCAGTTTTTGTTGAATGAGTTGCGTTAAGTAATCAAAAAAACATTGCTTTTTCTGGGTTTTGTCTGCCACTGAATCGCAGTTGGAGAACGTTGGCAATTCGTCGACTTGGTTCCAATTGATGGCTTTCAATTCCTTTTTTAGGAGTTCATCTTGGTTAGGAACTTGACTAAAATACTGGCAAGAACCTAAGCAAAGCGTTAGTAAAAAAAGTATCGGTCTTATTTTTTTCATTGTTGCAGACGAATCCAAAGCGTATTAATGGGGTATAAAAGTACAGTTTTATTTTTCAAAAATACTAAAAAAATACAATCGAGCGGTGCCGTATTTGACTTGGTAATTTCTACTTCAAAAAAAAACCAGCTTCAACGGAAACTGGTTTTCTAATTGTAATTTCATAATTTATTCAACAACGATTTTTTTAATGACTTTCGATTGGTTGTTGGTGGTTACTTCGACGAAATAAACGCCTTTGGCCAATTGACTTAAGTTGATGCTTTCTGTTTGCAAAGCCGTTGGTGCTTTTTTGTGTAGCATCGTTTTGCCAAGAACATCGTATACGTTGATTTGCTCGATGGTAATGTTGCTGTTCTTGACACTTACGTTGAGCACATCATGAACTGGATTTGGATAGAAAATGAAGTTGCTATTTTCAAATTCATCGACTGCTAATAAAGCTACAAATTCGGTCAAGAACGTGTTGGTGACAATTACTGGATTGAAATCGAAGAAGATTCCAGCAGTATTCGGAATAATATCGCCAGTTGCATAACCAGCTTTAGGTTTTACTTTGAACGTCACGTATCCTTTTCCTATATTTTGATCCGCTACCGATGGCGGCAATTGAATGTTATCAAAACGCCAAGATAGATTTGAATCTACACGATCAAGCACGTAATCATGGCTGGCGCTAACCATTTTTATGGAAGTTTCGTCGAGTTTAGAATCTAACACATCGTTAATTCTAACGTTGATAGCACTTGCTGTTCCTGTATTTTCAAATCGGATTGTATAATATAAATAGTCTGAATTAGTGAAACTAGACGTGAGGATCTTGTCGCCATGTGATTCCATTTTGTCATTCGGATCGTACGAACCAATTACGATTTCGGAAAGTGTACTTGAATTATTTTCCGGAACAACATCGCCAACTAAAGGAATAATCGTCGCATTATTAGTGAGTAATTGTCCGAGCGCAACGCCAGGAATTGGCGGTATTTGCATTGAAACGTTCATCGTTCGAACTTCGAATGGCTGCAGATTGACGAAATTATAACTAAATCCGTTGGCGGAAGGAGTAGTTCCTGATTGGGTGTTTGAAATAATGGTTAACGCTGCGTCCTTAGTAAAAGTAATAGTTCCTGAAGCAATCGTTTGGTTTCCAAAATTCCCGTATACAATTTTGTTTGTCCACATAAATCCAGCTCTAGGTTGCTCTAACGGCACTATACTTACCGCGATGTCTTGGTATGATTGAACAACAGTTATTGGGAAATTATAAACTTGCATTCCACCCCCGATTACCGGACTAATATTACTATAAGAAGCGGTCGTAAGTAAATAAGCTGCGCTATAAGCTGGATCAATTGTATATCCTAAGTCGTAGGAACTATTAGCATTTTCATCGTAAATATTATATACTCCACTCGGTGCCGTGATGTTGTGCACATTTCCATCATTGTTTTTTTCTATTTGGAATTGTCCTAGTGGAAAGTTTTGTTCACCTATATCTTTGATTCCGTTTGCATTGGAATCTAAGAATGCATTCAATCGAATTCCAGAACATGCAATTCCACCTTGAGAATTAGTGGTTTCTGTGATGCGGATATAGCCAGTATCATTACTAAAGTTAGTGGTCATAATCAAATAATATTGACCAGCTTGCGCATTGCTGATGATAGGGTATTCAATTGCATTTGCCGAATAACTACAGCTCACAATATTATTAGCCGTTAATGAACCATAACATGGTGCTGTTGGAGAAGTAAATGGTCCATAAACAATATAATCAACATCTAAAAAATCACTATCGAAATTGATGCTTCTATTCTGATCAATTTTCAAATTAATCGCGCCTGGGCTACTTACTGGTAAATAAAACCAAGTTGGATTTGGGTGGGAATTCAAACAACCATAATTCGCTCCCGGCTCATTAATAACTAGATTTTGTGTATTGCTAAATGGTGCTCCTAATGCGCTGCATAAGGAATTGGCGTTAATACAAGTGGACGAAACATTGCAGTTTGCTGTGGCAACTAAAAGTAGATTATAAAGTGTATCGCATCCTGGCAAAGTTACTCTAACTATAAGCGGCATCGAATTACCCGCCACTGCTAAAGTGTATGCTGTCGGATTTGAAATTGGATTGACTTCCGCTACAGCATCTTGATAATTAACATAAAATGTTAGGCTTCCCAAGTTGTTTATTTGCGATTGCACTGTGGTTAAATCGAACGTCACCAAACCATCATTGTCATCATCACATTGCACCATATTGGCCAACTGATTAATCCCAGTGCTTGTCGTTTGCGTTATTAGTTGAAAAGTAAAAATTTGCGTTTGATTGTTTGCAAGGTTCAACAAACGTGCAAAAATAAGTGTTGGAGAAGTTGACGTACAGAACGGTTGTGCTGTATTAATTGGATTCATTCCTGTAGCAACATCTGCTTGAGAAGTATGATATGTAATCGTATAATCTGCTGGATTAAGTGACCCCAGAATTGGACCATCATTGTCGTTCAAATTGAAACAAGCGGAACCGTTATCGCTGCATTGCGTCAAATTCATAGGTTGTCCACCTTGATTACATTGATACGTTGTAATAGTATATGGTCCTGCCCATTCGCTAACCCCATTTTGAGTGCAGACACTTCGTACATAGAATTGATAAGCTGTACCACAATCTAATCCTGTAAAATCATACGCAAAACCATTTATAGATCCCGTCGGCACTGTAGTTTGAGTTGGAGCGGGTGTTCCAGCCAAGCCCAAATACACTTCATGAAGTTCACTAGTGCCTGGTGAAGTCCACGCAAAAAACGCAGAACTTCCTGAATTAACGCTACCGGTAATATTATTAGGTGCCAAACACGATGGATTACATTCAACGATAAACACATTCACTACTCCATTCGCAGTGCATCCAGAAGATGCATTGTCCAATCGATAGTATAGAGGCAACGTTGATGGAAGTGCATTCAAAACTACATAACAAGTTGTATTTTGAATTGGATTTGTCCCTGCACTTGCATCCGCCTGTGTTTCGTAAAAGGTAACGTCGAATGCCCCTCCGCTAGACATATTCGGAACTAACGATTCTAAGTTAACACAAATTGGCCCTGCTGTTACATTGGCACAAACTGTCAAATTTTGAGTTGGTGCTGGAGGCGTATCCACCAAATAAATCCCAAAAGAGGCTACAGCCGCAGTATTATCTTGAAGATAAAGCAATCTTGTATAAATTTGCTCCGAAAATGTAGTGCAATATTGGGAAGCCGTTAGTATGGGATTGCTTCCTGTTTGCGCATCCGCTGTTGAATGGTGATAGGAAATTTGATATTGAGATGGATTTAGACCCTCTAGTAAAAGGGCATCATTTTGAGTGAGATCGAAACAAACAGTTGTTTGCCCGTTACCACATCTGTATAGATCTGCCGGTTGATTTAGCTGCTGTCCAAGAACAATGCTGCTGATTAGTAAAAAACAGAATAAAAGTAATTGTTTTTTCATGATTGAGAGTAGCGTTTTATTTATAATAAATTCAAGCTTTCAAAAAAGCAAAGCAATTTACAATTTTTCAATGAATTGTAAATCAAAATGATGCGGGTATTTTAAAAACAAAAAAGCCATCCACAAAAGTGGAAAGCTTTTCATTGGTCTAACTACTAAACCATGCTACGAGTTACAAAGTCGTAGCGAAAACAACACAACTATTTTGAATGCTTTTCTTAAGTAAGAACTGCATCAGAGGATACTTTTATTGGGCAAAAAAGGTTTTCATTTCTGAAAACCTTTTTCCCAATTTAGCGGTCTGGACGGGACTCGAACCCGCGACCCCATGCGTGACAGGCATGTATTCTAACCAACTGAACTACCAAACCTCTGCTTAATTGCGGTTGCAAATATAGTATAGATTTTTGTATCTGCAAACGATTGTGCTAAAATATTTTTTAATTTTAAAATTGACTAACCAAACGATTGTTTCTCAACTAAATAAGTTGTTAGAATCTTTTCAAAATTGGCGCCAACATTTACAGGGACGTATCTAATTTTGTTCTGCGCACATTGCTGTGCAAGCTTCTTGAAGTAACTTTGCGCTTGCTTTTCGTAGGCTTCTTTTACATTATCAGCGAAAATGGTGATTTCTTCGCCGCTTTCGATATCGATGAATTTTCTCGGCGCATTGTCATAATCAAAATGCGTTTCTGTTTTTTCGTCGATTACGTGAAACAAAACTACTTTGTGCTTATTATGCTTCAGGTGTTGCAATGCATTAAAAAGCGCCTCGTCGCTACTCGATTGAAACATGTCGGTAAAAAGTATAATCAACGAACGACGGTGCATTTTTTCTGCGATTTGATGCAAAAATGTGATGGTATCGGTTTGTTTGGTTTCTTTTGGATTTTCCAACAGTTGCTCCAATTGATTCAACACCATGCGATGATGACGGTCGCTTCCTTTCTCCGGAGCATAATATTCGTAGGTGTCTGAGTAAATACTGAGTCCAACGGCATCTCGCTGTTTCTTCAATAAATTCATCAAAACCGCAGACGCCAAAACAGAAAAACCAATTTTGCTCTCGTAAAAAGGCTGGTTGTCTTTTAACTTCGGGTAATGCATGGATGATGAATTGTCGATAATCAAATGACATCTTAAGTTCGTCTCTTCTTCGTATCTCTTGGTATACAATCGATCGGTTTTGGCAAACAACTTCCAGTCCATGTGTTTGGTGCTTTCACCTGCATTATACACTTTATGCTCAGCAAACTCCGCCGAAAATCCGTGGAAAGGTGATTTGTGCATGCCCGAAATAAAGCCTTCTACGACTTGATTAGCCAGTAATTCAAGGTGTTGAAAGCTCGATATTTTTTCTTGTTGCGATTCGATGTTCATGTTCCAAAGATAATTTTATTTCAAACAATTCGGCTAAGCGTCGGTTGAAATTTTGAGAATTTGGAGATTTGGAAATGGAAATTCCATTCATAAAAAAAGGCTTGACTTTCATCAAACCTTTTCTATCTAAATGTAATTTTACAATTACAACAAAGCGTTCAAACTATCGGCATAGGTTTGTTTCGGCGCAACGCCTACTTGTCTTCCTACCACTTCACCGTTTTGAAAAACCAAAACCGTCGGGATATTTCTCACCCCATATTTTGCAGCAAATTCCTGATTGGCATCTACATCTACTTTACCAATTACGGCTTTCCCAGCAAATTCTTCACTGATTTCGTCAATGATTGGTCCAACCATTCTACAAGGACCGCACCATGCTGCCCAAAAGTCAACCATTACTGGTTTGTCTGATTTTAATACCACTTCATCAAAAGTAGCATCGGTTATTGCTAAAGCCATATTTTTTTAATTAAGTTATTCGAGTTCAAAATTAGCGATTTATTTTCATTGATAACCTTATCCAAATTTTTTTTGACTATACTTCTATTGCCGTAGGTTATTTTTGATTTCTTTAAGATTTTCAGGAGCTATTCCTGCTATCCGCTCTATCTTTTCCTGCTTAAAGGAAGCAGAAAAAGGATGCCGCTCCTATCAGGGCTAGGGTTTTTTCTGCGTAAGATGTTATTACTACTTATGGTATATTTTTATGAATAATTAAGAATTCATTTAGAAAAAAATATACATTTGACTGTTCTATTAAATATTTAACTTAAAACCAAAAACCAATGATGCTTTTTAAAAAAATGATAGGCGTTTTTGCTTTATCCTTATTACTTTTCTCTTGCAGCGGTGAATCTGACAATACTACATCCGCAAGTACAACTCCCACTTCATTAGCTCGAACAACTACTCCAAAACGCTTCCTTTTTGATGCAACCAAAGCACAAACTGCTGGTAATGCGGACTGGGTAATTTGTGAAAACTCTAGCGGAACTCCAATACGTTTCCCGAATCCTTTACAAAGTACAGTTACAGCAACTACTGCAGAAAATTACTGGAGAGGTGCCTTATCTTCTTGGGGAATTGCTTTGGTGAAAGAAGGTCACTCTGTAGAAACTTTAGCTCCAGGTGCTTCAATTACCTACGGAAATACTAGCAATGCACAAGATTTATCAAATTACGATGTATACGTTGTAGACGAGCCAAATACCCTTTTTACTGCTGCACAAAAAACAGCTATCATGAATTTTGTTAAAAATGGTGGTGGACTTTTTATGATTGCCGATCACAATATTTCAGACAGAAACAATGACGGAAAAGATTCTCCTGCCATTTGGAACGACTTGATGAGTAATAATATAGTTCAAACCAATCCATTTGGTTTAACAGTAGAATTGACTAATTTTTCTCAAACGACTACCAACGTTTTACCCGACGCGACAAACACAATCCTTAATGGATCTCAAGGAGCAGTAACACAATTAAAATTTAGCGCCGGCGCTTCTATCAAACTAACACCAACGGCTAATTCCACAGTTAAAGGATTGATTTGGAAAACTGGTCTAGCTAAAACCAGTACAACTGGTGTAATGTGCGCCTCTTCCACCTTTTTTGCAGGAAGAGTCGTTTTAATCACTGATAGCTCTCCAGCGGATGACGGAACAGGAAATCCAAGCGATACATTGTATCCTGGTTGGACGGAAGTGAGCGGAAACCACTCCAGATTGCATCTCAATGCATCGTATTGGTTAGCGAAACTACAATAATCATCAATAAAAAACCCGGAGCTAATTACCCCGGGTTTTTTATTTAGTTCAACCTAAAGTTGAGTTGCATTTTTTCTAACTCTTGCAATAATTCATTTGAAATACTGACTTTCAATTTGCGACTTGGCATGGTGAGCTTCGTAATAATTCTAATCTCATCTTTTTCTTCACTGATAGTCACTTCAGGTACGTTGTCTTCTGAGAGTGCTAAAACTTCTTCTTCTGCCGCGATATCTTCGGAGGTTAAAAAAACCGGAGCAGACACTTCCACTTGCTTCTTAATGGTTTCCAATTCTAGTACTTCAAAAGT
>CANHEA010000054.1 GCA_947459635.1 Flavobacteriaceae bacterium | reverse complement strand
GTAAAATGATCAAGCAAATTTCCACCCAAGGTGAAGGTTGGGATGGGAAATATAATGGCAGCTCATTGCCTGGCGATGATTATTGGTTTAAAGTGTTTTATAAAGAAAATGGTCAAGACAAAGAATTTAGGTCGCATTTTGCGTTGAAGAGATAAAGAATAAAATTGAGAGATTGTTCAAGGAATATTTTTGAATTGAATAGACAAGCTAATACAAAAATTTATATCTTTGACAGGTTCCCAAAAAAATCCTAAATTGGATGTGTTTTACATCAGTCAGTTAAGGATTTAGTAAGGTTGTTCCAAAAGAGTTGAGTAGATTAATTTAAGAAATTAGATGATAATTAATAGAAGTTTAAGCCCCATTTTCCACTAAAACGATACATAAAATGAATATAAAAAAATTATTATTATTGATTGTGTTTTTTGTTTGTCAAAATTCTTTCTCTCAAGAGGGAATAGCGGTATATTCAGATTACTTGTCGGATAATTACTATTTATTGCATCCTTCCATGGCGGGAGCTTCTAGTTGTTCAAAATTGAGATTGACTGGACGTCAGCAGTGGTTTGGGCAAAAAGATGCGCCAGCAATGCAAACCTTAAGTTTTAATGGAAAAATCGGAGAAAGTGATCAATCGGGTGCTGGAGTTATTGTTTATAATGACAAAAACGGTTATCACTCTCAAAAGGGAATAAAAGCAACCTATGCGCATCATATCATGTTTTCTAGAGATGCTGTCGATTTGAATCAAGTTTCTTTTGGTATGAGTGTTGGACTAGTTCAAAGTGCTTTAGACGAAACTGAATTTAGAGAATTTGACCCGAATATTGATGGCACGATTGTACAAAAGTACTCCTATTTTAACGTTGATGTTGGGATGTCTTATAATTACTTAGAATTCTACACGCATGTCACAGTTAAGAATGCGATTGAAACAAGAAGAAAAATTTACTCTGAATTTGAAGACGATAATATTAGAAAAGTAATCATCAATTCAGGTTATGTTTTTGGTAACGAAGATGGGTTGCTTTGGGAGCCGTCGTTTATGTTTCAATTGGTAAATCAAACTAAGGAAAAATCGATTGATGTGAATTTAAAAGTATACAAACAATTAGAAATTGGAAAACTTTGGGGAGGATTGTCTTATAGAAGAAGTTTGGATGGTGCAGAGTACAGAAGCGGGAATAGCACTCAAACACAAAAATTGCAATATATTACGCCAATTGTAGGCTTAAACTATAAGAACTACATGTTCTCGTACACTTATTCAGTAATCACTGGCGCTGTTAAATTTGACAATGGTGGGTTTCACCAAATTACATTGGGTATGAACATCTTCTGTAAACCAGAAAAATATCACTGTAATTGTCCAGCAATTAATCCATAAGAATTTAATTCAAGTCCCAGTTCATGGGACTTTTTTTTGCAATGATAATAAAAACTATAAACGGGAAAAGTCCGATAATTCCACCGGACTGTTTTATTGCCGAAAATGCAACGATTGTGGGAGAAGTGACTATAGGAACTTCATGCAGTATTTGGTTTAATGCTGTGATAAGAGGTGACGTTAATTCAATTACTATTGGGAACATGGTCAATATTCAGGATGGTGCGATAATACATTGCACCTATCAAAAGCATGCTACAGTAATTGGTAATAACGTATCGGTTGGACATAATGCAATTGTTCACGGATGTACAATTGAAGACAATGTCTTAGTGGGAATGGGAGCCATCATCATGGATAACTGCTTTATCGGAAGTAATTCTATTATTGCTGCCGGCGCAGTAGTTACTCAAAATACGGTAGTGCCTTCAGGTTCAATTTATGCTGGAGTACCTGCAAAGTTGGTAAAAGAACTTGACACTTCAGATTTCAGCAATGAAATTAGTCGTATTGCCAATAACTACGTAATGTATTCAGAGTGGTATAAAGAGGGTAAGTAATATCAAAAGTCTTCATAAAGTACTTTGTACTTATTCTTAAGAATTTCTTGTAGCACTTTTGTGTTTCCATTACTGTAAAACAAATTCCTTCCTCCTGCTTCTTCATGCAATCCAACTTTCTCTTTCAAGACGTTTAAGGTTTGTTTTGCAACTGCTTCACCAGAGTCGATTATGGTAACATGATTAGGAAGTATTTTTCTTAATTGTGGTATCAAAAATGGATAGTGACTACAACCTAGTACCAAGTAATCTATATTTTTTTTGACCATTGGATCTACATAGGAATGCAGTAATTCTGTCATTTTTCGAGATTCCAATTCACCATTTTCAATGAGTTCGACTAAACCGTATCCGACTTGTTCAACAATTTTTGTATCCTGATACATCTCAAGAGACTTGTTAAACAACTCGCTGCTTAGCGTTCCTTTTGTCGCTAGAATACCAATTATTTGAGTGTTAGAATGAAGTACGGCAGGTTTAATTGCGGGTTCAATACCAATAAATGGAACGTCATAGCGAGCTCGCAGCTCCTTTATTGCATTTGTTGTAGCAGTATTGCAAGCTACCACGATTATTTTTGCTTTTTTTGATAGCAGAAACTCGGTGTTCTTGATACAAAGCGCTATTATTTCTTCTTTTGACTTCACACCATAAGGTGCATTTTTGCTATCGGCAAGATAAATGGTGTCTTCATTTGGCATTAAAGTATGAATTGCCGACCAAATGGAAGTGCCTCCTACGCCAGAGTCGAAAAGACCTATGGGATTATTGTTAGTCATAAAAACAAAGGTAAAAAAAAACTACTCAATCCGAAGTTCGAATTGAGTAGTTCCTGTATTGGTAATTATAGGATTAGAATCCTAAATCTTTCTTAACATCAGCAGTCAAATTTGGTCCGTCTGTCAAAAGAAGTCCTTCTGAGTTTAAAACGTACTGATATCCTTTTGCTTTTCCAACTTTTTGAATAGAGGCTTTTACTTTTTCCATAATAGGTTTTACGATATCAGCTTCCTTTTGTTGCAATTCTTTTTGAGCATTATCTCTATAGTCTACAATTCTCTTTTGCATGTCTTGAACTTCTTTTGACCTAGTTTCATTGACTGCATCAGTTACCGTAGTTGCTTCTTGCTCGTATTTTTTTAGTTTATTTTGATACTCATCAACCATGGTTTTATATTCGGCGTCATAAGTACCGCTTAATTTTTCCAATTGTTTTTGAGCTTCTAACATGGCAGGCATTTTAGCCATCAATTCGCTAACGTCGACGTGGGCTACTTTCGCTTGTGCATGAATTCTTTGATTACCTACAACGAATAGAAACGCTGCTACTACTAGGATTTTAAATTCTTTCTTCATTTTTAAATATTAATTAACTGTTCTTATACTAATTCAACAAACTATTTTCCTTCTTTGGCTTTTTTTGCAGCTTCTCTATCTTCAAGTGCTTTTTTCTTTTTATCTTCAAGTGCTTTTTTACGATCAGCAATTATTTTAGCACGTTCTTCCGCCGTTTTTTGTTTTTTATTTGTAGCAACTGTATCAGTAGCCTTTTTAATTTGCTTTTCTACAGGTACATTTACTTCACTTTTAGAAGGAATGGAATCTTTCTTAGGCGCTGTTTCATTTCCTGCTTTCGAATCTTTCAGCTGCTTTTTCTTATCTTCAACTGCTTTTTTACGATCTGCTAGAACTTTCGCTCTTTCTTCTGCGGCTTTTTGCTTCTTGATAATTAGGGTACTGTCAATCTCTCTTTTAGGAGTAACAGGTTTCAAATTTTTCGCAACCTTTACTGCAACCGAATCTTGTGAATTCTGACCTTGCGCTTCGTTTTTTGGAGGTAATGGCGTTCCATTCTTTAGTGCTTCTTTTTCAGCTTTTGCTTGTTTTTTCTTCTCCTCTAGTGCAAGTTTTTTCTCGTCAGCAAGGGCCTTTCTGTCAGCAATCAGTTTCTCTCTTGCTGCTTTTCTTTCTTCAAGTTTCTTATTTCTTTCTGCTAAAGCTGGACTTTCGTCTACCATATCTTCTTTGGCTTCTTTAGCTTCTTCCTCTTTTAGTTGTTTTTTTGTAAGTTGATTTCTCTTGTTTGTTCTCGTAATTACACGTATTACTTGATCGCTGATGTCATATCTCTTGGCAGCAAATAAAATAGTTAAGTCAGATGTTTTATTTAAGATGAAATCATATTTCTTCGCTTCAGCAATATCTTGAGCGGCATTAAAAACTTGATCTTGAACTGGTTGAGCTAAAACGGCTTTTTGAATTGTCAAATCTCCCTTTGGACCAAATCTTTTTTCTTGATAATCTATCAGTTCTTTTTCTTGAAATGCAATTTCCTCTTCTCTTTCTTCTAAAAGTTCTTTAGTCAGTAGTACTCTTTCTGTAGCCAAAAGATCTTTCAATCTGGAAATTTCATTCTTCTTGGTTTCAATTTCTTGTTTCCATTTTTGAGCTTTCTGCTCTAATTGATTTTTTGCTTCATTATAATCTGGTACATTTTGAAGTATGTATTCCATATCGATGTAACCTATCTTAACGCCTCTAGATTGCCCATGAACCATAGTAAATGCAGAGGTCAAAAGCAACAGTAATACAATATGTTTTTTCATACTTTTCAAAATTTCGTTAGAAAATTCAATGCCAAATATAGTTAATTTTAAAATTGTTGACCAATAATAAAATGAGTTTCCAATCCATTTGCTTTTGTTTGGCCAGTTAACGGATCAAATCCGTAACCAAAATCAATTCCCAGTAATCCGAAAGCAGGCATAAAAATTCTTAGTCCAGCACCAGCTGATCGTTTCAGTTGAAATGGATTGTAGGTGCTAAATGTCTCATATGCATTACCTCCTTCTACAAATCCCAGTAGATAGATAGAAGCTGCTGCCTTTAACGTTACCGGAAATCTCATTTCCAAAGAAAATTTGTTATATATCGGACCTCCGTTATTCGAAGATAGCGAATTATTAGGATAACCTCTTAATTGTACAATTTCTCTTCCGTCTTGTGCAAAATTGGCAAGCCCGTCGCCGCCCACAAAAAAGCGCTCAAATGGAACAAGTCCTCTATCATTATTGTAGGTCCCTAGATAACCGAATTCACTTAAAGTTCGTAGGACTAATTTACCATAAATTTTGGTAAACCAGTCTGCTTTAAACTTAATTTTGTAGTACTCCAACCAGTTGAATCTTTTTTGATCTACTTTACTGACGTCTGCAGCAGCTTCTTGGAAGGTGTCTACTTTGTTACCGTTGGCATCAATATAATCCCCCGGATTTATAAACCCTTGTCCATTGGCATTGGGTATTTGCGTTGTTCCTTCGTTCTGTCTCTTATATTCTTCGAGATTGCCTAGATTAGCGTAATCTACATTATCAAACAATGAGTAAGGAACGGTAAACTTACCCGAAATACTGAATTCAGAACCATACATTGGGAAAATCGGATTTATACCTTTATTATTTCTGCTAAGTCCAATGGTGTAAGCAAGGTTTCGAGAAGTTCCATCTCCAAAAGTAAATAGTCCGATATTGTAATTATTTAGGTCATAAAATTGAAAACTAAGAGACTGAGACAATACAAAAAAGTCATCAGGAAAGTTAAGTCTTCGTGCAATACCAACATTGGCGGAAATAATGTTGAAGCTTCTGTTTTTATCTACACCAGTACCAGTATTTGCAAACTGCTTGCTATAGGCCAATGAGCTGCTAAATTGAATAGGTTTTTTTCCTCCAAACCATGGTTCTGTAAAGGATAGGCTATAGGTTTGAAAAAACGAACTTGCTTGAAATCTAAGCGAAACTTTCTGACCATCGCCCATTGGTAAAGGTCTGTAAGCATCTTTTTTGAATATATTTCGAGCTGAAAAATTATTAAATGAGAGACCTAATGTCCCAATAAATCCACCGCCACCATAGCCACCTTGTAATTCAATTTGACTAGATCCTTTTTCAACTAATTTATACTCAATGTCTACTGTTCCGGCTCCTGCATCTACATTTTTAAAAACAGGTTCTATGGCTTCAGGGTCAAAATAACCCAATTGACCAATCTCTCTGATGGTTCGAACTAATTCTTCTTTACTATATTTTTGACCAGGTTTGGTTCGCAATTCACGATAGATTACTTTGTCGTTGGTCTTATCGTTACCCACAACCGTAATGTTATTGAAGTACGCAAGCGGCCCTTCGACAATACGGATTTCAAAATCGATGGTGTCATTGCTTGTTTTTACCTCGACAGCATTTATGTTTGAAAACAAATAACCATTGTTTTGATATAAATTCGTAATGTCTTCACCATCAGGTTTGGATTTGTCTGCAATTCTTTTTTCCAACAAAACACCATTGTAGACATCGCCTTTTTTAATACCTAGAATATTACGTAAACCGTTATCCGGGTAAATGGTATTTCCTAGGAACTTAATATTTCCGAAATAATATTTATGTCCTTCTTCAATATTGACTTTTATTGAGAGATCTTTTTTGTTCTTATCAAAGGCAACAGTATCTGAAACCACGCGGGCATCTCGATAACCATTTTCTTTATACTTACTAATGATTTTTGCCAAATCTTCTTTGTACTTTTCCTTGATATACTTGGAAGCTTTGAAAATACGAATTGGATTTTTTTCCTTCGTATTTTTCATTGCTTTTCGAAGTTTACTATCTGAAAACTTTTCGTTGCCGGAAAACGCAATGTCCTTGACTTTTATTTTGTTTCCTTTAAAAACATTTACAAACATCTTCACCTCATTTCCAGACGTGGTATCCGGAACGGTTCGAATAGTTACTTTACTGTTGTAGAATCCGTCTTTTTTGTATTTGTTTTCAATGTAGTTTTTGGTTGTTGTGATTAGATTCTCATTAACAATTTTTCCTTTGGTTAAACCATTGTCTTTAATGAATTCTTCGGACTTTTTCTTCTTAATGCCTGCGAACTTTACTTCGCTCAATTTTGGTAATTCATTAATATTGAGCTCCAAAAACAAGCTATCGCCAACCGTTTTTGTAACAAAAAAATCAATCTCGCTAAACAAGCCTAATTTGCCTAATTTCTTGATTGCATTGCTGATTTCTTCGCCAGGAATTGTAATTTCTTGACCTTTTTCTAAACCAGCGAATGTCACAACGGTTTGCTTGTTAAAACTTATTTTTCCGGTAACATCTACGTTGGCCAAAATATATTTGACTCCTTGATCTAAAGGAATATTATCTTGAGCATTTATTTGAGAAATCCAACCAAACAGCGATACGAAAACGACTAATCTTAATCCTTTATTTAACACTAAAAATTTATTTAATTTGTTCACTTGTTTTTCCAAACCTTCTTTCTCTATTTTGATAACTTATTATCGCTTCGTACAAATCATCTTCCCCAAAATCTGGCCACAAAACGTTTGTGAAATACAATTCAGCATAGGCAATTTGCCAAAGCAGGAAATTGCTAATTCTGTGTTCACCACTAGTCCTAATTAACAAATCTACATCTGGCAAATTTCGCGTGTAAAGATGTTGATTTATAATTGATTCGTCAATACTATCTATTGAAATTATATTATTTTTAACTTTACTAGAGATATCTTTCACAGCGTGGATAATTTCCTCACGCGAACCATAACTCAAAGCAATTGTCAAAGTCATTCGCTTATTATTCTTGGTTTTTTCGATAACATCTAGTAGCTTTTTATGAGCAGATTTTGGCAGTCTTTCCGTATTACCGATAGTTAATAGTTTAATATCATTTTCAATTAGACTCTTAACTTCACTTTTGAGCGAATTGATGAGCAATTTCATCAATATCTCCACTTCTAATTTTGGACGATTCCAATTTTCAGTAGAAAAAGCATACAAAGTCAGATTTTCAACTCCTAATTTGGCGCAGGTTTCAACAGCAACACGAACAGATTTCGATCCGTTTTCGTGCCCAACTGTTCTCATCAAACCTTTTTGTTTCGCCCAACGCCCATTTCCGTCCATGATAATGGCCAGATGTTTTGGAAGATTCTCCTTATTTATATTGTCTAACAGCTTTTTCATATTAATCGGCACAAAAACAAGGTTTGTTGCCAAATGTATACGTTAATGTAATTCCGGTAAAAACATACCAATCCTTACTGGTCAAATTGCCAAATTTCTGACTGCTATATTTAGAACTTCTAGGTGCGCTGCCATCAATGTCGTCTGCAAGCGTGGTTCGAGCGCCCACTTCAAATCCTAGAACAAATGTCTCAAAAATGCGCCCCTTAAATCCAACAATCATCGGAATGGCGATTGTTCCTCTAGACGAGTCTTTTTTGTATTCCCCATTTTTAAAATAGAGGCTCTCATACCTTAGATAACTTAATCCCGTAAAAACATAGGGCGTGAATTTCGGCTGAGAATCATGTAAATCGAAATCAAAAAAATCAAATTCCAATCCAGCACTAAACTCCTGTATGTCATTTTTAAAACGAAAATTTCTTTCAATTCTAGAATCCATGTTGGAATCTTCGTCATACGAACTCAATCGCGTTTGCATATACGAAAATCTCCAGGTGTGACGTGGACTTTTATTCCATTTATAGAGCAAACCGAAAGCGGGCTTTTTGGGTGCAATATAATCGGTAGGCCCAATATCTCCAATAAAATTACTCCCGCCTAAAAAAACACCAAATTCATGAATTTGTGCCTCAGACGAGATGCTTGTTAAAAGGAAAAAAAATGCAAAAAAAATTCTATTCATTCATTCAAAAATAGCGTGCAAATATAATAATTATGACGTCTTATTTAACATCAAAGTGGGTTTTCTACTAATTTATAGCAAAACAGTTTGTAATCGCCTAAAATTTGTCAATTACAGGCAAAAGAAAACGCAAAAATTCAGGAATTAGTGTTGAAAAAATAAAAGAACTTAGTTTCTCTTATCCTCGCCCCACAATAATTTATTTCGAAGTGTTTTTAAAAAGGTTTCGCCTTCAATTTCAACCATATTAATTTCATATGGCGTTTTTTTGATAATCAAGGTCGATTCGTTTTTCAAGGATGCAATTCTAGAATCTAAAGAAACGAGATAAAAGTCCTCTCGACCAGAAACTTTTAATCGGATTTCAGTAGAATCAGGTATGACCAAAGGACGGGCATTTAAATTGTGCGGCGCAATTGGTGTTAATACAAAACTGGATACATCTGGCGTCAAGATTGGACCACCGCAACTCAAGGAATAACCTGTCGAGCCCGTTGGCGTGGCAACAATTAAACCGTCGGCCCAATAGGAGTTTAGGTATTCATTGTTTAAATAGGTTTCAATGGTAATCATCGAAGTGGTGTCCTTTCTACTTACCGATATCTCATTAAGGGCAAAGTTAAGTTCCTGGATGTCTTCATTTTCGGGAATACATTGCAAAGACAACAAACTTCGTGGGGAAATCGTATATTTTTTCTCAATAACCAACTGCAAAAAATTGGCAATGTTTTCTTTTTGAACAGAAGCCAAAAATCCCAACCTGCCGGCATTTACACCTAACAACGGAATGCCGGATTTTCCTACTAAGGTTGCTGCCCGTAGCATGGTGCCGTCTCCGCCTATGCTAATAAGCATGTCAAAACTATCATCCAGCTCTGTATGTGAATTAAAAGTTTTATATTCTCTCTCGACGATTTTCTTGTCATACAACATGGCCAAGAATTCAGACTCGATAACCATTTCTACACTATTTCGATTAAAAAAAACGAAAATGTCCTTGATAATAGGCTCAGTGCTGTTTTGGTAATATTGTCCGTAGATGGCGACTTTCATAATTACATGTTCAAGTATTTATCCAAATAATCGGAACGTTCTTTCAAGTTGGTGATATAAGTATCCTCTTGATGCTCGGAAATTATTTCGTAATTGTATCTTCTAAAGGTTTGAATAATATCATTCATCGCTCCCAAGCTAATCTTAATCGTAATTTGAACCAAATCTGATGTCGCCTCAGATATAAACAATCCCAGCAATCGGCCATTATTACTCTCTACAATTTGTGCAATTTGACTCATCGAATAATCTATGATGGGTTTCTGAACGACAATAATGCCGCCTGGCTCTTTCAAAAAGGGTGTTTCGTGGAAGAATTTGATGATGTCATCCAGTTCATAATAGCCGACATACAAATTGTTTTCATCTAAAACCGGAACCACATTCGAATGATTCTTGGCAAAAACCTCCAAAACATCCAACCACATCATCGAATTTCTCGCAAAAAAAGGCTCCAACGTGTAGCGATAATCACTAATCTTTTTGTCAGCATCAAACGTATCCACATCATCCAAAGCAATACAGCCCATATAAACGCCCTCGTCCAATACCGGAAAATGCGTAAAGGTCAATTCATGGAAAAAGTCTTGCACTTCAATCACCGTGTCCGTGCTGTTGATGGCTTTAAAATCGCTATTGATACAGTCTCTAATTTCAGTCATTTTTTTCTTACTATTACTCGATGCAAAATAATCAAATTTATGCAATACCACCTACATTAACTTTGTATTTTTGCCGCAATTATTTAGATTATGACAAAGTTAAGCGTAAATATCAACAAAATAGCCACCTTGCGAAATGCTCGCGGTGGTAATGTTCCCAACCTGTTGCAAGTTGCTAAAGACATGCAGCAGTTCGGGGCACAAGGTATTACCATTCATCCGCGTCCAGACGAGCGGCACATTCGCTATCAAGATGCCCGTGATCTCAAGCCAATCGTTTACACCGAATTCAATATCGAAGGGAATCCACAACACAATTTCATCGATTTAGTCCTCGAAACCAAACCGACGCAAGTAACGTTAGTGCCCGATGCCATTGGCGCTATTACTTCTAGTGCGGGATGGAATACCATCGAACACCAAGCCTATCTCAAAGAAGTGATTCAAGAATTCCAACGCCATAAAATCCGAACTTCTATCTTCGTCGATCCCGATCTTAAAATGATCGAAGGCGCCAAAGCAACCGGAACGGATCGCATTGAACTTTACACCGAGAGCTTTGCCCACGAATATGGTTTGGGGAACAAAAACGGCATCGAACCTTATGTGAAAGCCGCCGAACTAGCCAACCAATTGGGACTCGGAATCAACGCTGGGCACGATTTAAGTCTTGATAATATTCAGTTTTTTAAGCAAAATATTCCTGGCCTGCTCGAAGTGTCGATAGGGCATGCGCTGATTTGCGAATCGCTTTATCTTGGGCTGGACAATGTAGTTAATATGTATTTGAACAAATTAAAATAATTGGGCGTGACCGCAAGGGTCGGGCTCTCCGTTGCAATCTTTTGCGCCGAACACCGTCACAAAAGGATTTCCACTGCTATCCCTCACGCAAACCAAAAACCGACAACTCACAACCAATGACACTTTACTCCAAAATAGAAGCTCCGGCACACGAGGGTATAGCCCGAACTGGCGCAGCAAATCCACTCCTAATCCTCCACGGATTCCTCGGTATGTCCGACAACTGGAAAACCTTAGGCACGCAATACGCTACTTTAGGTTACGAGGTGCATATGCTCGACTTACGCAACCACGGACGAAGTTTTCATTCTGATGTTTTCAATTATGAAGTCATGGTACAAGATATACTCGATTATTGCCAAGAAAAAAACCTGAGCAACATCGATATTATCGGGCATTCTATGGGTGGAAAAGTGGCGATGCTTTTGGCAGTCCAACATCCCGAATTGATTCGCAAACTCATTGTGGGAGACATAGGTCCAAAGTATTATGCACCGCACCATCAAGAGATCCTCGCTGGACTCAATGCCGTCGACTTTTCTCAAAAACCTTCCAGAACCGAAGTCGATGCCATCGTCGCACAACATATTCCAGATTTCGGAACCCGACAATTTTTACTCAAAAGCTTATTTTGGCAAACACCTGAGCAGTTGGCGTTTCGTTTCAATTTGGCCGTTTTTAATCGTGAAATTGAAAACATCGGAACGGCGCTTCCAGCAAATTCGCATTTCGACAAACCTACTTTGTTTATTCGTGGCGGCAATTCCAAGTATATTAAAGATGAAGATTGGTTAGCCATTCAAAAGTATTTTCCATCTGCAATTTTAGAAACGATTCGCAATGTTGGGCATTGGCTGCATGCCGAGAATCCGAAAACATTTTTTGAAATCACTGCCAACTTTTTGAAATAAATCAACAAAAAAAAGCCTGAATACATTTCTGATTCAGGCTTTTGTTGTTAGTCAAATTCTATATTTTCTAATACTTTATGATTTTTTCCGATATAGAAATTCCGTCTTGAAGCGTAATTTTTACAATGTAGATTCCCGATGTAAAATTTGAAATGTCTACAATAGTCTCTTTTAAATTTGAGTACTGTTTATCAAAAAGCAATTTTCCGTCAAGGTCAGCAACCGCTACTTCTTGAATTGCATTGGAAGAAATCCGCAAGAAATCTTGTGTTGGATTTGGAAAAACAGTTGCCAGCTTATTATTAAACGCTACATTACTTAACGTGCCTCCTAATACATTAAGAGGGTCTGTAAGTTTGTAGAATTTTGTTGCTAGCGAATTTAAAAGTTCGTTACCTATACAGAAACCAATCGTACTACTTTTAAATTTCACCTGAATCGGAAGGACGTTCGGGATATTATTACTTAAATCATCCCAAAAGGCACCACCGTTGAGCGAATAGGTCGAACTTCTTTCTCCATTAGCTACTTTTTCACCCCAAGCAAAATAAGCATCTGTCGTTCCAGGCACACGTTCAATATCAAAATTAAAGCAGCTTTGATCATTGGCACTATTGGTCATAAGTGTCCAATTCGCCCCGCCATCAGTAGTTTTCCATATCGACCATGTGCTTGAAATTAGCAAGCCGTCATTTGAATTTTTAAAAGCAAAATCGCCAGCAATCGTGCCTGAAGAGAAGTCTGGTAGCGGAGTTTGGTGCGCTACCCAATTCAACCCCTTATCATCAGATTTAAAAAGCCGTCCTTTATTGGTTCCAAACCAAACCGAATTATCTCTCACTTCAAATTTTATGGAGTATCCATATTCTTCAGCATTGATTGCGGGAATATTTTGTGAAGGAACACGAGACCAATTCTGACCGCCATCTGTAGTGGTGTAAAGCTCGAAATAGCCGTTTTCAGGATCTCCCGCTACAATGCCATTTTCGTTATCGAAAAAATGAATAAAATTAGGGAAAGACTCTAACGGAGTGTTAAACAATGCTGATGTTTGTTGGGTCCATGTCGCACCGCCGTCAGTCGTAACCCAAACACCTCCTGAAGTTATGCCATCTGTAGAAAAAGCCGAAACATAGGCTTTTTCTGACGATAAAGCATGTATCGAGCTCACTTGTAATGCCGCATTTCCCAAATCAATAGTTCCTTCCTCCCAAGTAAGTCCACTATCTAATGAACGACTCCATTTTTGAGCCGAATTCGCTAGTGGCGACGCGCCATTAACCCAAACTACATTATCATCTACAATTGAAATCTGCTTAGGAACAAAACTAGCATTATTAGAAAAAGGCGCTACTTCCGTCCAGAACTGTGCACTAAGATTCAATGAGATAAAACAAACCAAAAATAGATAAAGATTTTTCATAAGCTATTATTTTACAGGATTATAGATTATAAAGTTAACGAAATTTAGTTTATTCAGTAATCGAAATCATGTTAATTTTACTAGGAATTGCTATTATCGCGAAAACGGCGGGGCTTTTTTATATATTTGAATGTAATTTAAAAGAGAATTTATGAATTTACTGATTAGAATATTAATCACTGCCGTTTTAGTTGTCATTATAGCGCACTTCATGCCAGGCGTTGTTGTCGCTAATTTCACTACTTCGCTGATTGTAGCTGTAGTTCTAGGATTACTCAACATTTTTATAAAGCCAATTCTCATTCTATTTACTTTGCCAATCACCATAGTGACGTTTGGCTTGTTTTTGCTCGTCATCAACGCCATAATCATTATGCTATGTACAAAAATCGTTGGTGGATTTCACGTCGATAGCTTTTGGACCGCTGTGTTTTTTAGTATTATTCTGTCGATTTCACAGTCGATTTTATTTAAAAATCCAAAGGATAAATAAAACAATTTCAAAAGAATAAAAACTTGTTTGGGTGGTGAAAATGTCCTAATTTTGCCACCCAATTTTATTACGTAAAAAGATCACAATGGATATTAAAAGAGTCGCAATTGATGCGGTAAACGAAGTAATCGTGATGCAAGTAGTGCACATGGATTATAAAGGACAAGTGCAAAAAAGAATCAACGAAAAAATGCCTTTGGCTACGGTAAAAGGTTTTAGAAAAGGACAAGTTCCTAAAGATTTAGTTGAGAAACAATACGGAAAAGCAATCAAAGTCGAAGAAGTAAACAAAGTTGTTGAATTGGCTTTGACGCGCTATTTGGAATCTGAACGATTGAATTTGTTGGGTTCACCATTACCAAAAATCAACGAGAATTTTTCTTGGGATGCCGAAGAATTAACCTTCGAATACGAAATTGGTTTGGCGCCAGATTTCGAATTGAACTTAGACGCTAAAAACGACATTATCAAATATATCGTAAAAGCAGACGCTAAATTAATTGACGATCAAGTCACTCGAATTCAAAAACAATTCGGAACGCCAATTCCACAAGAAGTGGTTGCTGAGAATTCCGACGTTACTGGAACATTTGTCAATGAAGATAAAGGAATCGATGCGAAATCAACTTTTGCGTTGGATATTTTTAAAGACAAGAAAACAGGCGCTTCATTCGTTGGTAAAAAAGTTGGCGATGTTGTGACCTTAAAAACCAAAGGGTTGTTTGAGGACGATCATATGTTGATGGATTATTTGAAAGTGAGTCATGACGACGTACACGGATTGGATGTTGACGTTACTTTCACCATCGAATCTATTAACGGAACTGATTTGGCAGAATTGAATCAAGCGCTTTTCGACAGACTTTTCGGAGAAGGAAAAATTGCTTCCTTGGATGAATTGAAAGAAAAAATCAAAGAAGACGCTGAGAACCAATTCGCACAACAAGCTGACCAAAAATTGATGGCTGATGTGACGAATTTCTTAATTGACAATACTAAGTTTGACTTGCCAGCTGAATTTCTGATCAAATGGTTGCAAACCACAGGTGAGAAAAAATTATCGGCAGAAGAAGCAAAATTCGAATTTGAAAGATCTGAAAAAGGCTTGCGTTTTCAACTTATCGAAGGGAAAGCACTAGCGCAAAATAACATCCAAATCACTTTTGAAGATTTGAAAGCATATACCTCGAAAGCCATTCGCGCTCAGATGGCGCAGTACGGTCAAATGAATCCAAGTGATGAAGAAGTAGAAGGAATTGTGGCGCGTGTGTTGTCTAATCAAGAAGAAGTAAGACGACTTTCGCAACAAGTAGTAAGCGAAAAAATGTTGCAAATTTTTAAAGAAAAAGCCAACGCTGCTACTAAAGAAGTGACTTACCAAGAATTTATTGCAGCCTCTTACGGAGAATAAATCAAAATAAATCCATATATTTGGGCGTCAAATGTAAAACTTTGACGCTCATTTGTTTTTTTAAAGCTATAAAAAGAAAACCCTACTATGAACTACGGTAAAGAATTTAAAAAATTTGCTACGAAACATCATGGTGTAAATAATTTGTATTACGACAAAATCGTGAATGCAATGACACCAACGAATATGACGCCATATATCATCGAAGAACGCCAGTTGAATGTTTCTCAATTGGACGTTTTTTCTCGTTTGATGATGGATAGAATTATCTTTTTAGGAACTGGTATCGACGACCAAATTGCAAATATCGTTCAAGCGCAATTGTTGTTTTTGGAAAGCGCAGACGCATCCAAAGACATTCAAATCTATTTGAATTCACCAGGCGGAAGTGTTTATGCTGGACTTGGAATTTACGATACGATGCAATACATCAAGCCAGATGTAGCTACTATTTGCACCGGAATGGCCGCTTCTATGGGAGCCGTTTTATTATGTGCAGGTGCAGCTGGAAAACGTTCTGCTTTGCCACATTCACGAGTGATGATTCACCAACCCTCTGGAGGCGCACAAGGTGTGGCAACAGACATGGAAATCAATCTTCGCGAGATGTTGAAATTGAAAGATGAATTGTACCAAATTATCTCTCAACATTCAGGTCAAACATTCGACAAAGTGCACAAAGACAGCGAAAGAGATTATTGGATGATTGCAGATGAAGCCAAAGAATACGGAATGATTGATGAAGTTTTAAGACGATAATAACGTTGAGTTTTCGGACTTAACTTTAAATAAAAAATAATGGCAAAAGAACTATTAGATTGTTCGTTTTGTGGTCGAAAAAAACCTGAAACCAATCTTTTGATTGCTGGAATCAATGCACACATTTGTGATAAATGTATTGAACAAGCTCATGGAATTGTATTGGAAGAATTAAAAACCAATGGCAATTCTAAAATGGTGGCTGATCTCATTTTGAAGAAACCACAAGAAATCAGGGCTTTCTTAGATCAATACGTGATTGGTCAAGATCAAACCAAAAAAGTAATGGCCGTAGCGGTTTACAATCACTACAAACGTTTGATGCAACAGCAATTGAACGATGATGTAGAAATTGAAAAAAGCAACATCATTATGGTTGGTCAAACCGGAACTGGTAAGACGTTGGTTGCTAAAACCATTGCAAGAATGCTCGACGTTCCTTTAGCTATTGTAGATGCAACAGTGCTGACCGAAGCAGGTTACGTGGGAGAAGATGTTGAAAGTATCTTAACTCGTTTGTTGCAAGCTGCCGATTACGACGTGACAAAAGCAGAAAGAGGAATAGTATTTATTGACGAAATTGATAAAATTGCTCGCAAAAGCGACAATCCATCCATCACGCGTGATGTTTCTGGAGAAGGTGTTCAACAAGCTTTGTTGAAATTACTAGAAGGTACCGTAGTCAATGTTCCGCCAAAAGGAGGGAGAAAACATCCGGATCAAAAGTTTGTCGAAGTCAATACCAAAGACATCTTGTTTATTGCTGGCGGTGCTTTCGACGGAATTGAAAGAATTATTTCTAAACGTTTGAATCGTCAAGCAGTTGGGTACAGCACTTCGAAAAATGTAGACAATATCGACAAAGACAATTTGTTGCAATATATCATCCCTAAAGACATCAAAGATTTCGGATTAATTCCTGAAATCATTGGACGTTTGCCAGTATTAACGCATATGGATCCTTTAGATAAAGCTACTTTAAGAGCTATCTTAACCGAACCTAAAAACGCGTTAATCAAGCAATATCAAAAGCTTTTCGCTATGGATGATGTGGATTTTATCATCACCGATGACGCTTTAGATTTTATTGTTGATAAAGCGCTGGAATATAAATTAGGTGCGAGAGGTTTGCGCTCTTTATGCGAAGCAATCCTAACCGATGCGATGTACGAATTGCCAAGCAACGATGAGAAAGTACTGCACATCGATAAAGATTATGCCAGCGATACGTTGACCAAAAACTTATTGAAGCGTTTGGAAATTGCTTCTTAAAGTCAAAAGTTCATAAAAAACAAAATCCCGTGTCAATTCGATACGGGATTTTTTTATGAATTCAATTAATGTTATTTAAGTATTCCGCCGCCGCTTTGTACTTTCTCGGTCTGAATTTCCGTATTTTCTTTATCCAGTTTCATGTTTCCAAAGTTGTAAGTCAATGATATTCGAAAAGTTCTCGAGTCTTGCTTTTGATAGAAATTGGTATTTAGATTTGCAGTTGATACAATGGCATTGATTTCATTCGTATTGAAAACATCAAAACAATGCAAGCCAATTTTTAGTTTTTTATCCAAAAAATCGCGGTTTAACGAAATGTCAAATTGTTGAATGGTTTTCGTTAAACTGTAAATTTCCCAAGTTCCAGGCGGCGTAAAATTATACGACATCGTATTCTTGATTTTCCACGGTAATATGATTTGCGCTTGTGCAGCATAACTCATAACGGGTTTTTTCTTAAATTCGAAATTATAACCTTTCGTGTCGAAGTCGATATAATTCACAGATCGGAAGAGCAACCGCTGAAGTTGAAACATGAATTGGGCTTTGCTCATCAAACTGGGGAT
>CANHEA010000053.1 GCA_947459635.1 Flavobacteriaceae bacterium | reverse complement strand
GTTTGAACCCTTCAGTTTCTGGCGGAACAGTGACTAGTTATAGTATTAGTCCATCTTTGCCTGCTGGACTTTCATTTAACACCTCAACAGGAAGAATCTCTGGAACACCAACGGCAATTGCTGCAACAGCGACTTATACTGTAACGGCTATCAATTCTGGTGGTAATGTTTCTTTTGATATCGAAATAACTGTGAACGACGTAGCGCCAAACACTTTGATTTACGCTTCTCCAAATGTATTTACCCTTGGAAATACTATTGCTGATTTAACGCCGATTGTTTCAGGAACCGTTTTGAGTTACAGCATTTCACCAATTTTACCAGATGGACTTTCCTTTAATACTTCAACTGGGGTTATTTCTGGAACACCAACTGCGATTTCATCAACGGCGACTTATACTGTAACCGCTTTCAATTCTGGTGGTAATGTTTCTTTTGATGTCGAAATAACTGTGAACGACGCAGCGCCAAGTGCATTGAGTTACACTTCTCCAGATGTATTTACCCTTGGAAATACTATTGTTGATTTAACGCCGATTGTTTCTGGAACCGTTTTGAGTTACAGCATTTCCCCTATTTTACCTGCCGGACTTTCCTTTGATACTTCAACAGGGATTATCTCAGGTACGCCAACTGCAATTTCATCAACTGCGACTTATACAATAACCGCTTTCAATTCTGGCGGTAGTGTTTCTTTTGATATGGAAATAACCGTCAATGACGTGGCTCCAAACACTTTGATTTACACTTCTCCAAATGTGTTTACTCTTGGAAGTACAATTTCTGATTTAACGCCTATCGTTTCAGGAACGGTTTTGAGTTTCAGCATTTCCCCTATTTTACCTGCCGGACTTTTCTTTGACACGGCAACTGGAGTCATCTCTGGAACGCCAACGGCTATTTCATCATCTGCGACTTATACTGTAACCGCTTTCAACTCTGGCGGTAGCGTTTCTTTTGACATCGAAATAACGGTAAATGATGTGGCTCCAAGTGCTTTGAGTTATGATTCTCCAAATGTGTTTACTCTTGGAAGTACAATTGCTGATTTAACGCCTATCGTTTCAGGAACGGTTTTGAGTTTCAGCATTTCCCCTATTTTACCTGCTGGACTTTTCTTTGACACGGCAACTGGGGTTATTTCTGGAACACCAACGGCACTTGCTACAACAGCAACTTATACTGTAACGGCTTTCAACTCTGGTGGCTCGACAACTTTTGGTGTTGTGATAACCGTGAATGACATAGCGCCAAGTGCATTGAGTTACACTTCTCCAAATGTATTTACCCTTGGAAATACTATTGTTGATTTAACGCCGATTGTTTCTGGAACCGTTTTGAGTTACAGCATTTCACCAATTTTACCTGATGGGCTGTCCTTTGACACTTCAACTGGGGTTATTTCTGGAACGCCAATGGCAATTGCTTCTACTGCGACTTATACTGTAACAGCTTTCAATTCTGGTGGTAGTGTTTCTTTTGATATCGAAATAACGGTAGAAACACTATTAAACATCTTAGAGAATAAGCTAGATGACATTGTAGTTTATCCAAATCCATTTATCGATAGTTTACATGTTAATGGAGCTCCCGCTAATGTTTCTTTTACTGTATTTTCTGTTGATGGGAAACTTATTCAGGAAGGATTGTTAAGCTCCAACATAATTGACATAAGAGATGTTCCTAGCGGCGCATATTTTCTAAGGCTGTTCGGAATGCGAAATCAAGAAAGAACATTCAAAATCATAAAAAGGTAGTTTAAAAAAGGGGGGATTATTTTCCTCCTTTTTTTTTAATTTTCCTTTAGCGCTTTTTCCCAACTTCTTATGGTCACATTGAATTCCTTTTTAATTTTAGAGGTGTCCAAAACACTATACTTCGGACGTTTCGCGGGCGTTGGGTATTCCGAAGTTGGAATTCCCTTTAGAATAACAGACAAATTATTGTATTCGAAAATTTTCTTTGCAAAACCGTACCAACTTGTATTTCCCTCGTTACTATAGTGATAAATTCCATAGTTTGTGCTCTTGCTTTGCAGTATATTCATCAACGCTTTTGCCAGATCTACAGCATGAGTTGGTGTTCCAATTTGGTCGTTAACCACATTAAGGCTTTCCCTTTCTTGAGCAAGTTTCAACATTGTTTTTTTGAAATTATTCCCAAAATCAGAATAAAGCCATGAAGTTCTAACAATAAAGTACTTTGTCAAGGTGCGTTCAATTTCTAGCTCTCCTTTTCTTTTCGAAAAGCCGTACATGCCTTGTGGGTTGGTTTGGTCGCTTTCTATGTATGGGGAATTCTTTTCTCCATCAAAAACAAAATCTGTCGAAATATGCAGCAGGGTTGTATCGTGCTTAAGACAAGCAAGGGCAATGTTCTTTACGGCGATATGATTAATTAAGTCCGCGCTTTCATTTTCTATTTCCGCTTTATCAACTGCTGTGTAGGCAGCGACATTAATGCAAAAATCTGGTTTCACACTTTCAAAGGCAGCATTAATCATTTCACTTTTACTAATGTCTAATTGACGTGAATCAAAGAAATAAAAGTCAAAAGTATAATGTGAAGATATAGACTGGATTGCTTTTCCTAATTGTCCAGCAGCACCAAGCACTATTACTACCATATTTTCCTAGAATTTTCAAATGATGGGAGATTTCTATCTTTTTCTGAAATAATCCAATTTATACTTTCCGCTCCCCAGTCGATATTAAGTGTTGGATCATTAAATATGATTCCTCCCTCAGAAGCTTTGTCGTAGAATTGATCACATTTATAAAAAATAGTTGCTGTTTCGCTTAATACTTTGAAACCATGTGCAAATCCAGCAGGAATGAACATTTGCTTTTGGTTGTCTGAGGACAAAACTGCCGCAAAATTAGACCCATAGGTGATAGAATTGGGCCTAAGATCAACCGCAACATCTAAAATCTCCCCGCCTAAAACTCTAATTAATTTAGCTTGCGCGTGAGTTCCTACTTGATAATGTAGTCCTCGCAATACACCTTTCGTAGAAAAAGATTGATTGTCTTGAACAAAGTGAATGTCTATGCCTAGTGCTTTTCGAAAATTACTTTCATTAAAACTCTCCATAAAATACCCGCGTTCATCAGCTATAATTTTTGGTTCGAGTATAAAGCAACCTTCTAATTCCGTTTCAATAAAATTCATAAACTAGATTATACTTAAGAGGTGATTTCCGTATCCACTTTTTAGTAACGGAACGGCCAATTCCCTTAATTCTTCCGCATTTATAAAACCCATTTTAAAAGCCGCTTCTTCAATTGCACCTATTTTTAGTCCTTGTCTCTCTTCAATTACTTGCACGAATTGTCCAGCCTGCATTAACGAATTAAAAGTTCCTGTATCTAACCACGCTGTTCCTCTGTCAAGGATACTTACTTTAAGCTTTCCTCTCTTTAAGTACTCTCTGTTTACGTCGGTAATCTCCAGCTCTCCGCGATGACTAGGTTTGATATTTGAAGCAATCTCAACAACATCATTGTCATAAAAATAGATTCCTGGTACCGCAAAGTTTGATTTGGGTTTTTCTGGTTTTTCTTCTATTGACAATACATTTCCGTTATTATCAAAATCAACTACACCATATCTTTCAGGATCGTTTACGTGATATGCGTAAATAATTCCTCCGTCTGGGTTATTATTTGCTAATAACAAATCAGACAGTCCAGTGCCATAAAAAATATTATCTCCAAGGACTAAAGCAACTTTTTCTTTACCAATAAATTCTCGTCCTATGATAAACGCTTCTGCTAAACCATTAGGATTTTCCTGTATTGCATACTGAAAATTACAGCCCAATTTCTTACCGTCGCCTAGCAATTGCTTGAATAACGGCAAATCATGTGGTGTTGAAATGATAAGAATCTCATTTATTCCCGACCACAATAAGGTTGACAACGGATAGTAAATCATTGGTTTATCATAAATAGGCATGAGTTGCTTACTTACGGCTAAAGTCAGTGGGTGCAATCGCGTCCCCGAACCACCTGCTAAAATAATTCCTTTCATGAGTTACGAATTCTAGAGCTTTTCTTTTTTGTAAAGCGCAGCTTGTTTTTTATAAAACTTGACAAGACTAACCATAAACAGATACATGAAAAGAAGTGTTATTGGCAACACAACTCTTAATTTACTATCAATTGTTCTTGTATTGTGCATGTTGATAATGCTACTACTTTCTTTAACAACTTTATCATGCGCTAGAAGTTCCAATTTTTGATATCCATTTTCGTTTACTAGGTTATTTTTTGTCTGAATCAAATCATTCAACTGCGTGTTCTGGTTGATATAAACAGACTTCGTGCTCTTTGCGCTTTCAGAGCTTTCATTTGTAAAAGTACTCAGTAATCCATCGATCTGCGCAATCATATTGTTGTTTGCTGCAATCTTTAAATTAGTGTTCTCAATATAAATATTCTTAGTATTCTTAAAATTCTCATTACTTTCTAGGTAATTTAGTAATGGGTCCAGAATTTCATCTCTACTTGCTTTAGCAGAGGTAACAAAATGTATTTGGTGAAAAGTATAATTCTTACTTATTGTCCTATTAAGAATATTCTTCTCCATATCTCCCTCTGTTGACAACAATTTAAAAAGCTGAAAATTTCGGTCGCTATCTTTAGAGTCTTTTTCACTAATAAACTTATAAATATCAACTATTGGATAAATAATAATACTTCTTAATTTAGATGGACTCTTAATACCAATTGATTTCAAAAATACCGTGTCATTATCATTTATTCTCGAAAAAAGCAGGTCAACTTTAGCATAAACATAATCCGTTGACTCAAAATTTGGTCGAATGATTACGCAACTGTTATACGTTTTTTGAGTATCATCTAAATAAGATCCTGCAACAGTACCGACTACAACTAAAGCGATTAAAACAGCAATATGTTTCAACATAAATTGAATCATACGGAAAATGCCTCTGCCAATTGACTGAAACATTCCTGAAACCGCTTTTGAAACTGATGCTAAATCTATTTCTTGATCGTCTACATTCTTATTGTCGTTTGTGCTCATTATTATAATTTAATTAATGTTAAAAATCTGTTCTAATATTTTTATTGTTATCAAGTAAGTTGGCTTAACTCCTGTCGTGCCCAAACCTCCTGAGGCTAATGTACTTCCTGTTTCCAATGGATTATCAGATGCGTAATAAGCGTATCGCACTTTGACGTCTGGATTGATGCTCTTTCTAATTTTAGAAGCTGATTGAATTGCTTTCTGATAATATGCACCTTCCATTTCTAAACCAATAACGCCCCAAGTTGAGTCATGGAAAAATTTTAATAAATCTTTATTCTGTAAAGATGTTCCTAGTACAGTAACCATTGGCCCAGCGAAAACTGGAATTCCATTGCCATCCAACATGGCAGCTGTCAACTCGTTTTCAAAAGGATAATTATCGCCCGTGCCTTCGTTGATATGTGCTGATGGAATCATAATATCCCCTTTGCCTCCTTGAAGAATTCCCGCTTTGCCCATAATCGAAACAGACTCCACATTTAGAAAAACTTTTTTGTATTTGCTTTCTTGAAATGGTTTCAATAATTCATCAATCGTTTCATAAGCCTGCTCCCCAAATGCATAATCCATTACGATAATAACGGGTGGCGCATCGCCAATTTTGGCAGTTGGAAATGCGGATTTTTTCCAATCTATTTTTGCGGTGTCAAAAATCTGCACATCGATGTTTGTTCCAGAAGTGTCGGGCAAAGAAATCATTCCGTGTTGTTCCGCAAAAGTTGATACTTTGTCTCTAATATCATTTGCGCCGGATTTGCTCAGTTCTTCATAAATAAAGAAATCAGCTTGATCTTTAAATTTTGTTTTCAATACATGCGTAGCAAAAATGGAGTTCATTACGCTATGCATGTTTGCGCTAATAACATGAATTGGTCTGTCTAGAAGATTGTTGTCTTTTAAAACTTCTTTGATGTTATTGGCCCAAATTTCTCCATGAATATGGTGTCCCAAACGCTCCCTTAAAATCGGACTAAACGTAATCGTTCTTTTGTTGTTTTCAACAACCTCTTCCATGGCCAACTTTCCTAACCAATATATTACATGCAGAAAACGGTCTGGTTTTTCGGAAGTTCCAAACGCATCGTAAATTTCGATAACCTCTGAAAAAGTGCGTCCTAAAATATTGGCGGTATGAGAAATTGTTTTCTCTTTTTCAACCAAAGACAGTTTCTTATTTTGCAAAACAGCTTGTGCTAGTTTTTGCCAATCTCTCGTTACTTCTCCACTCTCATCTATCAGAACTCGATCCTTGATTTTATGTGATTCAATGAAAATAAAAGTCAAGTGGGTCAATATGTCATAAATGTCCGACCGCCCTCGGGTGATTTCAACATTCATCTGCTCGTCATCAATGCGATAACAATTTCGCCTTCTTTTTGGCGGAATAATAGCTTTGAAATGCGACTTAGAATAACCTTCGTCCGACGTTAGATTAATAAATCGACATTCCTCTATTCCAATAGGAAGCCTTTCAATAACATACAAAAGACCGTCTAGTTCCACTTTTTCCTCTGCAATACTTCCGTAAATTTCAGGTCTTAAAGAAAGTAAAGCTTCTCGTAATGTTTCGCCCGACACGCCCATCGGTTTGTAGAATCCTCTGTTAAACAGGTGGCGCATAGTAATGTACAATTTTTCAACAGCGCTTGAAGATTCCTGCGCTCTCGATCGTACTATGTTTTTAATTTCTTTCATTAATGTATTTAATTTCTAACAATAATTCGCGTTCTATCTGCTCCAATCGTGACTTTATTTTTCGAATTTTGCTTTTAAACCTGCAAATGTATGGATTTAATCTCTTAGTTTACAAGAATCAGGTTTATTGCTGGCTCATAAATCACTTTTTTATTTGATGTGCCTTGGGCATTGGTAGTCAATTCTCTAGTCCATTTGCCTCCTGAAAAAGTGTAACTATAATCTCGTTCAACTTGATTGTATAACACAAATGGACAAAAGGTAGTCTGAACAACATTGCTTTGGTTATCAGCACTTCTGATGGTTTTCTCAAATTTGTTTTTCTCCACCTTAAGCCTTTCAAATCCTACAAAAATCCCATCTTTCGGCATTCTTAAATTAAAAGAGGAGAAATTGAATGAGGTTTTCTTCACGCCTTTACTGACTGTTGCGATATAATCCTTTCTAAAAGTTCCTCGCCTGGCAAACCGGCGCTGTCAACTTGATATAGATGCAGTTTGAGCGTTGCTTCTTCTATTCTGCAATCTGTATTAAGGACAATTTGTTTGATAAATTTTGTCTTTTTATACTTTGATTTATACGGGAAAAACTTGATGTCTATTCGAGGGCCGTTTTCATATGCTTGCAAAAATGGACTTTCGGTTTCGCCAATTTCTATTTGTCTGGTGCCGTATTTTTTGGTGATTTGAACTTCATTTAGTTCGATTGTGCTTGGCGTCATTTCAACTTTCATTTCACTCGAAATCGCTAAGGTCTTTTTTTCGTAACCCAAAGCGGAAAAAAGAAGATTTTTGCTTTTGCCTGCGATGGTCAATTGAAATTGTCCGTTCTCTTCCGCTGTGGTTCCATTGTTTTCATTTTCAACCCAAATGCTGACATAGGGAATCGGATTTTTGGTTACTGCATCAATCACAATCCCTTTAATTTGAGATGAAACCAAGTTGCATATCAATAAGAAAAAAAAACAGTACCACTTTGTTGTTTTCATCTTTTAATAGGTTTCTAATTGATCCGCAACACTTCTGTCGTTACTCAACCTAGGAATCTTGTTCTGACCGCCCAGTCTTCCTATCGATTTCATATATTCTTGAAAACCATTCTTGACTACTTTGGTGATTTTTAGTTTTTGCAACACATTTCCTTGGATTAGGTCATCATAATACACATTTTGCTTTCTCATTGATACATCAATGGCCTCGGCAAATCGAATTTCGTCCTCCGGTAGATTTTCAAATTCGATAAACCATTCGTGATAAGGCAATCCTGATTTCGGCGTGATTTGTGGCGCAACCGTAAATTCATTAATTCGAATTTCTGTGCCTTCAATCGCTTCTTGAACGGCTTGTTCCACTTCTTTTCCAATAACATGTTCACCAAACGCAGAAATAAAATGTTTGATTCTCCCAGAAACAATGACGCGATATGGTTTTATAGAAGTAAACTGCACGGTGTCGCCGATATTATAACCCCAAAGTCCAGCGTTGGTTGAGATAATTAAGACATAATTAACTCCAATTTCAACTTCTCCAATCGTATGTCGCTTTGGATTTTCTTTAAAAAAGTCATCCGCTTTGATAAATTCATAGAATATTCCAGCATTCAAAAGCAGCAACATTCCTTTCTCGTTTTGAAGATCTTGATAAGCAAAAAACCCTTCCGATGCTGGGAATAATTCAATACTATCGACTTTTCGTCCGATTAAATTTTCAAATTTTGCGCGATACGGTTCGTAGTTGACGCCACCGTAAATAAACAAATTGAAATTTTTAAACAGCGATCCGACCGGCTTTTGCGCTTTGTCTTGCAGCTTTTCAAAATACATTTGAACCCACGATGGAATCCCTGAAATGACCGTCATGTCTTCATTATAAGTTTCTTCAACGATTGCATTGACTTTGGTTTCCCAGTCTTCGATGCAATTGGTTTCTAAAGAGGGCAACCTATTTCTTTGTAAATATTTGGGAACATAATGCGCAACAATTCCCGAAAGTCGACCGAATTGAATTCCGTTTTTGTCTTCCAAAATGGGACTTCCTTGTAGAAAAATCATTTTCCCATCAACGAAATCAGCTTTTCCTGTTTGGTAGATGTAATGCAATATGGCGTCACGGGCTGCTTCGATATGATAAGGCATCGATTCTTTGGTAAGCGGAATATACTTGGCGCCAGAGGTCGTTCCAGAGGTTTTTGCGAAATATAGCGGTTTGCCTGGCCAAAGTATATTTTCTTCTCCGTGAACAACGCGATCTACATATGTTCGAAGTCCTTCATAATCTCTTATGGAAACTTGTTTGGCAAAATCTTCGAATGTTCGGATTGATTCAAAATTGTGGTCTTGACCAAACTGCGTGTTTTTCGCTTTCAGAATTAATTGATCAAAAACCTGCTGTTGTGTTGCGACAGGATTATTTGCCCAACGTTGGGTTTTTCTGTAGATATAACGAGCAAATATTTTTGCAGCAATGGTTTTTAAAGACATCTTTCTTCTATTCAAATTCTATGAATTGTGTAGGATCGATGGCGTATCCATCTTTCCAAAGCTCAAAATGCAAATGCACGCCGGTTGACTCTTTTCCAGTAGAGCCTGCGAGCGCAATAACTTCACCGGTTCGAACAACATCGCCCTGGCTTTTAGTCAATGAAGCGGCGTGTTTGTACACCGATAAAAATCCGTTGTTGTGGCGAATAATAATTACGTTTCCAGTGGTTGGCGTCCAATCGGCAAATACAACAGTTCCGTTTAAAGTTGCTTTTATCGGCGTGTCTTTTGCCAAGGCAACATCTACGGCAAAATGCTTTTTTTGTAAACTAAAACTCTCGGTTATAGATCCTTTTGCCGGCGCAAAAAGAACACTAGTTACTTTCGGTTGCGCCTTTTCAAATAAATTGTATTTGTCTTCCTGAGCCACTTGATTGCGCAATTCAACCTCTGCTTTACTCGCTTTATTGTCTTCTGAATTTTCGTCTGTTTTCGTCGCGTAAATAGAGTCCTTGCTGAATTTCGCGTAGTCTAAATCACCCGTGAGTATTTTCTTGATTGAAGCAATATAGGCTTCATTTTTCTTAATTGAATTGGATAGTGAATCTGATTTTAAAGCCAATTCAGTTGCGTTTCTTTTCAATTCATCGGAAGCATAGCCGGGAATGAACTCGCGCAGTGGTGTAAATGCAATAATAAAAGTAGTCGTAGTGATAATAAGAATAGCACCAATGGTAGCCACCACAAAGACATTCATCAACGTTAGACGCAAAGAAAAAATTTCTTCAAAAGAATCCTCATTCAAAATGACCAAGCGGTTTTTTGTGAATAATTTCTTCTTGATTATTTGACGTTTGAGTCTTTTTTCCGTCATTTCGTTTGTTTAGGACACAAATATAGAAATTAATGTTTGAGGAGTTATGGACAATATGCGTAATCCCATCTTTACGCAAACGCAACTGCGTCACAAATATTTGCTTTTTAAGAAAACTATTCATATTTCTGTATATCTTTGTGACGTTATTTAGTACCAATTTTGCTTCGGCAACAAATTATTTCAACATGGGAAGATTAGGTGTTACAGAAATCCTTATTATATTACTGGTAGTTCTTTTACTTTTTGGAGGTAAAAAAATTCCAGAATTAATGAAAGGCTTGGGTAGCGGAATCAAAGAATTCAAAAACGCTGCAAAAGACGACCAACCTGCTGAGAAGAAATCAGAGGAAACAAAATAAAAAATGTCCCAATTGATGGGACATTTTTAGTTTATAAAATCATCGAAAGCTGTATCCTTTTTCGATCTTCATCAACATCAGTTACTTTTACCTCAACATGCTGGTGTAATTTTACGACTTCATTCACATCGGATACAAAACCTGCTTTGAGTTGTGAAATATGAACCAATCCACTTTCCTTAATTCCGATATCGACAAAGCAACCGAAATTGGTAATATTGTTTACGATTCCTGGCACAATCATTCCGATTTTCACATCCTTTATCGATTTAACATTAGGATCAAACTCGAAAATTTTGGCTGCTTTTCGAGGATCTAATCCGGGTTTTTCGAGTTCTTTGATAATGTCTTTTAATCCTAAAATTCCAATTTCAGCCGTCACATAACTTTCCGGTTTGATTTGCGCGGTTTTTTCTTTATTCGCGATCAATTCGTTGACGGATATTTTTAAATCTTTCGCCATTTTCTCTACAATCGGATAAGCTTCAGGATGCACTGCCGAACCATCCAACGGGTTTTTCGCATTCGAAATTCTGATAAACGCCACGCCTTGTTGATACGCTTTTTCGCCTAATCGCGGCACTTTTTTCAATTCTTTTCTGTCGTGAAAAGGGCCGTTTTCATTTCTATATTGAACAATGTTTTCCGCTAACTTTTCCCCAATTCCACTGACATAACTCAACAAAGATTTGCTTGCAGTATTGATATTAATGCCAACAGAATTCACGCATCTAATTACAGTCGTATCTAATTCTTCTTTCAATTTGGTTTGATCAACATCATGTTGATATTGCCCTACTCCTATCGATTTTGGATCGATTTTGACCAACTCCGCCAACGGGTCTGAAAGTCGGCGACCAATAGAAACGGAACCACGAACCGTAACATCAAAGTTGGGAAATTCTTCTCTGGCGATTTTGGATGCGGAATATACCGACGCGCCCGCTTCACTCACTACAAATACCTGAACGGGTTTATCGAAAGCAATTTTCTTAATAAAAAACTCAGTTTCTCTCGACGCGGTTCCGTTTCCAATAGAAATGGCGTCTATTTTATAAGCATTGACCATCGAGCGAATTTTCTTCATCGCAATGGCATCTTCATGTTGTGGCGCGTGCGGATAGATGGTTTCGTTATACAGCAAATCGCCTTTTTCATCCAAACAAACTACTTTACAACCACTGCGGAAACCCGGATCGATGGCTAAAATACGTTTCTCGCCCAAAGGTGGCGCCAACAACAATTGACTCAAATTGGACGCAAAAACCTGAATCGAATTCGCATCCGCTTTGGCTTTGGCTTCTTGCAAAGTTTCGTTTGAAATGGCCGGAGTCAACAATCTTTTATAACTGTCTTCAATTGCTAATTTAAGGTGCGGCGTGCAATCATTATTTCTTTTGATGATTTGATCTTCAATATTGGCAATAGCATCGTCTGATTCGATTTCAACTTTAATTTTAATAAAACCTTCGTTTTCCGCACGAAGCATCGCCAACAATCGATGGGCTGGTGCTTTGGTGATGTTTTCTGACCAATCGAAATACTGACTAAATTTTTGTGCGTTCTCGTCGTCTTTCTTCGTCTTCACCACTTTGGTCGTGATCGTGGCAGTTCGAGTAAAGAGTCTACGCAACAACTTTCGAACATAAGTGTTTTCGTTGATCCATTCGGCGATAATATCTCGCGCTCCTTGCAAAGCTTCGTCTTCGTTGACCACTTTGTCGTTCAAATATCGGGACGCAATAAAATCGACATCCTCATTATTTTGCGCCATGATGATTTTGGCGAGTGGCTCCAAACCGTTTTCGCGCGCGACATCAGCTTTGGTTTTCTTCTTCTTTTTATACGGTAAATAGTAATCTTCGAGTTCTTGCAAATCGAAACTATCTTGAATTTTTTTGGCCAATTCCGGCGTTAATGCTTGCTGCTCTTCGATCGATTTTAGAATCGCTTCTTTGCGTTTTACAATCTCATCGTATTGTTTCTTGCGTTTGGCAATTTTCTCAATAACCACTTCATCTAGATTTCCGGTTTGATCTTTTCGATATCGAGAAATAAAGGGAATTGTGCAATCTTCCTCCAGTAATTTGATAGTGTTTTCGATGTTTTTGGGCGCAGTATTGACTTGGCTTTGAATAAACTGAATTGCATTCATGAAATTTCTTTTATTGAATTGAAAACGAGTTGCCATAAATCTCTAAACCAATCTTTACATAAGCATAAGCGATTGGAATATTGAGCAATAGCAAAAACAAGGTGTTTCGAATCTTATTTCTTTCGGGTTTGTTTGTTGCCCAACTCATGATGAGTCTGATAAAAACGTAGGTGTTAATAAATATGGCCGCGACCATAAAGAAAAGACTCAAGAAAATGATGCTGCTGTTGTTATTGAAGTAATACGCTGCGAGGATTGCGCTTCCTGCTAAAAAAGTACCTAATGCCACTTTTCTTCCAACAGCAATACAATCTTCGACAATCGTAAAATCCGGCATTTTCATCGATTAACAATTGATTTTATTCACTCGATTGGCGTGTCTTCCGCCGTCGAATGCTGTAGTTAGAAACGTTTCAACCATTTCGACAGCTTGGTGAATCGAGGTAAAACGTGCAGGAATACTAATGATATTCGCGTCATTATGTTGCCGGGCCAATTGCGCAATTTCTTTCGTCCAACACAATGCGGCGCGAACATTGGCATGTTTATTAACCGTCATGGCAATTCCGTTTCCGCTACCACAAATGACGATGCCAAAACTCACTTTTCCTTCAGACACATCGTTGGCGACAGGATGTCCGAAATCGGGATAATCGACGCTGTCAAAAGTATCGGTTCCGTAGTTGGTCACATTGTATCCTTTGGTTTGCAGCATGTCAAGAATGGCTTTTTTGTAATCTGGTCCGGCGTGGTCGTTTCCTATGGCTATTTTCATTTTTTTAAGTGTTGTGATGTGTGGCAAATTTAATCAATCTTAGTGAAGTAACTCTTTTCAGCATTGCATAATCTTTGAACCGAAAACGTTGACTGCAAATACATAAATTTCTAAAATATAAATTCTCGAATTTCTGGCTTTAAAACATAAGTGCTTTAAAATCAGATATTTTAATGTTTATTAATCGTTAATTTTACGTTATGTTAATAGTTTTTCCTAATCGCTTGATATTCAATTTACTTTAATTTAACATGAGTTGTTCATAACTAAATATAGAAAATCAGAACTTTTTCTTGTTGGTGTGAGATTAAATTGTAATCCAAAACCGAGAGGAGAAAAACAAATTTAGTTTGGCTTTTTTTTGGAAAAGTTATGCGCTATTCCAACCCCTTTGTTAACAAAAAACAGCGATAAACTTATTTACAAAACCAACTCGTTTTTGATTGTGAACAACTGTTGATAGTTTTTAAAATCAACTTCAAAATGAGCGATTTATCATGCGAAAAGTATGTTAACAAATCGTTATAAAAAAAGATAACTACAAAATTCAAATTTAAAATAGAAAGTTATTGTAACTATTAACACGCTATAATAACCATCATAAAATAATTTAAATTTCCTTTTTCTTTTTGTTGTTTTTAATAGATGTTGAAAACTCTTAAACAATAGTCAAGTTACCACCTTTTAATTCTTCTAAGATTAATCGAACATTTTCAAAATCATTGGGATGTACTTTAAGTTTGATGCCGCCTAAAGCTGTATTGTAGAATGGGACAATTCCTAATGTAGCTTCGTTTTCGAAAAAATAGGCGATTCCTTCTTGTTCCAACCTGTGTTTCAGAACTACGATTTCGTGCGAAAAGTTAAATATTGCTATGGTTTCGAAAGCTTCCATGGTTTATTTTTTATAAAGATACTAAAGTTATATTTTCTATAATTCTGAAATCTATAATCCTAAATCTAAAATCTTCTTCGTAATTTTCAAACTTTAAGAAAAGACAACATGAGCAAGAAACCCAAAAAGTTTGGCAAAAAGGAGAAAACTTACTCCGAAAAAATATTAAAAATACTATCTCAAAACGCTAATAAACCTTTCAACTACAAACAAATAGCTGCCATTTTAGAATTGGATGATACCAAAAGTAGAAACGAAATCATCAAAGATTTAAAAATTCTAGCCGCACAAAAAGTCATTATCGAATCGGAACCTGGAAAGTATTTAGTCAAAGCGATCAGTCAAGATTACTACGAAGGCACGATAGATATGACGTCACGCAAAACGGCCTATTTTATTTGTGAAGAATTTGAAGACGACGTTTTTATTCCGACCAACAATCTCAATCACGCGCTAGATAAAGACAAAGTCAAAGTTTATGTCTATAACCGCCGTCGTGGCAAAAAACCAGAAGGTGAAGTCATTGAAGTATTAGAACGTAATAAATCTGAGTTTGTCGGTGTAATCGATATTCAAAAGAATTTTGCTTTTGTCACCACAGCGAATGCTAAGATGTATACCGATATTTTCATCCCAAAAGACAAAATTGGTGAAGCACAGCAAGGCGATGTCGTGATTGCCAAGATTGAAGATTGGCCTAAAAAAGCAGATAGTCCGTTTGGGTCTATCATTAAAGTTTTGGGAAAACCAGGGGAACATGATACCGAGATTCACGCCATTTTAGCCGAATACGGATTACCTTATGATTTCCCAATTGAAGTCGAATTGTTTGCGCAAAAAATAGATACTTCCATTCAAGAAAGTGAAATAAAAAATCGTCGTGATATGCGCGATACTTTGACATTTACCATCGATCCTAAAGATGCTAAAGATTTTGATGATGCGTTGTCGTTCAAAAAATTGGAGAACGGGAACTATGAAATCGGAATTCATATTGCCGATGTTTCCTACTATTTACAAGAAGGAACCATCCTCGATGATGAAGCTTTTAACAGAGCGACTTCGGTGTATTTGGTAGATCGTGTCGTTCCGATGTTGCCAGAAGTGTTGTCGAATTTTGCTTGTTCATTAAGACCTCAAGAAGATAAATATACCTTTTCTGCGATTTTCGAAATCAATGAAAAAGCGCAAGTAATCAACCAGTGGTTCGGAAGAACTGTGATTTTTTCGGATCAGCGATTTGCGTATGAAGAAGCGCAGTATATCATCGAAACTAAAAACAACACGATTCCAATAGAAACTTCCATTACAGGAAAATCCTATGTGGTGCCAGATGACATTGTGGCTGCTACTTTGAAGTTGGATGAATTGGCGAAAATCCTACGACGCAATAGAATGAATGAAGGTGCGATTTCGTTTGATAAAGTAGAAGTAAAATTCAATTTGAATGATGCTGGTGAACCTGAAGGCGTGTACTTCAAAATATCGAAAGACGCCAATCATTTGATAGAAGAATTTATGCTTTTGGCAAATAGAAAAGTCGCTGAGTTTATTGGAAAGCAAAAGAAAACCTTTGTATATCGTATTCACGACGAGCCGAATGAAGATAAGTTAATCAATTTGCAAACGATTATTTCGAAGTTTGGCTATAGCATTAATTTCAAATCAAAAGCTGATATTTCAAAATCATTGAACAATTTATTAAATGATGTGGTCGGTAAAAAAGAGCAGAACTTAGTAGATACGCTCACGATTCGAAGTATGAGTAAAGCTAAATATTCGACAGATAATATTGGTCATTATGGATTAGCGTTCGATTATTATTCTCATTTCACTTCACCTATCCGACGTTATCCTGACGTGATGGTACATCGACTTTTGCAGCATTATCTAGATGGCGGAAAGTCGGTTGATGCGGAATTGTATGAAGAGAAATGTCAACACTCCTCTAACATGGAAGGATTAGCAACCAATGCCGAACGTGATAGCATCAAATACATGCAAGTAAAATACATGCAAGACCACAAAGATTTGGAGTTTTTAGGTGTTATTTCTGGTGTGACTGAATGGGGAATTTATGTGGAAATCGTGGAGAATAAATGCGAAGGCATGTGTAGAATTCGCGAAATAAAAGACGATTATTATACGTTTGATGACAAACAATATGCTTTGGTTGGTGAGATTTCGAAAAACATTTTACAACTTGGCGATGAAGTCATTGTCAAAGTAAAGAATGCTGATTTGGTGAAGAAACAATTGGATTTTCATTTTATTAGAAAAAACGAATAGCGATGAATAAAATAGGTTTTCTGTTGGTCTTGTTGACTACAAAATGGTTGTTTGCTCAAGAAAAAAATGTCGGTGATTTTACGAAAGTTACTGCTTTTGATCAAATAGATGTCATGTTAATTCCGTCAGATGAAAACAAAGTGATTTTGAATGGTTCTGGTTCGGATGAAGTGGAATTAATCAACAGGAATGGCGAATTAAAAATTAGAATGCCATTGACCAAAATGTTCAGTGGAGATGATATCTCAGCGACGGTTTATTATACCCAATTGAACGCTGTAGAAGCCAATGAAGGTTCAAGAATCGCCAGTGAGAAGGTTGTTACTGCTGAAGATTTTGACATCATTACCAAAGAAGGATCGATCATCGAATTGACTGTTGAAGTAAAAAATTTGACGGTGAAGATGAATGATGGTTCAAAAGTAAGTCTAGAAGGTAAAGCAAACAGCCAAGATGTTTTACTCAATTCGGGTAGTATTTATAAGGCGGAAAAGTTGCAAACCACTTCAGCGACGATTACTTCAAACACTGGCGCTGAAGGATTTATACGTGCTTCGGATTTGGTGGATGCCAAATGCAGAGCGGGTGGTCAGGTGACTATTTACGGTGGTCCAAAACGAATCAATAAAAAAATCATTGCTGGAGGAAAAATTTACGAAAAAGAAGATTAAAAATTTATTCTTATTTTTACCTAAAATCCAATAGATGATTGAAGATATTTTTACTGGCATTCCTTTGGGTATTTTTCTCAGCTTTCTGGTTGGTCCAGTGTTTTTTGTTCTATTAGAAACTAGCGCTGTCAAAGGTTTTAGAGCCGCTATGGTTTTTGATCTTGGTGTAGTTTTAGCCGATATTTTATTTATAGGCGTCGCTTATTTTAGTAGTTATCGCCTAATACAAACTATTAAAAATGACCCTGCGATTTTCATTTTTGGAGGGATTATGATGCTGACTTATGGCATTATTTCTTTCATTAGACTGAAGAAAGTTAGCAAGAAGATTGATGAAATTCCAGTGGAGGAATTAATCAAAAAAAATTATGTTGGTTTGTTTTTTAAAGGCTTTTTCTTGAACTTTATCAATGTAGGTGTGCTTCTATTTTGGTTTATGATTCTTATCACAATTGGCCCAAAGTTGGAATTAGAAACCTCAAGAATGATTACCTTTTTCTCGACAGTATTATTGACTTATTTGGTGGTTGATATTGGTAAAATACTTTTAGCCAAACAATTACGAAGCAAGATGACGCCGGCAAATATCTTAAAAATAAAAAAAGTAATTAGTATTCTTCTGGTTATTTTTGGATTAACATTAATGTTTCAAGGTTGGTTTCCTAGTGATCAAAAGTTGGTAAAAAAAGCGCTGGAGAAGATCGAGTAAAAGGTGAATTAGATCCGAATAGCCATGAATAACTTAACAATTTCAATAAGACTTGTGCAGCTTAGCGACCTAAATGAAATGCAAAAAATGTTTGTCGATACAATTTCGACAATTTGCAAAAAGGATTATTCACCAGAGCAAATTAAAGCTTGGGTATCTTCAATCGAGAACAGGCAACGTTGGACTGACAAATTAACTTCTCAACATTTTTTTATTGCTGAACTTGACAACCAAATAGTTGGTTATGCGTCATTAGAGAGTAATGACACTATAGACTTTTTATATGTTCACAAAGACTTTCAAAGAAAAGGTATTGCTGAAAGACTATATCGTGAAATAGAGAAAAAATCGATGAAAAGTCAAGCGAAAAATTTATATGCTGAAGTCAGTATTACTGCAAAACTTTTTTTTGAGAAAATGGGATTTACTATAATTGCAACGAAGTCAAACCACATAAAAGGTGTTGAAATCTTGAACTACAACATGGAGAAACAATTGAAGTTCAATGATGAGATTTAAAATGTCGTGAAGAAAAGCGCCATATTACTCATGTACCATGAAGAGTTCCAACTCATCGTCCGGATTCGAACAGTAACTTTAATTCATTTTTTCTAAAAATTAAACATATAAAAACCTTCAATTTCAATGAAGATTTCCAGCGCAATGTCTCGATTTGAACTTCAACTATAATTCATTTTTTCTAAAAATTAAACATATAAAAACCTTCAATTTCAATGAAGATTTCCATCGCAATGTCCGGATTCGAACAGTAACTTTAATTCAT
>CANHEA010000052.1 GCA_947459635.1 Flavobacteriaceae bacterium | reverse complement strand
GGTTAAGTCGACGTAGCGACGGCGGTATCTTTGTTCCGCATCAGCAAAGGCGTCGTGTGCTTGACCGTCGGCGTCAATTTTTACGATAGGCAGTGGTTTTAGTGCTTTTGCCAAAACCGTTAATCCGTATATATGAACTGAGATTTCTCCGACTTGTGTTTTGAAAACCGTACCGCGAACCCCGATGAAATCGCCGATGTCTAGTAGTTTTTTGAATACTACATTGTACATGGTTTTTTCCTCGTCCTCTGAAATATCGTCGCGAGAAACGTATACTTGAATGCGGCCTTCTGAATCTTTAAGTTCAGCGAAAGACGCCTTTCCCATGATTCGTTTTCCCATCAAACGGCCAGCAAGGACCACTTCTTTGCCATCGAATTTTTCGAAATTTTCGAGGATTTCTTTGGAGTAAGCGGTGGTTACAAATTCGTTTGCTGGATAAGGTTCGATGCCCAAATTACGCAATTCGGTTAATGCTTCGCGGCGCAATATTTCTTGTTCGGATAATGCCATTGGTGTTCTTATTTTAAGAGTGCAAATGTAGGTATTAGTTGTAAAGTTACCAAGTGGATTTTGGATTGGAGGATGAAGAGACTGTAAGATTTTAAGATTATAAGAATTTGACAACGTGATTTGTGTAATGTGCCTTCAAAAATTAGCCCCGATAGTAGCGGTATCCTTTTGCGCCGTTGTACGGCGTGAAAGATATAGCGTATAGCGGGACCACTGCGGTAATGAAAACAGTTCATGTGCTCCTTAAAATAAAAATCGAATTCGCTCTTAATAAGTTTGTAAATTTGCGTTTCACAAATTTGGCATGAACAAAATCATTCAACTAGAAGACTTAGGCGTACGAGATTATCAGGAAACTTGGTCGTATCAGGAAGCGATATTTAAGACTATTGTTGATTTGAAGATTCGCAATAGGAGAGAGGACGCGCAAACGCAAACGCCGAATTACTTTTTGTTTGTAGAGCATCCTCATGTGTATACTTTGGGCAAGAGTGGTGATATGTCGAATTTGCTTTTGTCGGAGAAACAATTGGAGGCGAAAGGCGCTACTTTTTATAAAATCAATCGCGGTGGTGACATTACGTATCACGGGCCTGGACAGATTGTAGGTTATCCGATTTTGGATTTGGAAAATTTCTTTACTGATATTCACAAGTATTTGCGTTTTTTGGAAGAAGTCATCATTTTGACGCTGCGAGAGTATGGTCTTGAAGGCACCAGAAGTGAAGGAGAGACGGGAGTTTGGTTGGATGTCGGGACGCCGTTTGCTAGGAAGATTTGCGCCATGGGCGTTCGTGCTTCGCGTTGGGTGACGATGCACGGTTTGGCTTTGAATGTGAATGTAGATTTGGGTTATTTTGACAATATTATTCCGTGTGGAATAAAAGGAAAAGCAGTCACGTCACTTAACGTGGAGTTGGGTGTTTCAACAGTGGACGAAGAAGCAGTTAAAGGTAAGATTTTGAAACATTTTCAAGATTTGTTCGAAGCGGAATTCGTACTTCCCAATTCGTAAATCCTAAATTCCAATTCGGAAATTCTAAATTCCAAATTTTTCAGCCTAAATTACAAATTCAATTTTAGTTGTTCTGGCAAGAGTCGAAAGCTCATGCGATGGTATTTTGTTGTGCCGTATTTTCGAATGGCTTCACGGTGTTCTAGTGTTGGGTATCCTTTATTTTGTTTCCAATTGTACATGGGGAATTCTTCGTGAATTTGGTTCATGTATTCATCCCGATAGGTTTTGGCTAAGATTGATGCGGCGGCAATACTTAGGTATTTGCTATCGCCTTTGATGATGCAACTGTGCGGAATATTTTGGATTGGTTTGAATCGATTTCCATCAACAATTATGTACGTTGGAGTCGGATTTAGTTTCAGTATAGATTCTTGCATGGCTTTTATGGAGGCGTTAAGAATATTTATTTCATCGATAATAGTTGGGCCTAGATGAGTAATGGCATAAGCGGTGGCTTCTAATTCAATTATAGGCTTGAGGAGCATTCTTTTATGCTCTGAAAGTTGCTTGGAGTCATTGAGCACCTCGTTTTCGAAATTACTAGGCAAAATTACAGCAGCTGCGGTTACGGGACCGGCGAGACAGCCGCGACCTGCTTCATCGGTACCGGCTTCATACAGAAATTCAGAGTAGTTTTTGAAAAGCATTTGCAGATCAGAAATTAAGTTTTGTGCTAAATTATAAGAATATCTGTTTAAAGTTTGAATTATTTCTAGGAAGGGCAAATAATTTTAACATCATACAACAAATTATATTAAGAATTTATATTTGTTTATTTAAGAAATTATTAAGAAGTTTGCAAGATATCTAACTCAAACAAAATTTATATGAGATCGAAGTTCAAATGGATTTTTACGCTATGCATAGCGTTATCAATGCAGTTTGCTTTTGCACAAGAGAAAACTGTTACCGGTATTGTTTCTGACGAATCAGGACCTTTACCTGGTGCCAATGTTATTATTAAGAGTACCAAAAAAGGAACACAAACTGATGTTGATGGAAAATATGCCATTAAAGTTAAGACAGGAGATGTCTTGATTTTTTCATTTATTGGTATGAAAGATGCTTCTGCAACAGTTGGTGCGTCGAATACGGTCAACATGGTTATGAAATCAGGAGGTGAAGAGTTAAGTGAAGTGGTTGTGACCAGTCAAGGTATCAAAAAAGAGAAAAAAGCTTTGGGATACGCGGTGACGACAATTAAGGCGGAAGAGTTTGCCTCGAAGCCATCAACCGATATCGCTAGAGCACTTACGGGAAAAGCTCCTGGGGTTAATATTCAGCAAACAAGTGGATTGTCTGGGTCAGGAACCAATATTATTATTCGTGGTTATTCTTCTATTACGGGAAGTAACCAGCCTTTATTTGTTGTTGATGGTATTCCTTTTAATGCAGATACTAATTCTGATGGAAACTTTTTAGAAGGTGCTACCAATGCTTCGAGTCGTTTCTTAGATTTAGATCCGAATACTATTGAGAGCGTAAACATCTTAAAAGGATTAAGTGCAACAACTTTATATGGTTCTGCAGGTAGAAATGGGGTAATCTTGGTGACCACTAAGTCAGGAAATACCAAAGACATCAACAAGAAGATGGAGATTTCGTTTTCTCAATCATTATACATGACAGAAATTGCTTCTTTACCAGACTATCAAAATTCCTACGGTAACGGATTTAATCAAACGTTTACGCAAGCATTTTCTAACTGGGGACCTGCGTTTGGCACGGCTGGTACGCAAGGCATTAATCCTGATGGAACAGTAAATCATCCTTTGGCGTATTATGGTTCAGGGGTTTTTCCACAGTTTTTTGATAATCCAGGTAATCCATTAACTGAAAAAGCAAAAACAGTTCCATATGCGGCGCAGAACAATGTGAAGCCGTTTTTTAGAACTGGTGCGGTGAGTACTACTTCGTTGAGTATTGGTGGTCGTTCAGATAATACGAGTTATAATATGAGTGTGGGACATACTCGTGATGAGGGTTTTATTGAAAATAATACTTACCAACGTTTGAATTTAAGCACAGGTGGTACTACGAAATTGTCTAATGGATTTACATTCAGTTCTGTTATGAACTATGTGAAGACAGATAAATCTGCTCCGCCAACAGCAGCAGGATTTGGGTCTAATGCGGCGGCTCCGTCAGTTTTTGCAAATATCCTATACACGCCAAGAAATTTAGATTTGTTTGGTATGCCTTACGAAAACCCATTGGATAGGTCTTCTGTAAATTATAGAACAGATATTCCGAACCCGCGTTGGACACTAAAGAATTCTAGTGATGATGAATCTGTAAGACGTTTCTTTGGTAATTTTACAACTAGTTACAATCTCAATTCATGGTCAAATGTATCTTACAGACTTTCTATGGATAACTACACGCAAACCAAGAAGTATTATATCAATAAGGGAAATGGGCAGCCATTTGACACGGAAGGCTTCTTAAGAACTACAGTAAACGAGAATACGATTTACGATCACACATTTAGTTATAATTTTGATACAAAGATAGATAAGAATGAAAATTGGAATATTGAAGGAACTTTAGGTGTTAATCCGCGTCAAGAATCATACAAATACAACTATTTGGCAAGTACAGTACAGTTTGTTTACGGATTTATTGAGCATCAAAATTTCGAAAATCATGATGGGTATTCTGAAAGACAAAACTTTAATGTTATTGGAGCGTATGCAAGTACTACCATAGGGTTTAAGAAATATTTGTACTTAAACTTGCAAGGAAGAAATGATACCTATTCTTCATTACAAAAAGACACAAGATCTTTGTTCTACCCATCCGCATCTTTATCGTTTGTTCCGACTGATGCATTCGCTGGATTGAAAAAGAATGATTATATCAACTTCTTAAAATTGCGTTTGGGTTACGGTTCTTCTGCTGGTTTTCCTGATCCATACAAAACAAAGATTGGTTTGAATACTAGAACCAAAGTGTTTTTGCAAAATGACGGTACAGTTGTAAATACCATTTCGCAAAGTAATGAATTGGGTAATCCAAATTTGAAGCCTGAGCTAGTGAAAGAGTTGGAGTTTGGTTTAGAAGGAAAGTTTTTTCATAATAGATTAGGGATTGATTTGTCTTTATATAATAAGACCTCTACGGACTTAATTATTGACCGTGATTTGGATCCGGCAACAGGGTATGATGTAACTGCAGATAATATTGCAGAGGTTAGCAACAAAGGAATCGAATTAGGGGTTAATTTGTCAGTGATTCGTACGAAGACTAATGGGTTGACTTGGGATATTTCAGGTCAATTTACTAAAAACAGAAATATTGTAGAGTCATTAGGCTTAGGATCTGTTTCGGCACTAGGAATTGCAGGCTTTACCAATTTGGGTAATTTTGCTGTGCCAGGACGACCATATGGGGTGATTCTTGGTAGTTCAATTCTTAGAGATGGAAATGGTAATTATGTTGTTGGAACAGATGGTAATTACATTGAAAACACTAATTTGACCGAAATTGGAGATCCAAATGCAGATTGGAGATCAACTGTTATAAATGAAATTTCATATAAGAATATTACACTAGGTTTTCAATTGGAGTATCAAAAAGGTGGAGATATTTACTCAACCACTGCTGCAGCCTTGCTTTCAAGAGGTTTAACAGAGGATACAAATTTTGATCGTTCAGGTACTATAGTTTTGCCTGGCGTTACTACTACTGGTAATATCAATACTACTCAAATTGGTTGGACACAATACGGATTTAACAATTCAGGATTTTTTATCAATGAGCAAGCAATTTATGATGCCACCAATTTGAGACTGAGAGAAGTTTCTCTATCTTATTCTTTGCCTAAAAAATTGTTAGAGAAAACGCCTTTTGGTAAAATTTCAATTTCAGTTGTCGGTCAAAATTTATGGTTTGAAGCATTTAATTTTCCTAAACACTTAAATTTTGATCCAGAGGTAATGAGTCTTGGTGTTGGAAATGGTCAAGGGTTTGACTATTTGACTGGTCCAACTGCTAAACGTTATGGTTTCAACTTTAACTTAACATTCTAAAAAATGAAAAAATATAATAATTTATTTAAATGGTCTTTGCTGGTAATCATTTTGACATTCGCAAATTGTGAGACGATTGATTTGGACCAAACTGAAAATCCTTCTCAGATTTCGGAGGATTTGTTGGATCCTGTATATACTTTTAACTATGTACAAATTCAGTTAGCAGATTTTGTTGACTCGGCGAATAGTTTTACGCAACGCGTAACCAGACAAATGGCTATGACTGGTGGTAATACTTATAACAATGCTTTTGCGCCAGTTAATTTCAATAATAATTGGAATCTTGGTTACAATATTCTTAATGCAGTGAAAATCATGGAGCCAAAAGCCATTGCTAATAGAGAGTATTATGCTTTAGGTGCATCAAAAGTGATTCGTGTTTATGTATTGATGACCATGGTGGATATGTATGGAAATATACCTTATTCTGAGGCGTTGCAAGGTAGTGCGAACTTAAATCCAAAGTTTGACAATAGTGCTGATATTTACAGAGGATTGCTTGCTGAACTAGATGCTGCAATTGTTGTTTTGGGGGAGTCGAACGCGCCGGGAAGTAAAGTGCAAGATTTGTACTATCAAACGCAAGCTCAGTGGGTTACATTAGCGAATACCTTGAAGCTAAAAATGTATTGTAATTCACGTTTGCCAGACGCAGCTTCTGAACTTGGGGTTGATGTGGGTGCTAAAATCGCTGAAATTGTCACAGCAAATAATTTTATAGACGAAGCTAATGAAGATTTTGCTTTTAAATATGGTAATTCTAGGTTTAACCCAAATACAAGACATCCTTTATATAATGATCAATACGAAAGAGGTGGCGGTGCCTATATTGCGAATTATATGATGTGGGCTATGACAACCGAGAAAGGCTTTGATATTGGAATAAGTACGGAAGTTTCAGGAGTAGATCCAAGAACACCTTTTTATTTCTATAAGCAAGATGAAAATCCAAAGGGAGAAAACACTTTTACTTTACCTAGGCCTACGAGACCAGAGCACTATAACAATAGCGAGTTCAAATCATTTTATAATAGTAACCTAACCCCATTTATTGTTTCCAATTGGATTGGAGAAAATGCAATCGTTGATAACGGTTATTGGGGAAGGGACCATGGAGATAATTCTGGAATACCGCCAGATGCGAGTAAGCGAACAGTTGCCGGAATGTACCCTATCGGAGGTGCGTATGGAAAATTTGGAGATGTTCAGCAGGATGGAAGTAAGGGCGCTTTAGGAGCAGGAATTATGCCGATGATATTGTCGTCCTATGTGCATTTTATGCTTGCGGAAGTAATTCAATCTGGAATTGGTTTAGGTAGCAGAACTGCAATTGGTGAACTTGAAGCAGGAATTAGAGCTTCTATTGATAAAACGGTCAATTTTATTCCGGGTTATAATTATACTGGTGGAGTTGTAAAACCTGACCCAACTGTTTTGGCTGCCCAAAAGGAGTCATACGTTACGTTTATTAAAACAAAGTTTAACGCTGCAACAACTAATCAATTGGAATTGATTATTAAAGAGTATTATCTTGCAGCTTGGGGTAATGGTATTGAGCCATATAATGCGTACAGACGAACAGGATATCCAAGTAATTTCCAACCTACAAGAGAGCAATTTTCTGGAGTTTATTTTAGTACTGCCCTTTATCCAGGAAACAGTGTTGTAAACAATCCAAACGCACCTGCCAACGTGAGAACAAAGAAAGTGTTTTGGGATAAAGCAGGATTAACATTACAATAATAATACTATATAAATATGAAAAAAATATTTTTTTTACCAGTAATATTGACCGTTATTTTTTCTTTCTGGGGATGTGAGAAAGATGAGAGTGTAGATCCAAGGCCACTTCTGGTTCAAGGTCAGTTTATGAGATTAGATATTGTCAGAGACAGAATTGATGCTGAAAATCTTGAGACCTCTTCTTTTGGAGGGATGTTAACGAACCCTTCGAATGACGTTGTTAAATATGAGTTATTTGTTAGATTAGTTAGAGGTGATGTGGGTATTTCAGAGTATATTCCACTAGACACAATAACAAGTTTTCCTCAAGAGTTAGCAATTGGCGCACAAGATGTTGAGGATGCCTATGCAGCGATAGGTACTACTGTCGTGGTGCAGGAAGGTGATGTGTTTAGATTCATCGCTTATTCGTACAATAGTCAAGGCGTTAGGGTAGCTTATAGAGATTTGTCAACGACAGTTCGTAGTGAACCTGGTTATAAGCAAGCATACAAGTTTAATACTTCTGTTCAAGCTGGAAATAATTTGTTAACTGAGTATAGTAATTATGAACCAGCTCCTTAAGTTTCGTTTGTAATATTTAGTGTTTAACTATAAAAAATTTTAAAATAATGAAAAAATACACAAACATATTTCTTTTCTTCTTTTTGTCTCTTGCAATAGTAAGCTGTACAACAGAGGACAAGTTTAATGCTTCACCCGTTGGGAAACAGCAAATTGTGACTCTTACTGGTACAATAACTACCCCAGTTGTGAATGCCCTCACCGATCAAGACATTGAATTTACCGCTACTTTGCCAGACGGTAAAACTTTTACTGATACGGTTTCTGTGGAGATAACAACATTAAGACCAGATGGTGGTCGAACAAGAGGATATTATGATATTATGCCAGGTCAAACGTCTGTTACTGACAAAATTTCGGCAGTTGGTGGATTAGTTTATAATACTACATTCGAGCTATCTATGACTGCAATCAATTTGCAGACCGTTGAGCCAGGTATTCACTACTTGATGAATTCCAATAAAGTTTCTGTAAATACTGGTAATACAAGAATACCTGAGGCAGAGAGCGGGAACGTGATTGTTAGGTTCGCGTGGGAGAATATGAAGACTGTAAATAGGTTTAAATGTTGGATTAAGATGCCTACATCTGCTAATGATATCGAAGCTGCAACATTTGCAGAAAACGTTGGAATAACTCACAAAATGAAGTTGTCTGGAAACAGTAATAATGGAAACATTTCAACAAGCGAAGGCGAGTATTTTTTTAAGTTACAGTCCTTTAGACAATTGGTTCCTTCTGAAGACAAGAAGTATAGAATTATAATTGTATTTCCTAATGGAGATGTCACCGTGTACAATGGAGTTTTTGAAAATTGTACTTTAGGTGACCCCCTAAAGAATGATGTTTTGAAAATAACTAAGGTAGGTATGGGTGATAATGCTGTCTATACTTCGGAGCAACTATAGAAAGACGAAAAGATATCATAGCGGATTGTTTATTTTATAATCTGCTATGTTTTTTTTTGTTTTAGAATTTTATGATTACATTTGTATCTCTTTAACTTTAACTTTAAATTATTTATTATGAAAAAACTATTACTATTATCTTTAGTGTTGTGTGGTTTTGTTTCAAAAGCACAGCAATTGTATTGGGAAGAAAAATCAACGACCTTCGTTACGACTTCTACAAGTACGCCACAGATTTCTTATGCTGGGCCAGATGTTGTGTGGACTTATGGTGCTGCTGGAGACGGAAGTGGAGACTTTTACCAAATATGGGGTCGTTCTACTGATGGAGGAGAAACTTGGACTTCAGGTAATATTGACTTAGGAACTGCTGATTTAGCAATCGGTGATATTATGGCCGTATCAGCTACAACGGCGTATATCGCAGTTTTTCCAAATGCAGCTGGAGTTTTTGGTGGTGTCTACAGAACAGTTGACTCTGGTGCAACTTGGCAAAAGCAAACTTCTGCTTCTTTTAATTCTGGCTCAGATTCATTTACTGACTGGGTTCATTTTTGGGATGCTAACAAAGGTTTAGCTGTAGGTGATCCTGCACCAGCTGGGTCAACAGGTTACTATGAAATCTATACTACTACTGATGGTGGAGATAACTGGACTAGAGTTCCTAGTGCTAATATCCCTGCACCTCTTGATGGTGAGTATGCTTATACTCACAATTACGAAACCAATGGTGATATTATTTGGTTTGGCACAAACAAAGGTAGAATCTACAGATCTAGTGATTTTGGAGCTACTTGGACAGTGGGTCAATCTCCAGTAGGTGACTTCGGTTCTGCGACAGAAAGTGCTTCTTATTCTATGAAAGATGCTAATAATGGTATCTTAATTAACAATACACACGGTTTCTTCAGAACTACAGATGGTGCTGCAACTTGGACTGAAGATGTTACTCCTGTTGGATACTTCAGAAATTTTGATATATCTTATGTTCCAGGTGTTGATAACACTTATTTTACTACAGGTGAAGATATCGACGGAATTGGAAGAGGATCTTCTTTCTCTACAGATGATGGTGCAACTTGGATTGACATTAATGACTTAGATGAGTTAGACGTTGACGGTGGTGGTTGTTTGGTTTTTTACGATGCAACTCACGGTCTTGCTAGTGGTTTTACTGCTTCTTCTGTTGAAGGTGGTATCTGGAAATGGATTGCTGATGCTTCAAACTTAGCTACATCTACTTTTTCTGCAGATAAAGCTTTTAGCGCTGCATTAAACCAAACTTCTGGAGTACTAACAGTAAATGGTAAAGAAATTGCAAACGTTACTATTTACGATATGCTTGGAAAACAAGTAGCTTCACAAAACAGTGCTGCTGCTAGTTCAGTAGAAATGAATATTTCTTCTTTGAATACTGGTCTTTACTTGGTGAATGTTACAAATGCACAAGGTAACACTTCAACTATTAAAGTTGTAAAACAATAAGAATTGCTCTTTTTTAAAATAGAAAAGCCATCCTGTTTCGGATGGCTTTTTTTATTTATGTATTATCTTCCGCATAAGTTCTTCTCAAATCAATTCTAATTGCCAACAAATAGTTATTTTTGCCTCATTATAATCGTAATATGAGAATTGTACTGTCGGTTTTGCTGCTATTGATTACACATCTTGGATTTTCACAAGAGCCAGTGCAAGAAAAGCCAAGGAAAAGCCTATTAAAATCAAGTGAGCAAAAAGCAAAAGAAAAAGCTAGAAAGGCTCCCATTACTTCATACAAAATATTTACAATCGCCAAAGATACAACCATAGTTGATACTTCTCTAACGATCAAAAAAGAGTATGAATACAATTACTTAAGAAGAGATATTTTTGGTTTAATGCCTTTTCTCAACGAAGGGCAAACTTATACTACGCTTCATTTCGGATTAAACAAGTTTTCACCTTACCCTGAAATTGGTTACAAAGGCAAGCACTTTAATTACGACGAAGCCAATCAAATAAAATATTACGACGTGGCGACGCCATTGACGGACTTGTATTTTAAGACGGTGATGGAGCAAGGGCAGTCACTAGACGCATTCGTAACACTAAATACCTCGGAACGATTTAATTTTTCACTTTCCTACAAAGGTGTTCGTTCAGTTGGGAAGTATATTAATCAGTTGTCAAGCAACGGAAACTTTAGATTTACCACGAGCTACCGCACGAAAAGCAAGAGATATGTCATCAATGGTCATTTTACTGGACAGGATTTTCTGAATGCTGAAAACGGAGGTATTACAACTCCTGAGGATTTCGAAGGTAAAAATGCTGACTTTAAGCAGCGACAACGACTTGAAGTATACCTGAAAGACGCCAAGTCTTTCCTCAAAGGGAAGCGCTATTTTGTTAATCACACATTCCGAATCAATCCGACAAGTGGGGATAATAATCTCTACATCACACATCAGTTTAATTACGAAAATAAATTCTTCGAATACTTACAGCCAACTATTAGTTCCACTCTAGGCGAAACGACTGTCAATCACTTTGGTGATGCCTACAGCACGTCTCAGGTGAAAGACCAACTTCGTTACAACAAAATGTATAATAAAGTGGGAGCAATCTATGAAAATAAGACCTTAGGTAGTTTCCATTTTTTCCTCGATGACTTTAGATATAACTATTATTACGCAACAATCATATTCTTAGAAAATCAGCCAATTCCAAGTGCTATCAATGATAAGATCAATGATTTTGGTGCCGAATACCAATATCGTAAAAATAAGTGGATAGCAAATCTCTCCTACACCAATTCCATTACAAAACAATCGCTAACCAATATTGAAGGAAAACTTTCCTATAAGTTCAATCCGAAAAACGAAATCGATTTTAGTTATCAAAACACCAACAAATTACCAGATCACGTCTACAACTTACACCAAAGCGCTTTCGTAGCTTACAATTGGTATAATAGCTTCAAGAATGAGAAAATAAATACCATACTAGCAAATGCAAACACACAATGGGCAACTGCGTCTTTGCAAATCTCTAACTTCGATAGTCATCTTTATTTCAGCGATGACAGTTCCGACAAAGACATTCAATTAATCTCCCCAAAACAATACGACAAGTCAATTCAATACCTGTCTCTAAAAGTCGGAAAAGAAATCAAGTACTGGAAGATTGCACTTGATAACACCCTATTATATCAGCAGGTTTCTCAAGACGATGAAATCATCAATGTACCTAAAATTGTAACTAGAAACACATTGTACTTTTCAGACTACTTCTTCACAAGAGCGCTCTATTTGCAAACCGGCGTGACTTTCAACTATTTTACAAAACATTATGCCAATGGGTACAATCCAATACTCACCGATTTCTTTGTCCAAAACCAACAAAAGATAGGCGATTTTGCCAATCTAGATTTCTTCATCAACGCTCGGATCAGACAAACTCGAATTTTTCTTAAAGCAGAACACTTCAATTCTTCAATGGCTGCCCAAAATACCTTTTATTCTGCGCCCAACTATCCGTACCGTGATTTCATAGTGCGCTTTGGCTTGGTGTGGAATTTCTTTCAATAATGTATTACTGATCTAGCAGAAAGAATAGGGCGTGACCACAAGGGTCGGGCTTTCCGCACTCGCTTTTTTGCGCTGAACGCCAGCACAAAAAGAGCTCAAACAAATGCTACAATCCCTCACGCAAACCAAAATACCTGACAGCCACCGGCTGTCCTCCTCTTAATATCAAATCTCACGCACATCCGTGTTCGAATTAACATCCGTCAAACTTGGATACTTTCATATTATCAATATATTTGCATCCTAAATTAAACTCAGTCACTCAGTGACTAAGCAACTCAGTGACTCAAAATGACACGAGCTTTTGCGAGCTGCATGAGACCATTAAAAAACAGTAAAAAATTCGAATGAAATACTCAGAAAACATATTAGGAACCATTGGTAACACACCATTGGTACGCCTAAACAAAATAACCGCCGAAGTAGATGCTTTGGTCTTAGCCAAAGTCGAAACATTCAATCCAGGAAATTCCGTCAAAGACCGAATGGCGGTAAAAATGGTGGAAGATGCAGAAGCAGATGGCAGACTCAAACCTGGCGGAACAATTATCGAAGGAACTTCCGGAAATACGGGAATGGGCTTAGCGTTGGCCGCAATTGTCAAAGGATACAAATTAATTTGTGTCATCACAGACAAACAATCCAAAGAAAAAATGGATATCCTGCGAGCTGTTGGAGCCAAAGTGGTCGTTTGTCCCACCGATGTGGAACCAACAGATCCTCGTTCTTATTACTCGGTTTCTAAACGTTTGGGAGAAGATACTCCGAATTCATGGTATGTCAATCAATACGATAATCCGTCAAACGCAATCGCGCACTACGAGCAAACTGGTCCGGAAATTTGGGAACAAACCGACGGGAAAATTACCCATTTCATTGTAGGCGTTGGTACTGGTGGAACGATTTCAGGAGTTGCAAAATATTTGAAAGAAAGAAACCCAAACATCAAGATTTGGGGTGTAGATACCTACGGTTCGGTGTTCAAAAAATACCATGAAACCGGAATCTTTGACGAGAATGAAATCTATTCCTACATTACAGAAGGAATAGGCGAAGATATCCTTCCAAAAAATGTCGACTTTTCACTAATCGACGGATTTACCAAAGTAACCGATAAGGACGCTGCGGTTTATACACGCAAGATTGCGTTAGAAGAAGGTATTTTCGTAGGAAATTCTGCGGGTTCCGCAATCAAAGGTTTGTTGCAACTCAAAGAACACTTCAAACCAGAAGATGTAGTCGTAGTTTTATTTCACGATTCAGGAAGTCGCTATGTGGGTAAAATGTTCAATGACGATTGGATGCGCGAAAGAGGTTTCCTCGACGAAGAAATTACCAAAGCCGAAGACGTCATCAAAGATCATATTGACAAGCCACTTATCATCGTTCGTACAGAAGAATTGGTCTCTCACGCCATAGAGCGCATGCGTAAATTCAAAATCTCTCAAATTCCTGTAATAGATATTTCTGGCTTTGTCGGATCTGTTGATGAATCGGATTTGTTCGAAATCTATGTGTCAGATAAAAATGCCGCAGATAAGCCCATTCGTGAAGTGATGGGCAAACCTTATCCAATTGTAAAACTAGGAACTGCCATCGAAGAAGTTTCCAAATTGTTCAGCAAAGAAAATCAAGCTGTATTGATTGAATTAGGCAATGGCAAACATCATATCATAACCAAATACGATATTATCGGAACTATAAAATAGTTAAAACACAAATTCCACGAATTTGCACGAAAAATTAATTCGTGATAATTCGTGGAATTCGTGTTTATTAAATAATCTAGTATGGATTTTGTCGCAATAGATTTCGAAACTGCAACAGGCTTTCACCATAGTGCTTGCGCCGTAGGCATCGTAACCGTCGAAAACGGAATCATTACTGAAGAATACTACACTTTGATTCAGCCACCAAATAATGAATATTGGTACCAAAATATTATGGTGCATGGCATCAAGCCAATAGAAACCCTCAATGGAAAGACTTTCGATGATTTGTTTCCCGAAATTCAAAAAAGACTGCAAGGCAAAACTATCGTAGCCCATAACGAGCAATTTGACAGAAACGTTTTAGCAAAGACAATGAAGTACTATGGATTGTATTACGATGAATTAGAAATTGCTGATCGCTGGGAATGTACTTGCAAAATCTATCGTGCAAAAGGTTACAAACCTGCCAATTTGAAATATTGCGCGGAGCAAAACAATATTGCTTTGAATCATCACGAAGCTTTATCTGACGCCAGAGCTTGCGCACAACTCTACTTATTGAAATAGTCTTTTTTACAATTAATTAGAAAAAAACTTTGCGTCTCTGCGACTTTGCGAGCACTTTTTTCTTACCTTAGATTTTCAATTACACGCCATTCAAAATTATTATCATGAAAGAAGACTTTCTCCATTACTTATGGAAATTCAAGAAGTTCCCCACTTCGAATTTACAAACTACCAACCGCCAATCTGTCACGATTATTTATGCTGGGGATTATTTGCAATTGGCAGGTCCTGATTTTTTTAATGCGCAAATCATTATCGATGGACAAAAATGGGCGGGCAACGTCGAAATTCATCTCAAATCTTCAGATTGGTATTTGCACCATCACGAAAAGGATGATTCGTACGACAATGTGATACTTCATGTGGTATGGCACCACAATGTTGATGTTTATAGAAAAGACAATTCGGCGATTCCGACACTAGAACTTAAGAATATTATTGATCAAGAAACAATTTCAAAATACGAGTCGCTTGTAGTGCCCAAAACATGGATTTATTGCGAAAACCAAATAACACAAGTTGCTGATTTTGTTGTTCGGAATTGGAAAGAACGTTTGTTTTTTGAAAGATTGGAGCGCAAATCTGACTTGATACATGCCGTATTAAAGGAAACACAAAATGATTGGGAAGCGACCTTGTTTTGCCTATTGGCGAAGAACTTTGGACTAAACACAAATGGGTCGGTTTTTTACCAAATAGCCTCTGCGATTCCGTTTTCAGTTTTGAGAAAAGAATGTAACGGCATAGAAAGCATTGAGGCATTACTACTTGGTATGGCAGGCTTACTTAGAGACGAAAAAGAAGATGTTTATTTCAATAATTTGAAAGCGACGTTTCAGTATTTAGTCACGAAGTATCAATTGGTAGTTCCGGTGATTGCTCCAGTTCAATTTTTTCGATTGCGCCCTGATAATTTCCCCACGATTAGATTGTCGCAGTTGGCCAATCTTTACGGAACGCATCTAAATTTGTTTTCCCAAATCATTGAGGCAAATGCTGTAACACAATTGTATCAAATTTTGCAAGTCTCTGCTTCACCATACTGGCAAAGTCATTACTTGTTTGATCAAACTAGCAGAACAAAACCGAAGTCCACAACGCATTCTTTTATAGATCTTTTAATCATCAATACCATTATTCCAGTTCAGTTTGCGTATGCGAAAAACCGCGGAAAAGAAAATATCGACGGTATCATTACGTTATTAGAAAATATCAAAGCAGAACAAAACAGTGCCATCGATAAATTTCGAATTATTGGAATTGATGCCAAAAACGCCTTTGAAAGTCAATCACTGTTACAGTTAAAAAATGAGTACTGCAACAAAAGTCGGTGTTTGGAATGCGCTGTCGGAATTGATTTGTTAAAAGAAAACAAATAATAGTATAATTTTGTAACTCAAAATGCAAACTACCATGTCAGTCATTATTCAACTGAAATACTTTTTCGAAAAACACGGTTTCCATGTTTCGTCACGATTGGCGGATCGTTTGGGCATGCGTGCGAATAGCGTGAGGTTGTTTTTTATTTATATTTCTTTTGTAACTGCTGGACTTTGGTTCGGCGTCTATTTGACGCTAGCATTTTGGATTAAACTCAAAGATCTCATTCGCGCCAAACGAAGTTCTGTCTTCGACTTATAACAGTAAACCTACAACTTTCACCGCCATTAACTAATTTAAACGCCAAACAAATGAAAACTTCTTTTCACTCCTCGTATTTTCAATTTTCTAAATCACAAAGATCTGGTCTTTTTCTGTTCCTTTCGTTGGTATTTGTTTTTCAGGCCCTCTATTTTTGGATGGATGTTGCGACCAGTAAGCAAAGCAACTCCAATAAAACGGACCAATGGTTGTCGACAACGGTTTCTACTGATAGTTCTGTGGTCAATCTGAAGAAAAGAAAGTTTGAATTGAGACCTTTTAATCCCAACTTTATTAGTGATTTTAAGGGCTATCAATTAGGGATGTCTGTCGCAGAAATAGATCGATTACTTGCTTTTCGCAAAACCAATCAATATGTCAATTCCGCTCAAGAGTTCCAAGCAGTAACAAAGATTTCTGATTCACTATTACGTCGTATTGCGCCATACTTTAAATTCCCTGATTGGGTTTCGAAAAGGCGACCCGCTACGTCGAAATTTTTTATTAGTGAAAAAAGAGCAGTAAAAGAACCCATTGACATTAACGAGGCAACTGCTGAAGATCTCAAGAAAATTTATGGTATTGGAGATGGATTATCCGAAAGAATATTAAAGGAAAGAAAAAAATTTGGAGGTTTTGTTTCTATGGAGCAACTAAAAGATGTTTGGGGTCTATCGCCAGAGGTTATAGAGAGTTTGAATGAAGGATTTAAAGTGAAGACGGTGCCGACTTTTAAACTAATTAATATCAACACTGCGACAATTAAGGATTTGATGCAATTGCCATATTTTAAATACCCGATGGCAAAAAATATTATTACTTATCGTAGCATGAATGGTGAGTTCAAAAGTTTTGAGGATTTAACAAAGATTTCGGGTTTTCCTGTTGATAGGATAAAAATTATTGCCTTATATTTGGAATTCTAAAAAAAGCTTAGTTATATGAATTCAATTTACTTTACGGAAGAACACGAATTATTTAGAAAAAGTTTGCAAGATTTTTTGCGGATTGAGGTGGTGCCACACATTGAAAAATGGGAAAAAACAGGTACTATTGAACGCTTTATCTGGAAAAAATTTGGAGAAATGGGCTTTTTCGGAATAGCGTATCCTGAGGCTTATGGTGGATTGAATTTGGATTTGTTTTATACTGTTGTTTTTTTAGAAGAACTTCAAAAAATAAAATCTTCTGGTTTTGCTGCTGCTATGTGGGCTCATGCTTATTTAGCGATGACGCATCTTAATGCAGAAGGAGACGAACGAATTAAGCAAGATTATTTGGCGCCAAGTATTGCCGGTGATAAAATAGGCGCTTTATGTATTACAGAACCTTTTGGCGGAAGTGATGTGGCAGGAATGAGAACAACGGCTGTAAAAAAAGGAGATAAATATGTAATCAATGGATCGAAAACATTTATTACCAATGGAATTTACGCCGATTATTATGTTGTTGCCGCGAAAACGAGTCCAGAGCAAGGGAATAAAGGAATCAGTATGTTTCTGATGGACACCAATTTAAAAGGTATTGCATCAACAAAATTGGATAAGTTGGGTTGGAGAGCTTCTGATACTGCTGAAATTTCATTTGATAATGTTGAGATTCCACTAGAGAACTTAATGGGTGAAGAAGGGAAAGGATTTCCCTACATCATGCAACATTTTGCTTTAGAGCGACTCATTATGGCTATCAATGCCCACGCACGTGCCGAATATGCGATTGATTATACTATTGATTATATGAGTCAACGGGAGGCTTTTGGAAAGACCATCAACAAGTTTCAAGCGTTAAGACATACTATGGTTGACCATGCGACGGAAGTAGCGCATTGCAAAATATTTAATTATGCTGCAGTTGCGCGATTAAATCAAGGGGAATACGTGGTTAAAGAAGCCACGATGGCGAAGTTAAAATCTACAAAAGTGGCGGACGAGACTATATATAGTTGTTTGCAAATGCTAGGTGGTTATGGTTATATGGAAGAGTATCCACTTGCGCGATTGTTGCGAGACAGTCGTTTGGGACCTATTGGCGGTGGAACGTCGGAAATACTTAGAGAGATTTTGTCTAAGATGATTATTGATAAACAGAATTATCAGCCAGCGGTGAAATAATTCTAGATAAAAGAAACAAGATGTAAGAGTCAAGAAGAGAGATAGGAATATCTTGTTTCTTGGCTCTTTCTTCTTTTATCTGTTTTGCGTGAAGGATAGCAGCGAAAAGCCCACAGCGCAGCGAGGACTTGTAGCGTATAGCCTGACGGCGGCCGAGATGTTATTTCAGAGTGGGATGTAGAACCGCCGGCACGCCCAAAAAAAAACACTTCGCTGAAAGAATTCAGACCACTATGTTACAAGACTTTAAAATAACAAGATTTTTTTTGTCTTTGTTCTTGCATCTTGTTTCTTTTATCTTATCTTTGCGCCCTTAACGAGAGGAGGTGTCTATATTATGTTAATTATACCAATTAAAGACGGAGAAAATATCGATAGAGCATTAAAGCGCTATAAG
>CANHEA010000051.1 GCA_947459635.1 Flavobacteriaceae bacterium | reverse complement strand
TAGGTGATGAGCACTACGATTGCGCACAAAGAGTAAAAGAGATTCTTCAAAAATACAAACAATTGCAAGATATCATCGCGATTCTAGGTATGGAAGAGTTGTCAGAAGACGACAAATTAGCCGTATCAAGAGCACGTCGCGTACAACGTTTCTTATCTCAACCGTTCCACGTAGCGGAGCAATTTACAGGTATTCCCGGAGTTTTGGTTGATATCAAAGACACCATCAAAGGATTTAACATGATTATCGACGGAGAACTAGATCACCTTCCAGAAGCTGCTTTCAACTTGAAAGGAACTATCGAAGATGTGGTAGAAGCAGGTCAAAAAATGTTAGCAGAAGCGTAATAAGAATTACGAATTACGAATTACGAATGATGTTTCGTAATTCGTAATTTAAAAATTCGTAATTAATCAAATTATGATTTTAGAAATAGTATCACCAGAATCTAAATTGTTCCAAGGCGAAGTGACTTCAGTGTCTCTTCCAGGTGTTGCCGGTAGTTTCCAAGTATTGAATCACCACGCACCAATCGTATCAACTTTAAAAGAAGGTGTCATCAAAATTGGAGCAACTTCTTTCCAATTCGATAAAGAAGTAGCAGAGAAATTTACCAAAGTCAACGAGCAACTTTATTCTTTAAAGATTGCTTCTGGGACCATCGAGATGAAAGACAATAAAGTCATCGTATTAGTCGACTAATTCGTTCCAACTTATAAAGAAACGCCTAGCTTTTGTTAGGCGTTTTTTATTTAGAAGCTATTCCAGCTGTTCGCTACTATCTTTTTTATTGCTTTGTCACCCTGAGCGCAGTCGAAGGGCTTTTCATTAAAGCAATAAAAAAGGATAACCGCTGCCATCTGGGCTAAAAATCCGGATTCAAAAGCTACATTGTTTTTCAAAAAGCAATAACTTTACCCAATGAAGTTTCCCAAAAATCTTTCCGACAAACTCGAAGCCCGAAAGCAAAACAACGCCCTGCGTCAATTGCCTGCCACTTCAAGCGCCATCGATTTTGCTTCCAACGATTATCTCGGCTTTGCCAAATCAAAAACAATTTTCGATAAAACACATCAGTTTCTAATCTACAATAATTATTGTGAAAACGGCGCGACAGGCTCTCGACTCTTATCCGGAAATCATCAACTTTACGAACTTGCCGAAAACTACCTCGCACAATTTCACCAAGCAGATACGGCCCTAATCTTCAACTCTGGCTATGACGCCAACGTAGGCTTTTTCAGCAGCGTTCCACAAAAAGGTGATTTTATTCTCTATGATGAACTCTGTCATGCCTCCATCCGCGACGGGATTCAATTATCGCACGCCAAAGCCTACAAATACCAGCACAACGATTACGAGGATTTAGAACGACTTATTGCAAAAGTCCAACTGACAACCTACAACTCACAACCTACAACCATCTACATCGTCACCGAATCTGTTTTTTCCATGGATGGCGATTGCCCAGACTTCGATACAATGATTGCCATCGCTGAAAAGCATCAGGCACTAATCGTCGTCGACGAGGCACATGCGCTCGGTGTCTTTGGTGAAAACGGCTGTGGATTGCTACAGCAATTACAAGTTCATAATAAAATATTTGCCAGAATCATGACCTTCGGAAAAGGTTTGGGTTGTCACGGAGCGGCGATTTTAGGGAGCAATGAACTCAAGAATTATCTCATCAACTTTGCGCGTAGTTTTATTTACACCACTGGACTTTCACCACATGCTATTGCTAATATTTACTGCGCGTACCAAGAATTAAATACAGATAAAGCAGCACAACTGGCGCTTCGAGAAAACATCAATTACTTTAACCAACAAAAGCAATTATTGGGATTAAAGCCAATGTTTGTGCGAAGCAAGTCTGCGATTCAAAGCGCCATTATTCCGGGCAACGAAAAGGTAAAAGCCATCGCCACACAATTGCAACAAAACGGATTCGATGTCAAAGCCATTTTGTCTCCCACTGTTCCTGAAGGACAAGAGCGACTTCGGATTTGCATTCATAGTTACAACTCCGAGGCAGAAATATCTAAAGTCTTAGAATTGTTAGCTACTTTTGTGTTCCAATAATTCAACTGTATCCAACACATAAAATGAAACTATTTATAACAGGAATCGGAACCGATGTCGGTAAAACCATCGCCTCCGCTATCATCACCGAATCACTCCAAGCCGACTATTGGAAACCCATCCAAGCGGGAGATTTAAACCAATCGGACAGTCATAAAATCTCCAATTATATTTCAAATACAAAGACCATTATTCATCCAAACAGTTACGCATTGAATACGCCAGCAAGTCCACATTACGCGGCGAGTTTGGATAATGTTGTCATTGATATCAAGAAAATAATAGAGCCAAAAACCAAAAACCACTTGGTCATTGAAGGAGCCGGAGGAATCTTAGTTCCACTAAATGATAAAGATACCATCGCAGATCTCATTCAACCTGACTATAAAGTCATTGTCGTTTCACGCCACTATTTGGGAAGCATCAATCACACGTTGATGACCATTGAAGCGCTCAATAACAGAAAAATTGCCGTCGCTGGAATTCTATTCAATGGCGACGAAAACCCAGCGACCGAATCGATTATTCTCTCCAAAACAAGAATCAAGAATTTAGGACGTATCGGAAATGAACCTTATTTCGACAAGAATGTAATCGCAGAATATGCCGACGCGTTTCGTGTGGTATTAGAAAAATTATAAGAGTAAAAAGAACCAAGAGTTAAGAACCAAGAAGAAGTTGATGATGAAGTGCTTTCTTGACTCTTGCATCCTGACTCTTTTATCAAAAATAAGAACCAAGAGCCAAGAACCAAGAGGAAGAAGTTGATATTTAGTTGCTTTTTTGACTCTTGCATCTTGACTCTGTTATCTAAACAAAATGAACCTATCCCAAAAAGACCAATTATACCATTGGCATCCCTACACGCAACACAAAACAATTGGCCTGCTTCCCGCAATTGTCAGAGGAGAAGGTGCGTTACTTTGGGATGAAAACGGCAAAGAATATATCGATGCGATCGCTTCTTGGTGGGTCAATCCTTATGGACATAGCAACAAATTTATTGCCGACGCCATCTACGAACAACTCACGACTTTAGAACACGTCTTGTTCGGTGGATTTACCAACAAGCCAGCCGTTTTGCTTTCGGAACAATTGATGAAAATCTTACCATCCAATCAAAAAAAGATTTTCTTTTCCGACAATGGTTCTACCGCTGTTGAAGTCGCGCTCAAAGCTGCCCTGCAATACTTTTACAATAAAGGCGAAAAACGCACCACTGTAATTGCATTCGAAGATGCCTTTCACGGTGATACGTTCGGAGCTATGGCGTCAAGCGGAATTACTTTTTTTACCGAAGCATTTCAAGGATCGCTAATCGATGTGATTCGAATTCCAGTGCCAACCGAAGGAAATGAAAACAAAAGCAGAGAGGCCTTACATCAAGCTATTCAATCCAATTCGTGCGCAGCTTTTATCTTTGAACCACTCGTGCAAGGCGCCGCTGGAATGGTGATGTATGCGCCTGAAATTCTCGATGAACTCATTACAATTTGTAAAGAAAATCAGGTATTCACGATTGCCGATGAAGTGATGACGGGTTTCGGAAAAACAGGAAAAACATTTGCCTGCGATTACTTGATGCAACAACCCGACATGATGTGTCTATCCAAAGCACTTACCGGAGGAACGATTCCTATGGCCATTACGACATTCACGGCAGCCATCTTCGACGGATTTTATGATGATGACACCAATAAAGCATTGTTTCATGGTCATACATTTACCGCCAATCCGACTGGTTGTGCTGCTGCCTTAGCGAGTTTGCAATTGTTGCAGTCAGCAAGCATACAAACCAACATGAAGCGCGTGCACCAAAACCACTTGGAGTTTCAATCCAAAATAAAATCACATCCCAAAGTAAAAACTACCCGAGTTCTCGGTGTCATCTTCGCGTTGGAAATTATTACCGAAAGTCCAGCCGAATATTACGGAAGTTTGCGAAATAAGCTTTATAATTTCTTTATTGAAAATGGAATCATTTTGCGACCGGTCGGCAATATTGTCTACATTCTTCCGCCTTATATTATATCGCAAAATCAACTAGAAAAAGTCTACCAAGTCGTCGAAAATGCTTTAGAAATAGTGTAATTTTGGGAGCTAGTTCCTGCTATCCGTTGCAATCTTTTGCGCAGAAGAATGCTGCAAAAGGATTTTCACTACTATCAGGGCTAGGCACTTGCATTTCAAACCTAAAATAGATCTATTTTGTTGCAACCGATTTCCATTACAGCCATTGCGTCATTGTCTCCACTTGGGAACAATCCGAAATCTATTTGGGAGCACTATAACCAATCTAATCATTGTTTTGTTCAACAAGAGTTTGGAAGTTCACAGGCGTTGGTGGCTCCTTTAGAGTCAGATGCTAAAGCAATATTAGAAGCATTAAGAAAGTCTGACCATAAATACAAGTTTCTAGACGATTCAGTTCTGATGGCCATTGCGGCTTCTCGATTAGCGGTATCAAAAGCTGGTTGGGGAAAAGGTGCGGAATTCGGAATCAATATTGGGTCTTCTCGTGGCGCCACTTCCTTATTCGAAAAACACCATATCGAATTTCTCAAAACAGGCAAAGCACCTACTTTAGCGTCTCCAACTACAACTTTAGGTAACATTTCATCTTGGGTTGCGCATGATTTGCAATCTGATGGACCTGAAATTTCCCATTCAATAACTTGTTCAACAGCTTTGCACGCACTGTTGAATGGAGTTGCATGGCTTCGGTCTGGTATGGCTGATAAGTTTTTGGTCGGTGGGAGTGAAGCACCATTAACAGAATTCACCATCGCACAAATGCAAGCGATGAAAATCTATGCGAAGGAAAACCAACAATATCCATGTCGTGCGCTAGATCTAGAGAAAAAGCAAAACACCATGATTTTAGGAGAAGGTGCAGCTGTTTGTTGTTTGGAACTTGGCAAAAAAGAGCATGCGTTGGCTCACATAGAAGGCATAGGTTTCGCGACCGAACTCTTAGAACATAACACCTCGATTTCTGCTGAAGCGACATGCTTTCAAAAGTCGATGCAAATGGCATTAGAAAGTGCAAATTCAACTAATGTTGACGTGATTGTCATGCACGCTCCGGGCACCATCAAAGGCGACTTGTCAGAATATAATGCTATTCAAAAAGTTTTTGGAAAAAACTTACCGTTGCTCACGACGAATAAGTGGAAAATTGGACATACACTTGGCGCTTCCGGAATGTTGGGCCTCGAAATGGCGTTATTGATGTTGCAACAGCAGCAGTTTATTTCGGTTCCTTTTGCTGAAGTTAAAAATGAGAAAAGAGAAATTCGAAAGATATTAGTAAATGCAGTTGGTTTTGGAGGCAACGCAGTAAGTATTTTAGTGTCACTTTAGCCAATTAATTTTTCCAATTCTTTTACTTTTTCATACACCAATTGACTTTCAAAACCTTTGCGAAGTAAATAGTCGCAAAATTTCTTGCGTTTTTTGAGTTCGTTTTTTTCAGTGGTATTTTCCCAAATACGAGTAGACAGGCTTTCAAAAGTGGTGAAATACTCCTCGGTTGAAATCTCATTCAGTGCAGTCTTAATAATTGTTTGTGAGATATTTCGCGCTTTTAATTCGTTAATTATTCTAACATTTCCCCAATGTTTGATGCGATGTTTTCCACGTGCGAAACTGCAAGCAAAACGTTCTTCGTTAAGAAATTGATTTTGAATTAAATAGACTACAATTTCGTCAATAGTAGGCGAATCAATGGCCATTCCACGCATTTTTTGAACGACGTCTAGGTGACAACGTTCTTGATAGGCACAAAAATGCTCTAATTTAAGTTTTAATTCGGCAATGGTCAGTGTGTCCTTCATTGATGGGTTAGGGTTTGTCAGCAGTATAATGTTAACAATATGATAGCGTAAAATTATTGAAATAAAGATAATTAACTCTAATTTTGTGAGTTGAAGTACGAATAGAATTGCTGTTTTCTTATTTCGACCTAAAAATGATTTAAAAATGAGATTAAAGATACTAGTTCTCGTTTTACTATGTCCAATTTTTTCTTTTGGACAAATAATAAACGAAACATTTAACCAAGCAACAACTGCCGCGACTACAGGTGGTACAGGAATGCCCGCTAATTACTCGATTGGGAGTTATGTTTTGAATAGTGGCACATGGACATTAAATGATGCCATAGCTAACACCTTTGCTCCGAATCAAAATTCGACTCCGAGAGCGTTGCAGTTACGCAGTGCAGTTAACACATTTGCCGTTTCACCAACAATTGCAACTGGTGGTTTAGGAACAATTAGTTTCTATGTATGTTCAACAGCTGCTGGAGGTGCTGTAAATGTTTCTTGGCAGATTAATGGAGGAGGATTTAACGCAGGCACATCCTATACAGGTCTTACGACTTCTCCGGTATTGTATACACTTACTGTTAACGACCCTAACTCCAACATTCAATTTCGTTTTAGAAGAACCGCAGGAACAGTGGTTATAGATGATGTTTTAACCACAGGTTTCACAAATTCCGAAATAAATGTTCAAGGAAACGGAACTAATATCGTTGATGGAGATTTGACTCCTTCAACACTAGACAACACTGATTTTGATTTAGTACCTGTTGGGAGTTCCGTAATTAAATCCTTTGTAATTCAGAATTCAGGTGCGGGCATCTTAATATTTACAGGAGCAAGTCCATATGTAACAATTTCCGGCGCTAACGCAGCTGATTTTTCTGTTTCTATTGTGCCTGTTAGTCCAGTGGCGGCTGGAGGATCGACTACTTTTGAGATTACATTTACGCCATCCGCCGGAGGTTTGAGAACCGCAACATTGTCTATTGCTAATAATGACGCAGATGAAAACCCATACGATTTTAACATACAAGGTACAGGAACAACTTGCACTTCCGCAGTTATTTCATCGGTGTATCCATTGTCGGGTCCAGAGGGAACCATAGTAACAATCACAGCCAGTTCCGGAAATCTAACTGGCGCTACTGCAAAAGTTGGTGGAGTGAATGCGACGGTCATGTCTAGCACGTCTACGCAGTTGGTTATAGTTGTACCTGCAGGAGCGTCTTCGGGTGGAATTGTAATTACTGATGCGCAACCTTGCGCAGTAACAACAGCGTTTACTTTTATCAATAAAGATTTGACTTCCTGTGAAGGGAGTTCAGGAGTTTATACCGACTTGATGATATCTGAAATTTATGATGCACAAGCCGGTTCTGGTGGTGTGATTGAATTGTATAATGGTACCGCTAGCCCAATTGATATGGGAGCTGGGATATATAAGCTAAGAAGGTACGCTAATTTTGCGGATGTTACGCCATCGATACAATTAGCCTTAACTGGCGTAATCAATTCAGGTCAAATAATCCTTATTAGAGCTGATGCAACTGTAACTTGCGCGTTACAAGTAGGCACGCCTTATGCTTCTTTAGGCTCTGGTTTTAACGCAGACGACAGAATTGATCTAACAAAAAGTGCTGCAAATACAGTAATTGATCAAGTAAGAACTCGAAATAATACTGGATTTTCAATGATTCGAGTTTCGCCTACAGGTCCGTCAGCAACTTTTGTGGATACCGATTGGAATTCTAATGATACGGAGAATTGCGCAAATCTTGGAATCTTTGATTCAACACCTCCTGTTCCGCCTTCAATTTCAGTTCAGCCATCAGTATCACTAAGTTGCACGAGTACCAATGCTTCTATGTCTGTCACAGCGGCAGAAGGATTTGGAGGAAGTAATCCACTGGCATACCAATGGTATGTTGTGGCGCCGAATACGACGCTTTGGTCAGCATTGACGAATGTCGGTGTATACACAGGAGCAACAAGTGCAACTCTTAACATTTCGTCTGTTGCAGGCTTAAACGGCTACCAGTATTATTGCCAAGTAAGAGAGAACACGTCTACGTGCTATTTTTCAACGGTGGCGGTACAAATTTCGAATGGAACGCTTATCTGGAACGGATCGGCGTGGAGAGACACTAATAATGTTGTTGGAGTTCCTTCAATTACAAAAGTGGCTACTATAAATGGCGCTTATAATACACTTACAAACGGTAGTTTTGACTGCTGTAGTCTAATTGTTAACAATGGATTTACAGCAACGATTGCACCGAATACCTACATTAATGTTCAGAACGATGTCACAATGGTCGGCACTGGAAACTTAATCGTTGATGACAACGGAAGCTTGGTTCAGGTTAGTGATACTGGAGTTAATACGGGTTCAATTTCTGTAAATCGTATCCATACCGTAAAGAAATTTGACTATGTGTATTTGGCATCGCCAGTAAATAATTTTCCGCTCACTAGCGTTTCGCCAACAACATCATCAGCGTTTTTGTGGAAATGGATTCCAACAGTTGGTGGCTTTTTTGGCAATTGGGTAAATACGACCGAAAACATGATTACAGGTAAGGGTTATATTGTTAGAGGTCCAAGCGGATTTAGCAATGCAGTGGCAGCTGATCATACAGTGCCTTATCGAAACGTGCCAAACAATGGTGTTGTAGCTGTGGACGTTGAAAGAGGAGGTTATACCGGTGCGGATTATCCCAATCCTAACCCACTAATTACTGATCTAGTTACCAAGTATGATGACAATTGGAATTTGGTCGGGAATCCCTATCCATCTGCAATTGATGCCAAAGCTTTCATGACCTATAACACCAATATTGAAGGTGTGATTAGAATTTGGACTCATGGGAACTTGCCAAGTGCAGCCATAACCAATCCTTTTTACGGATCTTTCACGTATAATTACACAGCTTCTGATTTCATACTATATAATTTGACCGGACCAAGCGTTCAGAACGGTTATAATGGTTACATCCCTTCCGGGCAAGGTTTTTTTGTCGCGATGTTAGACGGAGCCGCGGACAATACGCAAAAAGTATATTTCAACAATTCAATGCGTAGCAAAACATTTGATAACAGTCAGTTTTTTAGATTGAATGGTCCTTCTCACACAAGCAACGGATTTGAAAAAAGCAGAATTTGGTTAGATTTAGTAGGCCCAAATGAAACAGTTTCAAGAACAATGATTGGCTATGTTGATGGTGCAACAACAGCAAAAGATAGGTTATACGATGCCATATTGAAGTTGAATGGCAATCAAGATTTTTATTCACTGATTGATAATGAAACAATGAATATTCAAGGAAGACCAACTCCTTTTGATAGACGAGACAAAGTTTCGTTAGGGCTTAAAGTGACTTCCGCAAATACTTATAAAATTGCAATTTCATCTGTGGATGGACTCTTCTTGAATAGTAGTCGATCAATTTTCTTAGAGGACAAAGTGCTACATATTATTCATAATCTAAAACAAGATCCCTATACTTTTACTTCTACTGCCGGTAGATTTGATGATAGATTTGTCTTGCGATACACGAATAGCACCTCTAATAGCAGGGAATCATTTGAGGCTTCAAATACGACAACAGTTGCTGTAAATCGTGATGAAATTCTTGTAGAGTCTGCAGCAGAAAACATAAACAAGATCTTTATTTATGATTTACTAGGAAGAGAAATTTATCAGAGTGATGAGGTAAATTTGACTGATTATGTCATATCAAATCTGCATCCAACGCAACAAACCTTATTAGTGAAAATTCTATTGAGCAATGGACTAATAGAAACTAAAAAGATTTTATATTAAAGTAGAGCAAAAAAAATCCCGTCTAATCTAGACGGGATTTTTTTTGCATTATATTTTGCTTATTTTCCTTTTCCTGACGCTTCCAAATTTCTTTCAATAGTGTGACCTGGTCTTGACCATTTTGGTTTTTCACCCAACGGTGTAAATCGAGAATCTTCCGCTTCAACAGTGGTAGGCTGCATGATTTTAATAAATGGTTTTTGAGGTTCTAATCCTAAAAGCTCGAACATTTTCATGTCTTCGTTTACATCTGGATTGGGTGTAGTTAACAACTTATCTCCTGCAAAAATAGAGTTTGCTCCTGCGAAAAAACATAAGGCTTGACCTTCTCGACTCATATTCATTCTTCCTGCAGAAAGTCGAACTTGCGTTTCTGGCATAACAATCCTAGTCGTTGCGACCATGCGAATCATTTCCCAAATCTCAACTGGTTTTTCATCTTCTAGAGGAGTGCCTTCAACTGCGACTAGAGCATTAATTGGTACAGATTCTGGTTGTGGACTTAAAGTAGAAAGCGCCACCAACATGCCAGCACGATCCTCTATAGATTCCCCCATTCCAATGATACCTCCGCTACAAACCGTGACATTCGTTTTACGAACGTTTTCAATGGTTTGAATTCTGTCTTCAAAACCACGAGTAGAAATGACTTCTTTATAATATTCTTCCGAGGTGTCTAAATTGTGATTATAGGCATATAATCCAGCTTCCGCTAATCGTTGCGCTTGGTTTTCAGTAATCATTCCCAAAGTACAACATACTTCCATGTCTAATTTGTTGATGGTTCGAACCATCTCTAGCACTTGATCGAATTCAGGGCCGTCTTTAACATTTCGCCATGCAGCACCCATACAAACTCGAGAGGAACCACTCGATTTAGCGCGCAAAGCTTGTGCTTTAACTTGCTGAACAGACATCAAATCATTTCCTTCGATATCGGTGTGATACCGAGCTGCTTGTGGGCAATACCCGCAATCTTCTGGGCATCCACCAGTTTTTATGGAAAGTAATGTAGAGACCTGAACCACATTTGGATCATGATTTTCTCTGTGAATCGTTGCCGCTTCGTAAAGCAAATTCATCAGTGGTTTATTATAGATGGCGATGATTTCTTCTTTGGTCCAATTGTGCTTTATGATGCTCATACGTCTATTTTAAATGAACTTCAAAAGTAGGGAAATTGTTCTTAACTTACAACGTTGGCATTGCTAAAAAAGGAAATGATAAAGCCAATTGTAACAAAAGCGGGAAATGCATTTAAAGTTTCGCTATATATTGTAAAGTCTGATGCTTGTCGATTTCCAACTGCGTTTTTAATAAATCGACAGACGCAAATTTTTGTTCTGGGCGAAGATATTTAAGAAGAGAAATTTGAATTTTTTGATCGTATATGTCTGCATTAAAATCGAGATAGTAAATCTCTATAGACAGCAAACGTTCGTCAAAAGTCGGATTCGTTCCAATGTTCATCATTCCGTAGACTTTCTTGCCAGCGAAATTACTTTCAACGATGTATACCCCTTCTTTAGGAATGAGTTTGTAGTTTTCTTCGATTTTCAAATTGGCCGTTGGGAAGCCAATAGTGCGTCCTAATTGCTTGCCTTTTTTCACAACACCAGTTAGAAAATACGAATATCCCAAAAATTGATTAGCAAGTGCTATATTTCCTTCTTCCAGCGAAGTTCTAATTTTGGTTGAACTTACTGATGCATCTTGAATTTCTTGCGCTGAAATTTGTTCCACTTCAAAATCATATTTTTCACCAAATTCAATTAAGTCATCAATATTGGCAGTGCGATTTCTTCCAAATCGATGGTCGTAGCCAATTACAATTTTTTCTATATTCAGCTGATCTACCAGTATGTCTTTTACAAACTCTTCTGCGGTTAACCTCGAGAACGCTTTGTCGAAGGGATGAATAATCAGGTTGTCTAACCCTTTTTTCTCTAGTAAACTCGTTCTTTCTTCGATAGTGTTCAGCAGTCGAATTTCAGTTTGATCCTGCAAGACCATTCTAGGGTGAGGGAAAAAGGTGAGAATGGCGCTTTCAGCATTTCTGTTTCTTGCATTTTCGATGAGTCTCTCGATGATTTTTTGGTGACCAACGTGCACGCCATCAAAGGTGCCAATCGTTACAATGGTTTTTTTGTCAGATTGAAAAGTATCAATAGAATTAAAAATCTTCAAGAGAAATGTTTTTGTTGGGACAAAATTAAACTTTCGATTGGATATTTGTTGAAATGATTTTTGACATTCGTAAAAATCTCAAAAATTCAATCTAATTCAATAAAAATTAGAAAGATTGAAAAAAGCGACAGGAAATTTTGTTAAATATCAATTTTTTAGATGATTAAATTAAAAACAAGTAGTAATTTGGTCCGCTATTAATTAACCTAAAAAATGAAAAAATTATTATTACTTTCTGTAGTTTTACTTTCAATAGGACAAACATACGGACAAAAGAAACAAGTTTGGATGAAGTCTAATGCAGACAACATCAACGAAGCAAGCAAGATAAGAAGCACTTCTTATTCTGAAGACCAAGCATTCTATACCGTTGACCTAGCTACTTTGAAGCAATCGTTACAAAACGCTTCGGATAAGTTCTCTGGCAAACCTGGTGTTGTTGTTGAATTCCCGAATAGAAATGGGGAAATAGAAAAATTTCTAGTGTGGGAAAATTCAAATTTCGCACCTGAATTGCAAGCACAATTTCCTGATATTCGTTCTTATGTTGGAAATGGATTAGAGGATAAAACCGCTCGAATTAATTTTAGTTTGTCTCCAGAAGGAGTGCAAACTTTGGTTTTTCGTGCAGATTTAGGGACTGAATTTATTGAGCCATATACAAAAGACCATGCTGTATATGTGTTTTTCGATTCACAATCAAGAAATACTGCAAGACTTCCATTTAATTGTAATACGGTAGATCAACGGCTCAATCAAGAGCTCCTAGATGACACAAGGATTGCAAATAGATCTAACAACCAAGTATACAAAACCATGCGATTGGCGTTGTCTTGCACAGGAGAATACGGCGCTTATTTTGGAGGAACGGTTGCTGGTGCTTTAGCAGGAATGAATGCGACAATGACTAGAGTAAATGGTGTTTTTGAAAAGGACATGGCTTTGCATTTGAATATTATTGCGAATAATAATTTGGTCGTTTATACTAGTTCATCAAGTGATCCATACTCATCAGCAAATGCTATTGATAACTGGAATGCGGAATTGCAAGCGACACTTACAAGTGTTATCGGCGAAGCAAATTATGATATAGGTCATTTGTTTGGAGCATCAGGAGGTGGCGGAAACGCAGGTTGTGTAGGTTGTGTATGTGGTACAGGAAAAGGAAGCGGATATACATCTCCTTCAGATAACGTGCCAGCTGGAGACAACTTTGACATCGATTATGTGGTGCATGAAATGGGTCATCAATTAGGGGCAAACCATACTTTTTCTCACAATTCGGAAGGTTCTGGAGTAAATGTTGAGCCGGGTAGTGGTTCAACTATTATGGGCTACGCCGGTATAACAAGTTATGATGTTCAAAGTCATTCAGATGCTTACTTTACGTACAGAAGTATATTGCAAGTGCAAACTAATTTAAGTAATAAGACTTGTCCAGTTAGTACGGCAATTACCAATACACCACCAGCAGTTGATGCAGGGGCAGATATTACAGTACCTGCTGGGACTGCTTACATACTAAATGCCGTAGCTACAGACTCCGATGGTGATTCGCTTACCTATTGTTGGGAGCAAAACAATAGTGCAGGAAGTGCTGCAACGGGTGCAAACTCAGTTGCTTCACCTACGAAAACGAGTGGTCCGAATTTTAGGTCATTTATCCCAAAATCTACAGGGGTTAGAAGTATGCCAGATACCGCAAAGGTATTAGCAGGTACGTTGAGTACAATGTGGGAATCTGTTTCTACCGTGGCACGTACACTTAAATTTACAGTTACAGTTAGAGATAACAATGTAGCTGGTGCACAAACTAACACAGATGAAATTAACGTAACTTCAAAACTTCCATATAATTCGGCAACTGCTCCGACTGGGGCTGGACCATTTGTAGTTACCTCGCAGAATACTACTGGTGTAACATGGGTACAAGGTAACGCACAAACCATTACTTGGGATGTAAATAATACGACAAGTTTGCCTGGCTCTACAAATGTAAATATCAAACTTTCTATTGATGGCGGTTTGACCTATCCTTATGTGTTAGCAGCCGATACGCCTAATGACGGCAGTGAGACCATTACGGTTCCTAGTACTCCTGCATCTCAAGCTTGTAGGGTGTTAGTAGAGCCAACGGATAATATTTATTATGCAGTTAATTCAAAGGCTTTTTACATTGGTTATCAAATCGTTAATACATGCAATACGTACAGCTTCTCAACGCCATTTAACTTAACAGATGGGTCAAATAGTTATACGGTAAAGACCATAAATGTCCCTACTGCTGGGATAATTACTGACGTCAATTTTACAATTAATGCGACACATCCGAATCTTCAAAACTTAGTAATGGCAGTAATTAGACCTGGAGGTACAACAGGAATTTATTTCAATCAGCAATGTACGGGAAGCGCCAACATGAACGTAACTTTTGACGCTCAAGGAAGTGTTCTTACCTGTGCAAGTCCAACAACAGGAGTTTATAAACCAGCTACTTTGAATCTTGATTCCTATTATGGCTTTAGTCAACAAGGAAACTGGCAGTTTGGTTTTAAAGATGTGGTCGCTGGAAATTCAGGAAGCATAAACGCTATAGATTTAGAAATTTGTACGCAATCATTGACGTTGGCAACAAATGATACTTTTGGATTTGACGAGTTTAGCTTGTACCCAAATCCAAACAACGGTGCTTTTACAATTCAATTCAATTCAAATTCAACTTCTAATGTTAAAGTAGAGGTTTTCGATCTTGGAGGTAGAAAGATTTACGATAAAGCGTTCGAAAATAACGGAGCCTTTGCGGAAAACATAGAATTAAGTAGTGTAAAATCAGGAATTTATTTGGTTACTATAAGTGACGGAAATAGAAGAATGGTAAGGAAGATTAACGTAAATTAGAAAAAAAACGCTCCATTTCGGAGCGTTTTTTTTTAATAAAATTATATATTTGATATCTATTAATTAATCTATAAAAAACACCATGAAAAAATCTCTACTATTGATAGTAGTCCTTTTGACCATTAGTAATTCTTTTTCTCAGAATGCTATTTGGAAAAAGATTACTACAGATGAAGTAACGTCGCCAGTTTTAGCGCGTGAATCTCATCCTTCTGAATTTTTACTCTATACGCTAAATATGGAGGTTCTTAAAGCAAAATTGGCTACGGCACCTTCTAGAAATGTGGTCGGTCAAGAATCGAACGTTGTTATTGCATTTCCAAATCCGCAAGGAGAAATGCAAAATTTTAAAATATATGAAGCGTCAGTAATGCATCCTGATTTAGCTGTAAAACACCCTGAAATTCAATCCTATATTGGATTAGGATTAGAAGATAAAACAGCAATGATTCGTTTTAGTACTACTATTTTCGGATTGCATACGATGACTTTTTCTGGAGTAAACGGAACGTCTTACATCGATCCTTATTCTAAAGATCTAAAAAATTATATGGTTTATAATAGGGCTTCATTGACGAGAAATTTTGCGTTTAATTGTGGCGTTAGAGAAGCTGAAGCCGATTTAATTCCAGAAGACAATGATAACTTACCTCAATTAAGAGCGAGCAATAGTTTGTTTAAAACCTATCGTTTGGCTTTGTCTTGTACAATAGAATATGCTGCATATCACGTTGCGGCTGCAGGACTAAGCGGTGGAACTTTAGCCCAAAAGAAAGCTGCCGTATTAGCAGCGATGAATGTTACAATGACGCGAGTAAATGGTGTGTATGAGAAAGATATGTCATTGACAATGCAACTTATTGCAAATAATGACGCGGTTATCAACATCACTTCAGATAACTTGGATAATAACAATTCGGCACCTACATATCCTTTGCTAGATCAAAACCAGACTTTTATTGATGCCACAATTGGTAACGGTAATTATGATATAGGACACGTAGCTACTACTGGTGCCGGAGGAGTTGCCACGTTGGGTTGTGTTTGTACTTCAGCAACAAAAGCTCGAGGAGTAACTGGAACTGATGCGCCGGTGGGTGATCCTTATGATATCGATTTTGTTGCCCATGAAATGGGTCACCAATTTGGAGGATCCCATACTTTTAATAGTGACCAAGGGAATTGTTCCGGGAACAAAACAACTTCTTCTGCTTATGAACCAGGAAGCGGTACAACTATTATGGCTTATGCAGGTATTTGTTCACCACAAGACGTTCAACTTCATTCAGATGCTTATCTTCACGCAAGAAGTATCATACAAATGATTGCTTTGGTAAATGGATCAGCAAATTGCGCTGTTGCTGTTGATAATGGTAATACGCCGCCTGTGGTGAATACTGGAGGCGATTTTACAATTCCATTTGGAACTCCATTTGTTTTAACTGGCTCTGCAACAGACGCCAATAATGATGCGTTAACTTACTGCTGGGAACAATACAATTTTAATGCTTCTTCAGCACTTGCAACGCCAACGACTACTGTGGGTCCAAATTTCAGATCGTTTAACCCTTCTGCATCCCCAAAGAGATATTTTCCAGAGTTTTCAAAAGTATTAGCGAATAACTTAACATCAACATGGGAAGTTGTGCCAAGTGTTGCTAGAACCTTAGCTTTTTCATTGGTAGTGAGAGATAACAGAAGTCCATTGGGAGGTCAAACACAAAGAGGAACCATGAATTTAGTTCTTGCCAATGTCGGTCCTTTCAAAGTTACTTCTCAAAGTACACCAACCGCGTGGGTGCAAAATTCAACACAAACGGTAACTTGGGATGTGGCAGGAACTACAGCAAATAATATCAATGCAGCACTAGTAAATATTAAACTTTCTGTTGACGGAGGGGTTACTTTCCCATATGTCCTCGCCGAAAACACTGCGAATGATGGAACTGAAGATATCGTAGCACCAAATGTTGTTTCACAAAACTGTAGAATTATTGTGGAAGCAGTTGGAAACGTTTTTTATGCATTAAACTCAAAGACATTTAGTATTGGTTATGAGATAGTAACGACATGTAACACCTATGAGTTATCGACGCCATTCAATTTGGCAGATGGCGCTAATAGTTATACCGTTAAACAAATAAATGTGCCAACTGCGGGGGTTATTAGTGATGTCAATTTTACTATTAATGCGACGCATCCAAATCTTCAAAACTTGGTTATGGCGATTATCAGACCTGGCGGAAGTATTGCAACCTATTTTAATCAACAATGTACAGGTAGTGCGGATATGAACGTAACCTTTGATCAGGCAGGAAATACACTGACTTGCGCTAGTCCAACTGCTGGTACTTATAAACCAGCTTCTCTAAATTTGGATTCCTTTAACGGTTTTAATCAACAAGGAAACTGGCAATTTGGTTTTAAAGATGTAGTGGCTGGAAATGCGGGAACAATCAATTCAATCGCTTTAGAAGTATGTTATCAAACGTTGGTTTTGGCTAATGACACTTTTGAATTTGCCGATTTTAAATTATATCCAAATCCAAATGACAGCAATTTTACAATTCAATTTAACTCTAATTCGAGTGGTAAAATTGGAATCGCTGTGCATGATGTTAGTGGAAGATTAATTCTAAACAAATCGTACAGCAATACTGGACTTTTTAATGAGAAAGTAAAATTAGATAATGCACAAGCAGGTATTTATCTAGTAACAATAACAGATGGTGACAAGAAAATGGTGAAACGAATTGTAGTTCAATAAAACTATTGTTAAGTCAAAAAAGAAAAGCCGCTAAATTTACTAGCGGCTTTTTTTATTTTATTAAGATTGAAATTGATTCAATGACTTGAGGGACTTTTTTGGATTTAAAACTTAAATCAACTTTGGTGGTTTTTGATTCTAAATTTTTGGAAATGCGAAGTGAGCCACTATCAATTTTATAATATCCTGTTTGTCCTTTACAATAACAAAATCGTCCAAATAAGAGTTGTGTGTCTTGTAGTGACTCGTCTGTAAATACCAACTGATCATTATTGTTGTTGATTTCAAATACAATTTCCTCACGATAAGAAGCGTCTTGAATATTTCCTTTTACCTTTTTATTGTAGGTGTACTTGATGACTTTCTTAGAAGTGTTTTCTTCTAGTTCATAGTACAAACTTCCCAATTCAGTCGTCTTAACAGCCATGCTTTTGTTGTCAAATACAGCTACGGTGCAGTTGCCGTCTTTTGGGCATGCGGAGGTGAGCGAGGCACTTAAAACCGTTGCGCTTTTCTTAGAGCCACATGATGCCAAAATAAATAGAATGATCAATACCTTTACCTTTTTCATATTATTTCCCGTTAAAATTAGACATTGTGTTTTCTATTCCGGCAGTTCCAAATGATTTTATTATTTCGGCGGCGAGTTCTAACCGCTCCGGAAGTTTGGCTTTTTCATCATCACCCCATTCTCCCAGTACATAATTGACTTGTTGCCCTTTTTTGAATTCGTCGCTGATGCCAAAACGGAACCGCGTGTAGTTTTGGGTGTTTAGAACGACGTTGATGTTTTTCAAACCGTTATGTCCACCATCACTTCCCTTCAATCGAATGCGAATCGTTCCGAAGGCTAAATTTAAGTCATCAGTAATCACCATCATATTTTCTAGTGGAATTTTTTCTTTTTCCATCCAGTATTGCACGGCTTTTCCGCTGAGGTTCATGTAGGTGTTCGGTTTGAGCAGCAAAAATGTTCTGCCTTTAAATTTGTATTCAGCCAAGGATCCCAGTTTTACAGTTTCAAAAGAGACAGCTTCTTTTTGGGCTAAAAAATCTAGGATTTTGAATCCGATATTGTGGCGGGTATTGACATATTCTGCGCCGATGTTGCCGAGGCCAACGATTAAAAATTTCTTCATGCTGGTATTGTCGATTGTTTTTTGGGATCTAAATAATTTGGAGAACCAGTTACTAATGATGTAAAAGTAAACCATTTGACAATTTGAAAATGAGCTAATTTGAAAATGTTTAGAGTATCGGGTAGAGAATGAGTGGCCTAGCCCTGATCGTAACGGTATCCTTTTGTTCTGGCGTTCAGAACAAAAGATTACCTCACAAAGTCAATATTTTAATAGGTGTTCGGTCAATTCGCTTCGCTCGGGTGGAGTGAAGAGCAGGTTCCCGGCTCCTGAAAAATTGGGACATAAAAAAAGCACCAGCCTTTCGACTGATGCTTTGGTATGAAAAAGAACGAGTCTTATTTCTTTTTTGTAGGTGCTTTTGCTGCTTTTGCTGCTTCTTGAGCGGCTTTCATTGCAGCACGTGAGATTCTCACTTGCGCTACCACAGTGTTTTCTGGGTGCAATAATTTGTAGTTGTCCGAAACTAATTTCGTTACATACAATTTGTTCCCCATTTCTAATGCAGAGATATCTGCATCAATAAAGTCAGGTAAGTTTTTTGGTAAAGCTTTCACTTTAAGTCTACGTTGGTTCAAACGTAAAACCCCTCCAAGCAAAACCCCTGGCGATACGCCAACCACTCTTACTGGAACTTCCATAGTGATTTCTTTATCGTCAAATAATTCGAAGAAGTCAAT